>DUKH01000102.1:6320-10038 GCA_013329415.1 Methanosarcinaceae archaeon | reverse complement strand
ACGTAACAGGCAATTAAACGTAGCAAGCAATTAAACGTAGCAAGCAATTCATTTCTTGAACTGAAATTTCACCTCTTTCAGCGGAGAGACGCATGCTTCATAAAACCTGCAAACCAATTACGAACTAATATGCAGGAGATATTAAAAATTAATTATTACTCTCCCAACCAGTTTCTACCCCATATCTCTACCCTATGTCCAGAACTTACGGTATCTTTTTTGCAAAAATAGTCAAAACTTTTAGAAAATCTGTTCAGGAATTTTGATTCCAAATGCATATCATTTCCCAGAACAATAAGAAAATACAACTTATTCTTAAAGTTGGATAATAACTTGATAGGGAAATTGATAGGGGAAATATGGAAATGGGTATACTAAAGAATAGGCCAACGTTTTGGATTATACTGTTGTTAACACTTGCAATCGGCGCAAGCGTCCCAGGCGCTGCTGAAACGTTAATGGTAGACCCCTCAGGGGGAGGAGACTACACGGAAGTTCAGGCAGCCATAGATGCTGCAAACCCGGGGGATACGATACTGGTAAAGAGCGGAACGTACGAAGAAAACCTGAAGGTAGACAAGGAACTGAAAATCTGGTCCGACTCAAGGAACCCGGAGGACACCATGATCCAGGCTGCAGACCCGGCTAAAAATGTCGTTGAAGTAAATACGGGAAGAGTGACCTTCAGCGGTTTTGGCATTAGCGGCTCTGAAAATGCAGGGGTATATCTTGAAGGGGCGGGGAACTGCCTGATCAGCAACAATGAAATCTCAAACACAGAGCAGGGAATTTTCCTGAAAGACTCGGACAGGAACGTCATGAGCAACAACGTCTTTACCTTAAATGAACTGGGAATCAGACTTGAGTCCTCCGGCAAAAATACCATACAGACCAATGTCATCGGCTATAACTACGGGTACGGGATTTCCCTGGGAGAGAGCAGCGAAAACCAGATCTACGACAATTATTTCAAGAACAGTGAAAACGTCGAAGAAAATCCCGGAAACCAGGACAACTTCTGGAACATAGCCCTCGCAAGCAAAAAGAACATTGTCCGGGGCCCTTACATTGCCGGGAACTTCTGGGCAGACCTGGACGGCACGGGTTATAGCGAGACATGTACCGATGAAAACAGCAATGGAATTTGCGACTCCCCATATTCCGTAAACGGGGGAGGAACCGATGGGTCCCCACTTTACCCGAAAGTCCCTGAAGCAATTCCGGTCCTCGAAAACAGGATGGACCCCGAAGCTTACGAAGAAGGCCTTGCCGAAAAGGGAGAGGTAGTACCCGAAACGGAACCCGGGGCAGAAATAAGCGAAGAGGGAATGGCTGAAGAGGGAATGATCGAGGAAGAGGTAGCTGTTGAAGAATGAGCTGAAGAGGCGGGACCCGAAGCTGAAGAGGAGGAAGCTGCCGGAGAAGAGGGAGGAAATGGAGCTCCGGGATTTGGTTTCGGAATAGCGGGCCTGGCTACGGGAACAGCATATCTGCTGAAAAGGAGAAGGTGAAGCGGAAATCCGGAAAATTATGAAAAGTTGCCGGGAAATAAGAAAAAAATAAAAGAAAAGGAAAGAGGAAGAGGAAGATAAAAACAAAAAAGAGTGAAAGAGGAAGATAAAAACAAAACAAAAAAACAAAAAAAGGAATTTTGGGGCATTTTGCCCCGAATTTAACTCACTTATGGGAGAAGTATGCCACAACCTCTTCTTCACTTACGGCATCGATCCTGCAAAAGCCGAACCTCTCGAACTGGACAATTTTATCAAGCTCTTTTGCAATCCCGCACTCTCCGATTCCTTCTAAGTCACCGTCGGGGCTGCGGACTTTTACGGGGATGCCGTCCACAGGTGCCCAGTGGATGATCCTGCCTTTTGCTTTTTTGAGGGCTTCAAGGGATTCTCCGGCAAACTTGCCCTGTAGCGGCTCAAGGGACGTAATCTCGACGTTGTAGAGATCTTTTAAGCGGAGCATTGAACCGATTTCCATTTTCTCGACGTCGTCCCCGGCAAGCAAGACCTTGTTTTCGACTTTTATTTCCCTTGCACCCCTTTCGGAATCGGTGGGGTGGAGCGGGGGCTTTGCAACGGTTGGTTCGACACCATCTATTTCCAGTTCCACGGGGTCCCGGACGAAGAAGTAGCGGTTGGCTTCAGGGTCCACTATTTTGCGGTTTTCGGCATAGAGAGACTCCATGCTGATGCTGACATCGGTTGTCCCGATCCCCATCTCGACCATGAACTTCCTGAGAGCCTCGGCCCGGATCCCGCGGCGGCGGATTGCGCGGATGGTGGGCAGGCGGGGGTCATCCCAGCCGGAGTAGATCCCGGCTTCGATGTCCTTTCGAAGGGTGCTGGTACTAAACTTCCCGAACTCGTGGATTTTTACCCTACCCCAATGCAGGGTTTTCGGGTACTCCCAGCCCAGGTACCCATAGATGTAGCCCTGGCGTTTCTCGCTGTCCATGAGGTCCTTGCCCCGGATGATGTGGGTCATGCCAAGTTCGTGGTCCTCAATTGCGCCTGCAAAATCCAGGAGGGGCCAGACAATATATTTATCCCCGATTTCCGCACGGGGGTGAGACATCTTCCGGATCCTGAAAGCTCCCCAGTCCCGCATCGCCGGGTCCTTGTGCTCGATATCGGTCTTGATTCGGAGCACGGCCTGCTGGTCCTCATATCCCCCGGCAAGCATCTTTTCCCAGTACTCCAGGTTCACTTCCGGAGTCTGGTCCCGGTGAGGGCAGGGCTGCTTTGAGTCTTTGAACTTCTTGAAGTCTCCCCCTTCACAGAAGCAGACATAAGCCTTGCCCATCTCGATGAGCTTCCTTGCGTAATCATAATAGATAGGGAAACGGTCCGAAGCGTAGACCACCCGGTCAGGTTCTACCCCGAGCCACTTGAAGTCGTCAAGGTACCAGTCGTAGGCCTCAAGCATGGGGCGTTTCTTGTCAGGGTCGGTGTCGTCAAAGCGCAGGATGAATTTTCCCTTATACATCTTCACGTACTCGGAATTGACTACCATGCCCCGGGAACTTCCAAGGGTTGCAGGCCCGTTCGGGTTAGGGGCAAAGCGCATGACCACCTTGCCTTCCACGGCTCCTTCCAGGGGCTTCAGACCTTTTACGGGTTCCTTTTTCACACTCAGGGCTTCGATAAGCTCGGGAGCGATTTCCGACAACCGGGTTTCCCAGGTTTCAGCATCCCCTTTTGCAATTTCCCCCACGATCTCCGCAAGGGCGGAAGAAATGGCTTTAGGGTCATTCCGGAGGTGAGGGCATTCTCCCATCACCTTTCCCATTACGGCTTTGGGCTGGGGGGCTTTTCCGTATTTCACGGCATTCTGAAGGGCGTATTTTTCTATTGTTTTCAGGTCTTCAGGACTTAAGGTCATAAAGGATTCTCCAAAAATAAACATGGATTGATGAGGATGAAAACTCCAGCAGAGAGGAAACACTCACCGGGCTTTAACGGGCCCGCTAAGTTCGGTAAAACATGTAAATAGGATTATAAAAAGTCACCGAACCCGGGAAAATGCGCACAGGGCAAAAAACGGAGAAAAGAAAAGCCAGTCAATCAGTAATACCAGCCCGAGCATCAGTAGGAGTATGTGAGATAGCAGTAAGTGAGTAGCAATATCAGCAATAGTGTAAGCAATAGTGTAAGCAATAGTGTAAGCAATAGTGTAAGCAATAGTGTAAGCAATATCAGCAATAGGG
>DUKH01000102.1:4728-5944 GCA_013329415.1 Methanosarcinaceae archaeon | reverse complement strand
AGCAATATCAGCAATAGGGTAAACAATATCAGTAAGGTTGGCAGTGAGATCAACAAGAATGACAGCAACACCGGGCGGAGTGAAGATTATTTCGGAATGGAAGCCTCGATTTCCCGGATTCTGCTTAGTTTTTCATTGATCCTGCTGAGCTCTCCTTCAAATTCTTTCAGGAATTTCGGGACCGCATCCCCGGGCACCGCCCCCTGGGCTGAGGGCTTGATAAGGCTCGCCTGTTCGAGGACCCGGAGGGAGTAGCGGACCTTGTGGTTCTGCATCCCCGTAACTTCTGCGAGTTTCAAAATTCCGATCGGGCCTTCTTCAATAACTTTCTTCAGCACTATAAAGTGGCGCTCGGTAAGCTCAAGTTCCGTTTCAATATGGTCAAGAAGCATCAGACAACCTCGTTTCTCAGGGTTCCTATCCCCTGGATTTCCACTTCCACACAATCTCCTCTTTGCATTTCCCCTACCCCCGGAGGTGTTCCCGTGGCAATCACGTCCCCCACTTCGAGGGTCATGACCTCGGAGATGAACTCAATAAGGTACGGGATGTCAAAGATAAGGTTAGAGGTACTTGACTCCTGCCGGATTTCCCCGTTTACCCTGCAGGAAATTTTTAAATCCGAAACATCGAGTTCGTTGCTGCAGGCGATGAAAGGCCCGAAAGCCGCAAAGGTATCAAAACTCTTTGCCCGGGTCCACTGCCCGTCCTTTTGCTGGAGATCCCGGGCGGTCACGTCGTTGAAACAGGTATAACCGGCAATCACGTCCTCAGCCCGGTCAGCCTTGATGTTCTTGAAGCGCTTCCCGATCACAACCGCAAGTTCGGCTTCATAGTCGACTCTTGAACTGCAGGCAGGATAAAGGATCTTGTCTTCATGCCCGACAACGGCAGAAGGAGGTTTTAAAAAAAGGATAGGAGTTTCCGGGACTTCCATGGACAGTTCTTCGGCATGGTCCCGGTAATTCAGGCCGACACAGATAATCTTGGAAGGGCATGCAGGAGGAAGGATACGAAGTTCCGATAGCTCATATGTACCGGAACTTCCCTTCGGATACACGCGATTGTCATCGATTTCCCCGTAGAAGACCTCATCTCCTGCCCTGAACCTGCCTATCATATTTCTTGTCATCCTTTTCTCCGACCTCAATACTTCGCCTTTCAGTCCATTTTTATCAGAGTTCTGTTATTTGCCATTCAGTTCATTAACATTCAG
>DUKH01000102.1:0-4375 GCA_013329415.1 Methanosarcinaceae archaeon | reverse complement strand
ATTCAGTTCATTAACATTCAGTTCATTAACATTCATTTCTTCGTCTTTCAGCCCTTCTCTTCCGACTCCTACTTCTTCCTGCTTTCTGTTCCATTTTTTTAAAAACATATATCGAAACTTAAATTTTAACTCTTCGCCCACTGGCATCCCGTGAATATTTCCCGAGTTCCGAATCCACGAGCTGCACGCCGGAAAAAACAGGCCCGTCCTTGCAGACCCTGAGCCCGGACCTATCAATGCAACAGGCACCGCAGACCCCGATCCCGCACTTGAAATAGCGGTGAAGGCTGAACTCCGATTTATCAAGCACCTCTTTTTCCTGCAGGATTTTAAAGATAAAACCCATCATGACCTCCGGGCCGCAGACAGCGATATTATCATAGGAGGAAACGTCGAGCCCTTTGAGGACATCGGTTACAAACCCTTTCGTCCCCTTTGAACCGTCATCGGTGGTAATGTCAAGGTCCCCGGCTGCCGCAAAACGTTCTTCAAAAAGCAGATCTCCGCCACTCCTTGCCCCGAGAATCGTATGCACTTTTGCCCCGGCAGCACTGGCGGCCTCAGCGTAGGGAGCAAGGGGGGCAGCCCCGACTCCTCCGGCAATGACCAGAATCTTTTCCCCGGCTGAGGGAGAGGAAAAACCTTTCCCGAGAGGCCCGCGAAGCCCGAAAGAATCTCCTTCCTTCAACTCAAAGAGCCTGGCTGTCGCTTCCCCGACCTTCTGGACAGTAATTGAATTTTTCCGGGAAAGCCCCATCGGTATTTCATCAACGCCCCGGACCCAGACCATCACGAACTGGCCGGGTTCCATTTCCTCAAACCGGTGATCGAAAACAAAGGTCCTGATAAAAGGGGACTCTTCTATTATTTTTTCTATAGTAGCATTAAGAGGAATCATCAGACCACCTTAGCATAACATTGCCAATCATCAGCACATTGACCTTCCGGCATAATCAGCACATCGCCCGTCAACATGTCGCCCGTTAGCGTGTCGTTCGCCAACATATCGCACATCAGCACATCGCCCGCCAACATATCGCAGTTCATCATACTGCCTCGTGGGCAAGACCTACGAAGTCCCTTGCATCCGAATACCCTTTTCGCTGAAGGAACGCCTCAATCCCCGAACTGATTTCGGAAAAGACATCCGTACGGTCGTACACTGCAGACCCGACCTGAACAGCCGCCGCGCCTGCCATCATCAGTTCCACGGCGTCTTCCCAGGAAGCAACCCCTCCGACCCCCACCACAGGGATCTCAAGGGCAGCATAGAGGTCATATACACATTTTACCGCAACGGGTTTGACCGCAGCCCCGGAAAGGCCGCCAGACCTGTTCCCGAGCACAGGGTACCCGGACTCGATATCGATAGCCATCCCTTTCACGGTATTGATCGCAACAACCGCATCCGCGCCCCCGGCCTGGGCAGCTTTTCCAATCGCCGTGATATCAGCGACGTTGGGGGTAAGCTTGACCCAGACAGGCAGTTCAGTCACTTCTTTTACGGCTGCAGTGACAGCTTCTACCAGGCAGGGGTTTGAGCCGATGGCAGCCCCGTACCCTTCAGCATGAGGACAGCTCACGTTGAGCTCGAAAGCATCAGGCTGGCCGGGGAGAAGCCCTTGCGCAACTTCCGCAAACTCTCCGGGGTTCCCACCGAAGATGCTTGCGATTACCGGAACCCCGGAATCCTTCTTTGCAATCTCGAGTTCCTGTACGAATTCGGCATAAGAGGGATTTGGAAGCCCCATGGCATTTAAAAAACCGCAGTCCAGCTGGACCATGCTCGGGTTCGGGTGCCCGTATTTTGGTTCCGGGCCGATTGACTTGGTCACAACGGCTCCTGCTCCACCTTCCCGGGCAACCCTGCAGAGCGATGCCCCGGTGGTCCCCAGCACTCCGGCTGCAAGGATTGTGGGATTTTTCAGATCAAGGCCAGTGAGGGTATACATTTCAGATAAACTCCGTGTGATGTTTGAACAGCTTGACGTTTAACAGCTTAATTCTCAACAGTTGCACGAATCCTTGGCCAGCTGGGAAAGCGCCTGTTCAGCCAGCCTTTTCCCGCCCATGTCCACGAGTTTGTGCCCGAGTTCCTGAGCCTTTTCTATGCAACCTACCAGGGGCAAGAACTCATCTATCCGGACTACTTCCCGCCCGTCAAGGGAAAGGACCTCGGCCCTCACATGGATTTCCTGCCCGTTGGAAGTAAACTCGGCGTAAGAACCAACAGGAGTCGTACAGCCGCCTCCGAGTTCGGTGATCAGGATGCGTTCGAGTTCAGTGAGAATCCGGCTCTGCGGGTGATCGAGTTTGGAAACCGCTTTTTCAGCTTCCGTGCCTGCCCGGGTTACCACGGCAACGGTGCCCTGGTTCGGGGAGGGACAGAAAAAGTCGGGGCTCAGGACCTCTCCTTCAAGCTCCCAGCCCATGCGTTCGAGCCCTGCCTTAGCAAGCAGGATACCGTCGTACTGCCCTTCCCTGAGTTTCCTCAGCCTCGTGTCAATGTTGCCCCTGAGTTCCTGGACCACCAGGTCAGGCCTGTAGCGGCGGACCTGGGCAGCTCTTCGGAGGGAACTTGTCCCGATAATTGCCTGCTCGGGCAGTTCGTCCAGGGGGGTCCCGTCATAGGTGAGCAGGATATCAAAAGGAGTGTCCCTTTCCAGGACAGCCACGGTTGGAAGTTCTTCCGGGCGGATAGTGGGCATGTCTTTCATGGAATGGACAGCGATGTCGACTTCCCCTGCAAGCATCACATCGTCCAGTTCCCGGACAAAAGCCCCGACCCCGGCAACGGCGTGCAGGGGGCGGTCCGTAAACCGGTCTCCACTGGTTTTTATGATTTTCTGGCTTGTTTCGACCCCGTTCTCTTTCAGGAGACGGGAAACGAGTATAGTCTGGGCAAGCGCAAGGTTGCTGCCCCGGGTCCCTATAATCATGATGAAATCCTCAAACATTATCAACTTTTTTTCAGGGCTTTAAACTCTTCAAAGACGTATAGCTCTTAGAAGGACATTTAGCTTTTTTCGGACTTTTTGAAATTTGTTTTAGAGCTGGCCTTTCAGAGATTGTTCTTATAGGCCTCGAGGGTCTTTTCGATATCCTCTTCGGTATGGGCTTCCGAGAGGAAGTTTGTCTCAAACTGAGAGGGGGGCAGGAAAATCCCATCGGAAAGCATCCTGTGGAAGAAGGCAAAGTAACCTTCCTTGTCACATTTCAGGACGTCCTGGTAGTTTGAAGGTTCTGCCCCGAAGAAGATCTTGAACATGGAGGCAATTCCGCAGACGCTGTAGTCAAGCCCTTCGTCAGCTACGATTTTGGAAAGTGCGGTCCTGAAGGCGTCTCCCTTTGCATTCAGTTTTGCGTGCAGGTCCTCCTGCTTGAAGTAGTCAAGCACGGCAATACCCGCTGCCATGGAGCAGGGACTTCCGCTGAAGGTTCCTGCCTGGTAGACCGGCCCTGAGGGAGAAATCATATCCATGATCTCCTTTCGTCCGCCAAAGACACCTACCGGAAGCCCCCCGCCAACGATTTTTCCGAGGGTGGTCATGTCGGGCACGACCCCGTAGTACTCCTGAGCCCCGCCCATGGCGAGCCTGAATCCGGTGATGACTTCGTCGAAAATCAGGAGGACGTCGTTTTCCTCTGTGAGCTTGCGGACTTCTTTCAGGTAGCCCGGTTTCGGAAGAATCGGCCCTACGTTCCCCTGCACCGGTTCAAGGATGACGGCTGCAAGGTCGTCCCTGTTCTTCTCCACAAGCTCGGTCATGGCCTCGATATCATTAAACTGGGCCTGCAGGGTATACTTCGTGAAATCGGCAGGGATGCCGAGAGAATCGGGTTCCCCGTGGGTGCTTGCCCCGGAACCGGCCTTAACCAGCACAGCGTCATGAGCCCCGTGGAAACCACCTTCGATCTTGACGAATTTCTTCCTGCCCGTAAACCCGCGGGCCAGGCGGATTGCGCTCATTGTAGCTTCGGTCCCTGTGGACACGAAACGGAGCATGTCGATGCTCGGGTAATACCCCGCAATTTTCTCTGCCAGGGTTACCTCGAGTCCCGTGGGGGTACCGTAAAGCCAGCCCTTGTCGAGCTGGGCCCTTATCGCTTCCTTGATCACAGGGTGGTTGTGCCCCAGAATTTCCGGGCCATAAGCCAGGCAGTAGTCGATATACTCGTTTCCGTCAATGTCCCGGATCTTCGAGCCGTCGGCTGATGCCGTGTAGAAGGGGTATGGTTTGATTGCACGCACCGGGCTGCTTACCCCGCCTGGGAGCAGGGTCTTTGCCTTTTCGAACATTTCTCTGGACTTTTCAAGCGTCATGGAAATTTCACCGATTAGACTGGAAAAGAATCGAATTATAACCAGGTTGTA
>DUKH01000072.1:6957-8759 GCA_013329415.1 Methanosarcinaceae archaeon | reverse complement strand
TGGATAATTTGATTTCTGGATTTTCTTTTAATCGCAGTTTTTCGTTGAATTTGGGCAAATGTAAGGTTATTTTTGATGCCGTTTTTTCCCTGCCACAGGAGGCTGCCTGTGAAAACGGATATCTTCAGCCGAGGGATGGAGATTCTTTACTGAAATTAATGTCATTTTTCCGTTTTCGCAGGCACAATGGCATGGGAGTTTGGAATTTTTTATCCGTTTCCTTGCGGAAGCGGACTTTTTTGAAGACGGTAAGCCCGCCTTCGATCTGTGTCTTGTAGGTCGCTCTAATAAGTTAACTGATGGGTACTATCATACAGTTACTGTCTGTGGGTTACTGTATGGCAGTTATTGTCATTCAGTTACTAACCAATAGATAGTATTCATACTATTTAAAGTTTTTGTTCAATACTGTTTAATTATTGAGGCTCAGTTATTGAAATAGGTGCAGGACCGGGTTTTTTGGTAATCAGGTGCAAGGTTTCTTTTTTCCCTGCTGAAAATTCGCTTGGACCCCGTACACTTAGGGCCACTGTAAGGGGCAAAAAATCGGGTTAATACCCTGTAAGTTCTTCTGTCCTGGAAAGGAGCTGTGGCTCCCCTGAATACCTCTTCTCTTCCAGTTCCATCAAAAACTGTTTGAACCCGGTGTATTCGTCCGTTTCTTCGGAAACGGGCACAAACCCGCATTTTTCGTAAAAATTAAGGGCATTTGCATTTTCAAGGTATACTTTAAGGGAAAGGTTTCCTTTCAGGGCTTTAGCATGTTTGATAAGTGCTGTTCCTATCCCTTTTCCCTGCATCCCGGGTTTGACAAAGAGGGCGCATATTCTTCCGCTGACCAGGGAGATGAAACCCTGAACTTCCTCATCTTCCTCAAAAACCCAGTTTTCTACAGCGGGCAGGTAGGTGTTTTTCATTGCACCTTTCTGTTCAGCCCAGAACTCTGCGGGCATAAAGGCATGTGAAAGTACGGATGCTTCATACCATATCCTTACAAGGTCTTCAAGGTCGCTTTCTCTGCAAGTTCTGATCAATCCAATTCGTCCCCGTTTTTTTATTAACATCTCTTTTATTAATCGCTATTTAAAATTTTACTCATATAATTATATGTTGGTGGGTTGTTACAAAAGGATGCCGACTGTCAGGAAGCTACTTTTTCGGGATGGATTAGTCTGAGATAAAAAAGCCGTTTAAGTGCCCTGGAATACTTCAATTTTCAAAAAAGGTTTTAATGGAAAAAGATCCGAGTCAAAAAGAAAAACGTCGGAAACTTTTTATCTTTTATTTTATGGACTCAATCTTATGGATCAAGTCATTGGCATAGCCCTCGGACAACTTCATGCAGTTTTCGGATAACTCCTTGCCGGAATCGATAGGTACTACCTTTACCAGTTCTCCAAACTGGGATACGTACACTTCGGGTCCGTGAGAAGTTTTCACTTTCATGAACGTATATCCATTTGAAAAGGTCATTTTCTTAACCTCCACTATCTAATATGTCTGGCATACCATATAAACATTTTTTAAATTATTAATCATGATATACAAGGTCTTCCGAACTTGAATGTTAAATTCTATTTGTAACCATTGAGGGATAATATAAATTGGTCAAACAAGGAATATTTAAGTAGAATTCAGAAAAATAAAAGTTATTATTATGACTAAGTTCACAGAGTTAATCAGTCACCTGATCTTCCGGGAGCAGGCATGGGGGATGACTGAGGATATGCTGCGGATAAGTTAAAAGCGGGGCTGAAACCGTGGCGAGGCTGAGACATGCCTGAGAATATCTGAGAATATCT
>DUKH01000072.1:3385-6640 GCA_013329415.1 Methanosarcinaceae archaeon | reverse complement strand
ATCTGAGAATATCTGAGAATATGCCTGAGGCAAGTTTAAGGAAAAAAAGTTCCGGGGTCACCGGAATTTGTCAAGAGTTTTAAAAAGTTCTTCTTCATTCCTGGCCAGGGCGTCTGCAGATACTTCAATCATCAGGTTTACTATACCGTTAGAAAGTTCTCTGAAATCGGTCCGTAGCCCAATGATTGGTTTGCCTTTTGCGTAAGCGTAGCCTATTTCCCAGGCCGTGCCCGAGTCCACGTCCACGCCGTCAAGGACTGCGACTACAAGGTCCGAACCGTCCACTCCTTCCACGCAGCGCTGGAAAATATATTTCTGGTTCTGGCGTTCATGCTCTTTTTTTGCGTCTTCGGCATCTTCCTGGGGCAAAAAGACTGCAAAGCCTTTCTCAAGGAGCATATCCCTTAATTTCCGGTTGAATTCAAGTTCCGCCTGGGTGAAAAGGGGGCCTGCAAGGTAAATTGTCTTTTTTTCGTTCATTTTTTTCCTCCGCCACTTTTTAGGGTATTTTTTTCACGGGATTTCCTGAAAAAGAAAGGGAATGGTTCGTGAAATAGTTTGCTGATTTTAATAACATTTTAAAATTAAATATATCTCAATGTTAAAAACACCCCTCTATACACAAAAAATTTTAAATGTTTGGTCGTAATATATTAACACTTATTCAGAAATGGTGGTGTTGTGTGTCTTTTATAGAGAGCATGTTCAAGAATTCCAGGGCTTTGAGTCCTGTATTTGGAACTTTTATATCTATAATAATTATTTTAATCCTGGCTGCCCTTTTCGCTGCAGTAGTTATCCCGGGATTTGACGGATACTCCGGGGGGCCCTGTCCGACAGCAAATCTTGACATTTTCTTTGTTAATGAAAGTACGGTGGAGTTCAGGCATATGGGTGGGGACTTCCTGGAATTCGACAGCGGGTCTCTGGGAGTTTTCCTGTATGTTAACGGGAAAAGTTATTCGCTTGATGCTTCTTCACTCGGAGACCTTGACGTGGGAGGTTCAAAACTCCTTAACCTGAATGAAGTGGGGCTCCCACCCATGGAATTCGGGTCAAGGGACAAAGTCATCATAAAAGTTGTTGACCGCAATTTCGGAACACTTGTAAGCTATCAGGATCTCGATGTGCCTGTACATGTCACGATTTCGCCTTAGCAAGCCCACATCGTTTTATTTTTTTGAGCGTTATTTCTTTTCACTTCGCAATTATATTCCAAAGTCCATCGTTTTATTTATTTCAAATGTATTCGGTTTAAATTATTTTTAAGTTCCTGCACCGTTTATTGTCCCAAAAGGGCTTTTGGTCCTCTCTCAGCATTCTTTCCCAATAACAAGTTTAATCATATGGTGTACACATTACAAAGGTGAGTGAAGACCATGATCAAGGCAGGAATTATAGGAGCTTCCGGATATACGGGAGGAGAACTCTTACGCTTACTGGTTAATCACCCTGATGTTAATCCGGAGCTTGCCACTTCCCGGAGTCTTGCAGGAAAACCCGTAGCAGGTACCCACAGGCACCTTGAAGGCTTTCTGGATCTCAGGTACGAAAACCCGGACCCTGAAGAGATAAGGGAACGCTGTGATGTCGTGTTTGTGGCGGTGCCCCATGGGACTGCGATGAACTACGTCCCCGAACTGCTCCAGGACGGCACGAAAGTAATAGATCTGAGCGCTGATTACAGGCTTGAAACTTCGGTATTCGAGAAAGTTTACGGCCTTACTCATGCCGACCCGAGAGCTGCTGTCTACGGGCTTGTGGAACTTCACCCGGAGGCTGCAAAAGAAGAACTGGTTGCAAATCCGGGTTGTTTTCCTACGGGTGCGATCCTCTCGGCAGCCCCCCTTGCGGCAGCAGGGCTTATAGATATGGCGATCTTCGACTCCAAAACCGGGGTTTCAGGAGCAGGCATAAGTCCTTCGGGGACTTCCCATTATCCTAACATTGCGGAAAATATAATCCCTTACAAGCTCACCGTACACAGGCACAGGGCAGAAATTTTCCAGGAACTGAACCGGCTTGACGGAAAGCTCAGGAACATCAGTTTCACCCCCCATGTGATCCCCACTATAAGGGGTATCCTCACAACCGCCCATATATTTACTAAAGAGCCCCTTTCAACCGGGGATATACAGGCGCTTTATGAGGAGTTTTACAGGGACAAACCCTTTGTGCGGCTCCCGGGAGTTCCGTCCCTCACTGCAGTGCGGGGTTCGAACTTCTGTGATATTGGCTTTGAGGCGGATGCGGAAAACAACCGTGTGGTAGTACTCTCGGCAATTGACAATCTGGTAAAAGGGGCATCGGGACAGGCAATCCAGAACATGAACCTGATGTTCGGACTTGAAGAGACCCGCGGGCTCTGGATACCCGGAACTGCACCGTAAATAATAAACAGTGTTGCCCGGGTAGCTTCCTGTCCGTGCTAACGGTATTGTATTGAATGTCTGAATTGAAAGTTATGTACTGTGTGTACTGTGCTGAAAGTTATCTACCTTGCTGGTAGTTATTATACTGTGCTGATAGTTCTGTACTGTGCTGATAGTTCTGTACTGTGCTGATAGTTCTGTACTGTGCTGATAGTTCTGTACTGTGCTGAAACATCTGAATTAAAAGGTCTGCAGACCGCAGGGCAGGCGAGAACATATAACTGGTGACGTATAAAAATAAAGAATGGAATCCATTTCAGGGGTAGTCAGATGAAGGTAAAAGATGTCATGAATCCGGACGTGGTCTTCTGTAAGCCTGAAGACAGTGTCCGCGACACCGCAAAAATCTTGAAAGAACACGATATCAGCGGGGCTCCGGTCATTGAGAACGAAAAGCTTGTGGGAATCGTGAGTGAAGCTGATCTGCTCAAACTCCTGGTTCTACCCGAACACGGAGGGCTCTGGCTCCCGAGTCCCTTTGAGGTGATTGAGGTCCCGATCAGGGAACTCCTTAGCTGGGAGGAGACCAAGAAAATGCTCTCGGACATTGGCACAAGGCAGGTCGGGGAGATTATGAAGAAGGACGTTTACACTATATCTTCCGAGGCGTCCGTGGAAGAAGCTTCCGAACTTATGATCCGGCACAGGATCAACAGGCTTCCTGTGGTTGAAGAAGGGCGCGTTGTTGGCATTGTCACCCGCGGGGATATAATCCAGGGACTTTCAAAAATCTGATGTGCTAATGGATCTGGTGTACTAATGGATCTGGTGTACTAATGGATCTGGTGTACTAATGGATCTGGTGTACTAATGGATCTGATGT
>DUKH01000072.1:0-2997 GCA_013329415.1 Methanosarcinaceae archaeon | reverse complement strand
TGTACTAATGGATCTGATGTCCAAATTAAATTATAACATGAAAATTATTAAACTGAAGGGAGATTGGACAGGGGGTTTTCCATGAAGAAAATAGATGGTGGTATCTGTGCGGTCCAGGGCGTGTCCGCAAACGGGATCAAGGAGGGAAAGGCGGGGCTTGTGGTCATTCTTGCGGAAGGGCCGGCTGCAGGTGTCTTTACCAGGAATAAGGTCACTGCGGCTCCTGTGCTTTTGACCAGGCAACGAATCGAAACCGAAAACCGTCTCTCTGCCGTGATCGTGAACAGTGGGAATGCAAATGCTTTTACCGGGGACGATGGCTACCTTGACGCAATGGAAATGGCGTCGGTGCTTGCCGGAAAACTTGACCTTGACCCCGAAATGGTTGCCGTTGCGTCCACAGGGGTAATCGGAAGGAGGCTTGACCTCGGGCTGATCGAAAAGCAGCTTCCTGAAGTGCTCGGGGCTATGGGAAGTTCCCCCGGCTGCAGCCAGGCGGCTGCAAAGGCAATCATGACCACGGATAAGGTTCCAAAGGAAGCTGCTGTAGAACTTGACTGCGGGGTCAGGATAGGGGCGATTGCAAAAGGTTCCGGGATGATCGAGCCCAACATGGGAACAATGCTCTGCTTTGCCTACACCGATGCCAAAGTGCCTGCCGATGTGCTGGACGCGGCGCTCCGCAAGGCCGTGGACAAAAGCTTTAATATGGTCGTTGTGGACGGGGATACCAGTACGAATGATATGGTGCTGTTTACCGCCACGTGCAAATCCGGGATCAAACCCTGCCTGGAATGCCTGGACGAGTTTGAGGAAGGGGTCCAGTACGTGCTCACGGAACTTGCAAAACAGATGGCAAAAGACGGGGAAGGCGCCACAAAACTGGTCGAAGCCAGGGTAACGGGTGCGAAAGAGTATGAAGATGCCAAACTGGCTGCAAAAGCCATAGTCCGCTCTCCCCTTGTGAAGACTGCGATTTTCGGAAAAGACCCTAACTGGGGCAGGGTCGTGGCTGCGGCCGGGTACTCGGGAGCCGAACTTGAGCAGGACAAACTTTCCCTTTCCTTCACAGGCGGGGGCGAGGAAGTCGAGCTTGTGAAAGCGGGGGAAATCTCCGGTTCTGCAGACCTCGGGCTCCTGAAAAAGATCATGGCAGCTGAGGAAATCGTCATAACCCTTGACCTTGGAATGGGATCGGAATCGGCAACCGCCTGGGGCTGTGACCTCACGTACGACTATGTCCGGATCAATGCCGAATATACTACCTGATGGCCTGAACGGGCCGCAGAAATGAGTCGGCTTCCCGGGTTTGGGCAATGTTATATAAAATGAAAATAAATTAACCTGAAAGAAAAATAAACTTAATGAAGGGATTAATAGATTAAAGAGCCCTTTTTACTGCTTTTGCTGCGTGAAAAGGCTCTTTAGTCTTTCTATTATTTCATTTAATTCTCCAGGGGGTTTTTTGCTAAGTGGACCTAGCAGAATGGGATCAGCGCCACAGAGATGCATTTTATAGCGTTAAGGAAGCTCTTCCTTATCTGGACGGGATCTTTGTTGCCTACAACAGCAATATTGATGCTATCAAACATTTGAAAGAAGAAGACCTTGCAAAGCTGCTCGAGCTTTTCGAAGATGCCGAAATCCAGGAAAAGATTTCCGCATACCCGAGGGAGATCAAAGAACCTCTCGATTTCCTCGCCCGCCTGATGATTTCAATGAGGGACGGGAAAGCCGCCGAGGTCCCTACATATACCGCGGAAACCCATGAATGGTTAAAGGGACACCTGGGCTTTGACTATGCCCGCATGGGGGGACAGGCCGGGATCATTGCGAACCTTCTGGTTCACCTGGATCTGAAAAAGGTTGTTGCGTACGTTCCCTGGCTCTCGGAAGAACAGGCCGGTTACTTTGCTCCCTCGGAAAATCTCCTCCACCCGAAGGTAGAGGGAGGGAAAGTCCTCCTGAAACATCCTCTTGAGGCTTATAAACCGGGAATAGACTCCAAAGTCAACTGGATTCTCGAGTATTCGAAAGACCTGAGCGTGAGCTGCGGGGGAAATACTTTCAAGGTCCCCAGGGATAACCGCCTGATAATTTCTTCTCGCCCGAAATGGCTTCGTCTGGACATGGATAAGGATATTTACGAACAGCTCGACTCCCTGGGTCACGTTGACGGGGCAATTCTCTCAGGCTACCAGATGATCAAGGAAGAATACGAGGACGGGACAACGTATAAGGACTACGTGGCAAACTCCGTCAGGGCAATTGAAAAACTGAAGACCCTTAACCCCGAACTGCGCATCCATGTGGAACTTACTTCTATCCAGAACCGGGTGATAAGGAAAGCTATCCTGGAAGATATCGTTGCCGGACACGTCCATTCCCTTGGCCTGGACACTGTAGAAGTGGCAAATTCCCTGAACGTCCTGGGGCATGAAGAGCTCGCCTACGCAGTGATCCGGAAAGGGGAAAACGGGATCATGGCGCTTTACCAGGGAGCTGTCCAGCTGCTCGAAGACCTCGCCCTTGAGCGCGTCCATGTGCACTGCCTTGGCTTTTACATATGTGCTCTTGCAAAAGGCCATCCTCTTACCCTGAAAGAGCATAGGGACTCCCTGCTCTTTGCCTCCTCCCTTGCAGCCACTCAGGCCCTTGAGGGGAAAATAGAGACTCTGGATGAAGTTGAAGCCGGGCTGGAAGTCCCTGTTTCGGAAAAAGGGCTCGAAGACCTGGATAATTTCAAGCTCTATTGTGTTGGCAGGAAACTCTGCTCCCCGGATGAGTTCGAGTACGGCTACATCTACGGCGTGAAACACGACGCGGTCATTGTCCCTTCAAAAGTGGTCAGTAAGCCCAGGGCCACCGTGGGGATCGGAGATGCGATTTCCGCAGGAGCCTTTGTGGCCATGCTTGCCAAGATGAAGCAAAAGTGGGCCGGAAAGTAAATTCCCTCAACTATGGTCAAGGACCCAAATTCCTTCACAATTCCTTCAC
>DUKH01000208.1:1091-2553 GCA_013329415.1 Methanosarcinaceae archaeon | reverse complement strand
TTTCTTTTATTCTTCTTTTCTCACAGGGAGGGTCTGTCCTCCGTGGGGCATCAGGTGGATTTTTGCGTCCGGGTTTTGGGAAAGGACTTCTTCAAGGGCTTCCCGTACACTTCCCATCGGGGTGAAAAAAGCGTCCCTGGTATCTTCCTCCCGTAGCTTTGAGACCAGGTAAAGTTTGAACTTTTTTGCGGCTTTTGCCACAATTGCACTCTTGTGTCCACCAAACTCGAAACAACGTTTGAAACGCTCGACTGCCTCATCCGGGGTCTTGCATTCCCTGTTCCAGCACTCGTAGATCTGGTTCCCGATCCCTTCGGAGCACTCGGCCACAAGGATGATGGAGCCGCCGTCTTTTACGGCCTGTGTGGCGTTGTCAAGAGACTTGTTGGCCTGGTAGAGGTTGATGTCTTTCGGATAGCCTCCGCAGGAGACGATGACGGCGTCTGCGGGCTCGACCTGGACCTTGTACATGGTGTCCACAGCCTCAACCCCTTTGCGGTGGGCTTCGATAAAGTCCCCTGCAACGGCAGCAACGATCCCTTTCTTGCTGTCGAGTACCACGTTCAGGATGAAGTCGATTCCGCCAATTTTTACGGCTTCTTCCATATCCTGCCTGACAGGGCTGTCGATTCTTCCGGAAACCGCCTTTTCTTCGATCATCAGCTTGTGGTTTGTGAGCACCGAAACTTCCGAACTTACACCCGGGAGAACGGACTTGGCGCCACCGCTGTACCCCGCATAATAGTGGAACTCAATTCCCCCGGTCCCGACAACCACATCGGAATCGAGTACTTCTTCAAAGATCTCTATAGGTGTCTCGCGACTCGTAACTCCGACACGCCTGCACCTGCCCGTATTGTGCTGGATACAGCGGATTTTTTCATAAATTTCGTCTCCTACCAGTTTCCGGGATTCCTCTTCGGTCTGCTGCCTGTGCAGGCCAAGGGCAAATATGATTGTGATGTTTTCGGTTTTTGCTCCTCCAAGGTAAAGCTCTTCGAGGAGTGGAGGCAGCAGTTTTGCAGTGGGGGTCGGGCGGGTAACGTCGCTTACAATGACCGCTACCTTTGATTCCGGGTTTACAATCTCCGAAAGACGCCTGCTATTTATGGGGTTTTCAAGCGCTTGTTTAATTAAAAAAGTTCCCTCTTCCCTTTTTTCAGGTTCCGAGGGCATTATGACACTGGAGAGGTTCTTTTCCGGAACCTCCAGCTCAAGTTTCTCGCTGCCGAAAGCGAGTTTAATCTTTTTTACATTTGTCTTCATGTTCATGTTCGGAAGGAATATCCTGATAATATAAAATGATATAGGTAAACATACGCCGGAGATATGCAATACCTGTGAAGTAAACAATACTTATGCGGTACAGTACTTATGAAGTGAACAATACTTTATGAAGTACACAGTACTTTTGAAGTAAATTATACCCCGGATTCCTTTCTGACTTTAGAACCTTTCTGAC
>DUKH01000208.1:0-710 GCA_013329415.1 Methanosarcinaceae archaeon | reverse complement strand
TCAGGATTTTCAGTGAGAATTATTTCCAGGGCTTCCTGCACGGTTTTGACAGGGGTAAAGAAAGTGTTCCTGCACTCTTCTTCGGAAAGTTTCGAGACCATATAGAGCTTGAACTGCTTTGCCGCCTTTCCGATAATTGCGCTCTTATGCCCTCCGAACTCAAAATTTTCCCTGAACCTCTCAACGGCCTCATCCGGGCTTTTGCACTCCTTGCTCCAGCACTCGTAAACCTTATTCCCGAGCCCTTCCGGACATTCGGCTGCGAGCACGATTGAACCGCCTGCTTTTACTGCAGCTACGGCGTTTTCCAGGGCTTTGGTCGCCTGATATAGGTTTATGTCCTTCGGGAAGCCGCCGCAGGAGGCAATGACAGCGTCTGCAGGCTCCACCGGCACCTTGTACATGGCATCCACGTACTCCGCTCCTTTCCGGTGGGCTTCGATGAAATCCCCTGAAACCGCCGTCACGATTCTTTTCTTGCTGTCGATTACCGCGTTCAGGATAAAGCTGAGTCCCGTTAGTTTTGCGGCTTCCTCAATGTTCTGCCTTGCAGGGCTGTCGGCCCTTCCGGAGAGAGGGTCGCCTTCAAAGAGCCTGCTGTAAAAACTGTGGAACGAAAGCACGGCCCTTTCCGAACTGACCCCGGGCAGGATGCACTTTCCTCCCCCGCCGTAGCCCGCATAGTATTGGAACTCGATGTTGCCGGTCCC
>DUKH01000036.1:8403-11011 GCA_013329415.1 Methanosarcinaceae archaeon | reverse complement strand
CGGAAACACGTTGAAGCAGGAATTGAATCTCAATTCCTCTTAAACTTTTTTTCTTTCTTTTCTTTTCCTTTTTCTTTTTTATCCTGTTTTTCTTTTTCTTATCCACTTCTTTTCTGTTTTTCTTTTTCTCTTTAACATGAAAGTAATGTGACGTGAAAGTACTTTCATTTGTTTGCGCCTGTTATTAGAAAAATTCCATGTATGTTTTTTATGTTTTTTATCCAATCTCTTCTTATATCCTTTTCACTTCTCCCGTTCTCTTTTTTCCTTCTTCCTTTTTTCCCTCCTTAACCGGAGCTTTTGTTTTTTGTTTATATAGTTTTCTTGTGTCTCTTTTTTCCATAAGTATTGTATAATTATTTTTAATATACAATTTATTAAAACGAAATCTATATAATCGCCTTTATACAATTTTTAAGATGGAATTCTTGGGAATATATTTTGGTGGGAATTCTATCGCAGAAGCGATTTAAAGGGGGTATATCCATAAAAGCAACTAATATTCTTTATTCGTCGTTAGCTCTACTTTTAGCACTGATGCTTTCAGGTAGTGCCGTAGCGCAACTTGAGGAACCAATCATTCCTGATTTTGCAGCAGAACCTCTTTCGGGGCTTGCACCTCTAACCGTGAATTTCACGGATGAAACTGATTATGGACCCGATTTTGACCCGGATGTTATGGATGTTTCATTTTTATGGGATTTCGGGGATAACCAGACTGAAGAGGGAGAAGAGTTTTCCGAAGTTTCTCATGTCTATGAGGAAGAAGGTCTCTATACCGTGGCCCTCAACGTGACCATTACCGAGGCCGGGGTGGAAATAGCTAATGGGTCTGTTCTCAAGACCGAGTATATTGAAGTTCTTGCCGAAACTGTAGTGGACGATTATCCGCTTGTTAATTTCACGGCCGAGCCACTTTCGGGAAATGCACCGCTAACCGTTAATTTCACAGACCTTTCGGATTTCGGGCCTGATTTTGACTCTGACACTATGAACGTTTCATATCTCTGGGACTTCGGGGATAACCAGACTGAAGAGGGGGAAGAGTTTGCCGGAGTTTCTCATGTCTATGAGGACGAAGGTCTCTATACCGTGGCCCTCAACGTGACCGTCACCGAGGCCGGGGTGGAAATGGCTAACGGGTCCGCTACAAAGGTCGGTTATATTGAAGTTCTTGAAGGGGAACCCTCCCCGGCAGAAGAATACCCGACGCTTGATTTCACCGGTGAACCCAGGGCAGGGGTTGCTCCCCTGAGTGTTAATTTCACTCCCATTGTGGACCTTGGTCCGGACTTTGATCAGGAGAATATGACCGTTGAATGGCTCTGGGAGTTTGGGGATGGCTCCAATTTAACGGAGATGAATGCAACCCACGTATACGAAACGCCAGGGGTTTATGACGTAACGGCAACCATCAACATTATCGAGGACGGCAACACGACAGCCACAAATTCCACTACAAAGGAACAGTACATAAAAGTCTTTGATTCGGATGCCAAGGGCATTATGCTTTCTCCGGGCTGGAACTTTATCTCGGTGCCCTACGCTCTCAATAATTCAAGTGTTGATTTCCTGCTTGATGATGTGGAATATGAGAGCATAATCTACTACGATGCAGCGTCCGAAATCTGGCTGGACGTGGAAGAACTGGAGCCTTTGAAAGGGTACATGGTCTATGCGCTTGACTTCGGGATGATTTCGCTTGATAAACTTGTAAAGGCTGAAGACCCGATCCCCGGTGCCAGTGTCCAGATCTACAAAGGCTGGAACGCCATCGGGTTTACGGATTCCACCGAGTCCCTATCTGCCGAATTTACCCTGGGGGTAATTGATGATTCCTACTTTGAGGTAGTTGGGCCATTGAACCAGGCAACTCTCACATACGCTTACATCGGAAGAAACGGCTACGAAGGTGAAATCGGAGCTTCTGATGACAAATATGTGGGTACGGACATCTTCTTGATGGAACCTTACGGGGGCTACTGGCTCCTTGCAACTGAGAACACTACTCTGTATGCAGTGGGGTGGTAACCCGGGTGTGCACGAAAAAATGAAAAAGCAAGAGTAGTAAAATAGCCAGGTAAGAACGTGAACTAAGAACGTGAACTAAAAACGTGAAATAATCAAGTGTGATAAGAAAGCGAAATAAGAAATCAGCATAAATGCTGAGATAAACTAGATCCTTGAGATGGGTTTAGAGGGTGCCTTTCCTGTCAGGGGGGTTGACCCTTTACCTTTTATTTTAGGGTTGTATGATGCCTGTGTCAGGAATCGTATTGGGACTTGGAAGGTCAAATACCTTTATGCTTTAACAATAATGTTTCAACATTCCCGGAGGTTTTATTGAATAATTAATATATTTTAAAATATTAGATATATATAATATCTATTTAATACCTAAACTGCAGGTCCTTTGCATCTCCGCTGCTTTATCGGTAAGTAATTGCTTCCGATTCCAGTTTCCTGGATTTGTCGGCAGGACCTAAAACGAAGTCTCTTTCATGCGAAAGGGAACTTGAACATAGTGGTGAACCTTTTAAATGGGGACACAAACTGCAGACTGACGGCCACTGACGGGGTGGAAGGATGTCTGTGAATATGTCTGTGA
>DUKH01000036.1:0-8065 GCA_013329415.1 Methanosarcinaceae archaeon | reverse complement strand
CTGTGAATATGTCTGTGAATATTGCTATTCCATGGTAATTTATTGTACTAACAGGAGTTGGGGGGAATTTATGTTAATCAAATATCGAAAGTTCGGAATACTTTCCGTAAGCCTGATGATACTGCTAGCATGTGCGGTGGTCGGGTTGGCTGCAGATCCCGAGGGGTCTGGGGAAAGTGAGAGTCTGCCGGAACTGCCGCTTATCCTGAAAGGTGAGCTGAATGTAAATGGGGAACCTGTTGTAGCTGGTTCTGAGATCGAGGCTTACTATGATGGTAAATTGATTGCAAAGAGCACTGTTGAAAACGAAGGGGAATACGTTCTCAATCTGAACCTTGCCACTGATGATTATGAGAATCTCGAGGAAGTGGAATTCTATATTGATGGAAACGCAGCCGATCTGGATATCCCGGAAAGCGAGGCAGATGCTATCGCAAACAAAGATTCCCCTGGCTCGATCGTTGAATTAGATGTCCGGGGCTCAGTTTCTCAGCCCTCTGAATCTTCTGATGGTTCCGATGGTTCCAATGATGGAGACAATCAGGGTGCTGCAATTGTGAAATCCGGTAAGGATGTTTCCGAATCCCCGGTCGAAGATCCCGATGAGGCTGAATCTGAAGAAAACGTTGATAATGGACTGGAAGCCGGAGAAGGCATTGAAGCTGAGGCAAAGGCAAGTTCCGAAAGCCCTGATGCACAGACGACACCCATCTGGGGAGCTCTTGCCCCTGTAGCATTACTCGGGGCTGTCCTGATCATCAGAAAAATGAGGGCCAAATAATCCCCTCGGTTTTTAAAGCTTCGATACGGTTTTCCATATTTCCTTTTTTCTTTATTTCTTTTCTCTTTTTCTTCAAAAAGGTATCAGTAGCTTAACTACCACCAAACTGTTTTAATATTTTTATGCTGGGTGATTACTTATACTTTTTTCACCATTTGTCTATGTAGCAATTGTTACATTATTTGTACTGTTTGCTTACTGAAGGGGGGTTTAGCATTAAGGTTATCGGATTGGTAGGTAGTCCTAACGTTGATGGAAATACTGCAAGGCTTGTGAACGAAATTCTTGCCGGAGCCGCAGAATATGGTGCAGAGACAAAGATGTACAACCTGGCAGCTCTGGATATAAAAGGCTGTGATTCTTGCTGCAGGTGCCAGGAAAGCGGCAAATGTGCAATTGAAGACGATATGCAAATTCTTTACGAGGAAATCCGGACTTCGGATGCGGTGGTCCTGGGTTCTCCTGTCTATATGTGGCAGATGAGCGGCCAGACAAAAATCTTTGTTGACCGCCTGATGGCTTTTCTGAGGCCTGACTTTTCAAGCCGGGTTGAAGGGAAAAAGCTCATCCTTGCCTTTACCCAGGGCAACTCCAACAGGGACGCTTTTTGTTCTTACTTTGAATACACAGCAGGGCTTCTTTATTTCCTCGGATTTGATGTCCTGGATACGGTCGTTGCGGCGGGCACTGATATCTCCAAAATTTCAAGCAGGCCAGACGTGCTGAAAAGGGCAAGAGAGGGTGGGAGAAAACTGGTCCCTTCTCTGACAGTGGCTTTTGCGGCAGCCAACCTGGGTGCCCAGAACGCCTGAGTGTGCCGTAATTTGTTTTCCAAAAACAATTTTTCCTTTTCTTTTTCCTTTTTCTTTTTCTTTTTCTTTTTCCTCTTCCTCTTCCTTTCCTTTTCTTTTTTCCCTTCTTTTCCTCTTCCTCTTTCCTTTTGTTTTCGAGAGATGCTTCCTTGGCTTCCAGGGAATATTTTATAATTGTCTGCTTCCTTTCTTTACTGTAATTTTTAATCCAGTTTATATCTCAGGGAGAATTATTAGGATGAAAGTCTTAGGATTAGTCGGAAGCCCTCGCGAAGGGGCTAATACTGAAAAGCTTGTAAATGCAATTCTGGAAGGTGCTGCGGAAAACGGCGCAGAGACAAAAATCTACAACCTCTCAAAACTTGATCTCAACCCTTGCAAGGGCTGCATGACCTGCAAAATCGAGGGGAAGTGTGTAATTGACGATGATATGCAGGAACTCTACGATGAAGTTCAGGCCGCTGACGCAATTGTGCTCGGGTCCCCTCTCTACATGTGGGAGATCACCGCCCAGACCAAACTTTTCGTGGACCGCCTTGTAGCCTTCATCAAACCGGACTTCTCAACCCGCCTCAACATGCCCAAGAAGTTCGTCCTTGCCTACACCCAGGGCAACCCTGATCCGACCACCTTCAAACCGTACTTCGATTATATGGAAGGCCTTTTCTCCTTCATGCAGTTCGATGTCCAGGGCAGCATCGTCGCAGCCGGGACCCGTGAAAAAGACGACATCCTTGCACAGGAAGCCGTCCTTGCCAAAGCAAAGGAAATGGGCACGAACCTGTAAACCCATAAAGCAACCCATTTAGCCGCAATGTTTAAGAAATATAATTCTATCTCTATGGTAGCCGTGGGAATTCCGTCTCCCACTATTTTTTTTCTACTCTTTCTTCAATCACTTTCCCGGCTCAGGTTTTTTTTCCTTTTGTTTCTCAGAAGCCCGCGCCCCTCATCGGTCTTAAAACTGCCTACTTCTTCCTGAATTAATTTGATCGTTTCCTCATACCTGTAAGATGGGTTATTCTTTGCACCGTTGTTTGCATCTGAAGGATGGGTCAGAGCGATCAGAGGAATCTTTTTTCCTGAATATGTAACGTGGTTGTTTCCATTTTTGGATATTGTGCGTGGCAGTTTTTCACCATTCACGTACCCTGCGGCCTTACTTGTCACGTACCCAACAGCCTTTCCTCCCATACAAATTATGATTTCGGGCTCAAAAGCTTCTATTTCACGTTTAAGGTACCTTTTTGCACATTCTATTCTCGGTTGTTTGTGCGCTCCCTCTTTTTTTCCAGGGAAGCACTTTTGGTAGTGGGTCCAGTAAAACAAACTCAGGAACTTTTCTCTGAAATTCTCAAAATGTTTTCTGTCCTCTTTTGCTTTCTCTGCTTTGTAATCTGCGAATAAGATCGGAAGGATCTTCTCCCTGAAAAATGAATTTTCAAAACTGGTCACGTCATCGAGTTTATTAGCTTGATTCGAAGGGTCCCTTGTAATTAACAAAATTTTCTGAGTATCCCTGACTTCAACGGTTTTTGGGATTGCAGTTTCATCCCTTCCACATTTTAAGTTCCCGCTTTTCCAGTCGGGGCACGAGTTTACCTCATTACAAATTTTTGTTAACATCTCTCGGTTCATGCTATCTTCCCGGTTATTTTTTCTTTTTAGGGAGAACTTTCAGCAAACTGGTGGAGGCTCTAAATTACCTGTGTTTTTCTAACTTTGTTTTGATAAGTGTTTTAATATTTTTAATGTTTCTTTTTTCAATCGCAAAACTGTTTTCCATATGAATTCACGTTAATATGTATGGGCAAATTGCAAAAAAAGAATCAAAAGTACACTTAAAATGGGCAGTGGTTTATCGGGAGAATCATTTTCCCTTTCAAAATTCTTTTTCAAAATTCTTTCTCCTCCTCAACAGTCCACCTGTGCTGACATTCCCTGCACTGGAAAGCATGCTTCCGGATTTCAACCCTTTCGGGTGCGGTGTATTCTCCGCGCCCAGCAGCATTTTTCTGGGAGCCTTCGGAGTGGGCGTACTCAATGTTTTCTTCCGGACCGCCGAAGGCCGAGGTGAGAAACTCACGGCTTTCTATCCCCAGGTACTTTTTCGTAAAAAGCCGCTTGCAGTCCGGGCACCTGTGCCGGCGGAGGAAAATGGTAAGGGAAAGGGAGAACATGAAAAGGGTGGAAAGGATTGCTGCGGCTTCCACACCCTTATTGAGTCTGCTGACCATGATGGGGCTAAGAACCATGAGCATGAAAGTGACGGCTGAGATCAGGCCTGTGTAAAAAAGAGGGTCTTTGTGGCGAGGAAGGGGTTCTTTATGGTTCATCCGTAATTATCTTACAGCTAATTGTATATTTTTCTAGTGTATTAGGACATTTTTGGGGTTTCTGGAATTACCGGTCCTATTTCTCTCCGGGTATAAGCACTTTCGTGGAATGGGCACCTGTTCCGGATATTTTGTATGAAAATATTAAGGATATGATAAAGAGAGCAGAAAGGATCTGTGCGGCTTTTATCCCTGCGAAGAAACAGATAAGCATCAGTAAAAATAAAATTATTGACACAGCTGAAGAATAAAAAAGCGGATCCTTTTGTATATGGTCAACTTCCGCACTATTATTCATAGCTCTTCTTTTAGAAATGTAATTATTTAAACTTGCCTATCCGTATTCGTGTTTGCCGAGTTATTTTTATATAAACATATTTTTTAGACAAAACCCTTCTTTTTTTATGTAATTCAATGTTGATATTTATTCCTTCTGGGTTTTAAGTCGTGGCTTTCAATGTCTTATGAGGAAATGTTGTCTGGAAAACATGGTCTGGAAAACATGGTCTGGAAAACATGGTCTGGAATATATACTCTGAAAATTATTTTCTAGAACTTATTAGCCAGGAATCAGGGTTCGGTTTTTCCAGGTGGACAATTTCGAGACCATTTTAATATATATACGATGTATACTATGGAAGTTAATTATGGATAATATAATAAGCAATTGACTTGCTAAATGAGTCGACTTTGTTTTATTTCCCGCTTTGTTATGTTATCCCACCTGAGTGCATTGTTTCGCCTTATCATGCTGTCCCAACGGAATTGTTGCGATACTAATTACAATACTAATTACAATACTAATTACAATACTAATTACAATACTATACGATACTAATTACGATATACAATACTATACGATACTAATTACGATATACAATACTATACGATACTAAAAACGGAGCCCTGACCCAATGATCCCTCTTTCCCGTGCCGGAAAAATTGCCCTCAGCAGCATTTCTCATTCCAAAATGCGCTCGACCCTGACAGTGCTCGGAATCGTTATTGGCGTTGCCGCAGTGATTGCAAACGTGTCTCTTGGAGGTAGTTTTAGCCAGTATTTTACGGACGAGGTCTCTACTATCGGGTCCAACTTTATTTATATCGAGGGCATGGAACCGAACCTGTTTTATGAAAATGAGAAGCAGATTGTCGTAAACACGCCCGGGATCGAGGAGGTTTCGGTGCTCAAGCAGCAGTCAGGGGTGATCGGGTTCATGTCCCAGGCAAAAAACGTTCCTGTCTATGGGGTCTCGGAGGAATATGAAGAGGTTGCAGGTACACATCTCCGGACCGGAAACTTCGTCTCAGACAATGACAAGTACGCGGCAATCGTGGGCTACGACGTGGCGCACGAAAAATTTGACCGGGACATCAGGGTCAGGAATTCCATTGACATTACTTTCAGGGTAGGGGAAGGAGAGACAATCACTAAAACTTTCAAGGTAAAGGGAATTATCGAGAACCCGGACAGTGCGCTTGTCCAGGGTTTCAACGACAACGATGCCGTAATGATCCCCGTTGACGCCATGAACGAAATGCTGGGGGAAACGGACTACGGTGGGATCTTTGCCATGGCCGAGGACCTCGCGACCATTGAAGAGACCTCAAACGAGGTGGACGAGCGCCTGGCCCGGAACTTCGGGATTTCCGAAAGGGACCTTGAGGACAAGGATTCAAGGCCCTACTTCATCATTGACCAGGCAGAAATCCTGGAGCAGACCGACATGATGGCAAAATCCCTCAGTTCTTTCCTGACCGCTGTTGCCCTGATCTCTCTCCTGGTCGGCTCCATCGGGATCATGAACATCATGCTGGTAAGCGTGACCGAGCGTACCCGGGAAATCGGGATTCTCATGTCCCTGGGCTTTACTGGCTTTGACATCCTGTTCCTCTTCATGGTTGAATCGATCCTCCTGGGTGTTTTCGGAGGCATCATCGGAGGTGCTGTGGGCATCGCCGGTGCCTACAGTGTGGAAACCCTCCTGAACCTGCCGGTAGTTTTCCCCTTTAGCCTGATAATAGCCGGGTTCCTCGTGGCTGTAGTCGTAGGCTTTGTCTCAGGCGTCTATCCCGCAAGGAAGGCCGCAAAGATGAAACCTGTAGACTCTCTGCGCTATGAATGAAATCAAGCCAGGATCTGATCCAGCCAAAATTTTATTCCTCCAATTTTTAATTCACCCTGCCTCTAATCCAGCTGCACTTTAATTTATCCAATCTTTAATTCGCTGAGATTTAATTCAGCCGAACTCTAATTCAACCAGGCCCTGATCCAGGCAAAAATCGACTGGTTTATTCTCTATCGTCTATTTTTTCGATTTTGCCACTGCCCGAAACCTGGGTGTTGAATTTTTCCGGGTCTCCCCAGTAGAACACACTCCCGCTCCCGGCGATCTCAACGTCCAGCTCCCTGTCCGTGTAAACCTTTGCATCTCCAGACCCGTATATTCTGACTCTGGTCACTTCAGTCCTGAGCCCGAGGGCGTCCACGTTTCCCGAACCGTCGATTTCGATCTCGTGTGTGGCGGCATCGCCTTCAAGGAGGAAGTCTCCTGAACCGGAAACCTGGCTCCCCAGGGAACTTGCGTTTACTTCCATTTCTATATCTCCGGAACCTATGATTGCAAGTTCCAGGTTTTCGGAATCTATCGGCGTAGTTCCTGTTATATCCCCCGAACCGCTGAGGGAAAGGCTCCGGACTTCGTCCATCCCTGCATAGACCTTTATGGGCTCCAGGGGTCGAATGCACTTTTCTGCCCTGATTACCAGGACCCCGTTTTCCACGCTGGTTTCCAGAAGGGGAAGGAGGTTGTCTTCGGCTTCGATCACAAGGCTGCTCCCACCGCCCTGTTCTACGAAAATGTCTCCTGGTATTTGGGAATCCACGCTGTGATAAGGTTCAACGTTTCGGTTTTCCTCTTTCACGTTTCCTGATCCCGGTTCGCATTCATAAGCCGCACACCCGCTTCCAGCCAGCACTGCGGCAAGTAACACAATTCCCAGAAGAAGGAAAGAGACACTCACAGGCTTTTTTCCGTTCTCCTATGCAACCGGTATTTCTTTCTTTTCTGCCTTTACTTCCTTTTCAAGCATCTTTTCCAGCCCCATTTCTTTTCCACTCACAGTTTTGTCTCTTTTGATATCGGTCTCTTTTAGTAATCCCTTTCAATGATCCCTTTCAATGATCCCTTTCAATGATCCCTTTCAATGCCCCGGATTTCCGGATATTGGAGTTTCGGGGCATGGTAGAGGAGAACACAGTCATAGCACTGTTTACTTTGAATTTTTTTCTCTATACCTTATTTGACTTTTGAGCTTTAAATAGCAGGGTACGAAAGGATACCGCAACTCCGAATTTTCAACTGAATAAGAGTGCGTAGAATACCAGCCCCAGAAGAGACATGCCAAAGCCTACCTGAACCAGGATTTTCCCCCGCTCGGCAGCCTCCCGGTTTGCTTTCACGGTTCCGTAACAAAACTGTCCCAGACCTGCTCCCGCAGGAAAGATTAAAGGCCAGAAGTAAGCCCAGCTTTCCCAGTTTCCTGTTCTGAACTGGTAGAGCAGGATCAAGCCCAGCATGGTCGGGATTCCGCTTATGGCGGCAATGACCTCCCCCATTCCTCCTTCCATTTCCAGGGCTGAGGCAAAGAGGAACATCCCGGTTGCAACAAGATAGAAGGGAAGGGCAAGGTTCCCCAGATTGATTCGCATACGAATGATTAGTATGAACCCTGCCGCAATAAACAGCATAATCACGAGGGCTATTATCATGCTGTGGTCTTTTCTTTTCTTCTGATCCTTTTCCATGGAACCCCGGGTCGAAGTCGCTGGTTCTTGCACGATTATTTCTGTTATTATTTATGTCCTATTGGTTATGATTTTATAGTCTGCCAATTTTTTTATTCTCAGGAAAGGGAGGCAATTTTCCCTACCCGAAGGGATAATAACAATTTCCGGGATAATCAGGTATAAGGAAAGCCAAGTACAAAGAATGCCGAATATAATGACAGCTGAATATATAGTCAAGGCCCTAAATTCCTTCACCAATCTCAAGTGAAAGTTTAACCACAGAAAGCCCGGAAAACACGGAATAAAGGAAAAGGGGCACAGTCCTTCCGTGCTTTCCGTGTCTTCC
>DUKH01000212.1:1188-4137 GCA_013329415.1 Methanosarcinaceae archaeon | reverse complement strand
TTTAGACAGAACATTGTTTATAATCTGCGGCGCGGAAAAACCGGAATCCCAACGTTGTACAGTTGATATTTTAAGTACAAAGGGCAGCCCTATGACTGGGAAATGCATTGGGGTAACTTAATAGGCTCTCCAGATAACTGAAATATTATATTGAGTTAACCGAAAGGAAAACGTAAAAGATGCCGGAAAAACGGTAAAAACAAATGTAGAACAGAAAGAAACACAACTCAAAAGATATTCTTTTTCAGATTCGATTTGATTTCTTTTTGGGAAGGCGCCGCCAGGCAAGCTGGCGGGGGTATTCCTATCAACGTTTAAACTAAAAAAGGTTTCATGGGTTAAGGAGAAGTACTTTTCGGGTCAGGTAGGGTACTTCTCGATAGCGTTCAGCGTCTTTTGACAGCGTATTTCATGTGCGTTTTTTCACTTATACCCGCACTGTTCAAGCCAGGTAAGGGACCTTATCCATTCCCCTTTTGGTTCCCTTGAGGTGCCCACAACAAGCCTTTTCATGTCTCCTACTTCTTCGACAACGCCCCTAGCTTCGATAATCTCTCCGGGGAGGGCCTGGCCGGCATAGGTGTGGGTGTAGGAGAGTACATGGTCGATTTCTTCGTGGTCGACTTTATAGTACGAAGGGTTGTCAAAGGCAAAATCGGCATTCGTGACCTCGGCCTCGATTTTCAGCTTGACGGTGTCCGTGCCCCGTTGGAGAGGTTCTTTTATCTGGTCCCATTCCCGGGTGAAGAGGAGGTCGAAATAGGTGCCATCCACCATGCCCCGGTTTCCTTTCCTGGACTCATGGAGCATGAATTCCTCAAAGGAAATTTCGGGAATCCTTTTCCTGTAAATCCTCTGCCACATCTCCTCATCGATATCCTCGATAGGTCCCTCTTCCTTTTTTGCAGCCGCGATTGCGTCCCTGGCTTTGAACCAGGCAGGCCCGTAGACAACGAAATCGATATCCGAGCTCCCGTTCTGGAGCCCCGCGACCATAGAGCCCGTGACCCCCATGCTCGACCTGGAAAGCCCGGCTTTGTCCAGGGTTTTCACGATCGCAGCTACCCTGCTGTCGGTTTCGACCAGTTCCGGGATCCTGTCGCTGGGGCGCAAAAGCTGCTTGACCTCGGATTCGGGGACAACGTGCACGTCCTGCACCCATTCGGGCCTGTGCTCCCGCATGAATTCGAAAGCCGGTCCGAAATCGTATTTTTTGTAGCGTATCCCGTTTAACTCCCGGTCTCCGGTTTCATCCGGCACGTAGCGGAGGGTGGCTCTTATCCCGTCTTTATGGAAGTAATCAACAACGGCAAAGAGCCAGTCATCCTTTGTTAGAAGAAAATCCCTGAGGCGTGTTTTGAGCATGGGTAACAGTCCTTAAATTTCATAAGCAGCAAATTAGCTTTAGCAAATTAGCTTTAGTAGCTGTCTCAAGATCATATAAGAAAGACAAAAATGTATTGTACCGGTCATGTATATAATTATCGAGTAGTTTTCTGGCAGCCGACGGGGAGTTATCCGGCAGCAAATTGTGAAGCGTCCGGAAAAACCGGAAGCTACGAAAGCCCGAGGAATATCCATGAGTGAAGACCTGAAGAGTGCAGACTCGAAGAATACAGAACCTGAGGGCGCGGTCCCGAAGAGTACAGACTCGAAGGATGAGGATCCGAATAGAGAAGCGCTTGAAGCCTGGATCATCGGGCTGCGGCGCGAGTTTCACCGCCATCCCGAACTCAGTTTCGAAGAGTACGGGACCCAGAAGCGAATCCTGAAAATTCTGGCAAAGCTTGGAATCGAAGCCCGGAAAATAGCGGATACAGGAGTGCTGGCAAGCATCCGCGGCAGCAAGCCCGGGCCCTGCATTGCCCTTCGTACGGACACGGACGGGCTCGAAGTCCCGGAAGAGCCCACGGCACGGAACGGGGAATACATCTCACAAAAAGAAGGAGTCATGCACGCCTGCGGGCACGACGGGCATATGGCAATGCTCTTTGGGGCTGCCCGGCTTTTCCAGGAGCAAAGGGACTTTCCCGGAGAGGTCCGCCTGATCTTCCAGCCGGCCGAAGAAATCCCGCCCGGAGGTTCGGAAAGGGTTATTGCCGAAGGCGGGCTCGAAGGTGTGGACGCGGTCCTGGGGATGCATATCTTCACCAACCACGAGTCAAACAGTGTGGGCTTTCGACCGGGTCCCTTTATGGCAAGCACCAACAGGTTCGAGGTCGTCCTGCAAGGAAAAGGGGGACACATCTCAAAACCCGAGAGCTGCATAGACCCTGTCCGGATGGCTACGGACTTCCTGAATGCCCTTTACCCTGCCCTGGAAGCAAAGCTTGATCCGAAAAAATACGTGCTTGGCGTAGGAAGAATCCGGGGGGGCGCCCAGTTCAACCGGGTCCCGGACACTGTTGAAATCCTCGGGAGCTACCGGACCTTTGACGAGGTGACCACAAACATAATTGACGAGACGATAAAAGAATGTCTGGGAGAAGTCATGGAAAAATACGTGAAAAGCGGAGAAGAGTTCGAAGGCTTCCCGGACTACACTCTGGACATCCTGCACAGCTACCCCGTCCTTGTAAACGACCCCGGGTTTACGGAAACCGCGCATTCGAAACTGAAAGAGAGTTTCCCGGAACTGACGATCTATCCTGAGCTGGAAAAGACTTTTGCAGCCGAGGACTTTGCAAGCTACCTGCAAAAAGTGCCCGGGATATTCATCTCCCTGGGCACCCGGAACCCGGAAAAAGGGCTCCTGGAAATCAACCACTCCTCCAGGTTTGACATCGACGAAGACATCCTGCCGCTGGGCACAAAAATCTTCCACACTCTTGCCCTGGACTTCCTGAACTTCTCTGAAAAATACCTCGGGTCTGCCTGAAGGAATAGAGGGAAAAGCCGGGGAAAAATGAAGGGAAAAGCCTGAAATAAAAAAACAGAACGAAAAAACAG
>DUKH01000212.1:0-850 GCA_013329415.1 Methanosarcinaceae archaeon | reverse complement strand
AGAACGAAAAAACAGAACGAAATAAATGAAGAGGAACGTTTAAGGGAAACATATGATTATCCAGACATACGACAGTTCTAAAAAAGACGAGGTCCGGGAAGTGGTGCTCGGAGTGCTGCTGGAGCACGGCTTTGAGTACGACAGGTTCAAAGACGGCGACCTCAAGGACATCGAAGGCTACTACTTTGCAAAAGGGGGCACCTTTTTCGTAGGCCTTTCAAAAGACGGCAGGGTCGTAGGGACAGCCGGGGTCAGAAATCTCGGGGAAGGCCGCTGCGAAATCCGGCGCATCTACCTGAAAAAAGAATTCAGGAACAAAGGTTACGGAAAACAGCTTTTCCTGGCTGCCCTGGACTTCGCCGAAAAGAACTTTTCGAGCGCGGTGCTGAAAACTGACGCCACCCTGAAAAAAGCTATTGCTATGTACCTGAAGCAAGGTTTTTCCCTTTTGAAAGAAGAAAAAGAAGCTTCGAACGAAGAATTTGAATACCTTTATTTTGAAAAAAACTTTGATAAGAAGCAGTGAAATTCAGCTTTCTTTCCCGGACTTTCAATTTTCCTCTTTCTATCTTCAAATTTCCTTTCCAAGGGCTTGCAGGTACTCGAGTACTGCCAGCACGAAGGCCGAATGGGACCAGGCAAGGGGGAGGACAGAAAGGGGTCTGCCCTTATCATCTATCTGTTCGGACATGAGACCTGTGGGGTGGGCATGTGCGGCGCACCAGTTAATAAGTTCAAGAGCCCGGTCCAGGTTTCCGACTGCAGAGTGCCACTGCGAGAGCCAGAGGGTGCAGATGATCCAGCTGTTCATGTATCCGTAGTAGCTGTCGTGCTGGTAGCGGGCAATGCC
>DUKH01000205.1 GCA_013329415.1 Methanosarcinaceae archaeon | reverse complement strand
GTGTCTTCGACTGCTTTAAATACACCTTCTTCAAGAGACCTTTTTTCTCCTGTGGAATCAATCTTATCATGATAGATGTAAACTACTCTTTTTCCTTTTATTAATTCCCTGGCTTCCTCTTTACTGCCTTTCATTATTTCATCATAACTTGTTGCAATGGAATCCTCACATTTACTTTGCAAAATACGTTCTCTATTTGCACGGTTTTCCGATCCCATTCCATCTACAAATACCTCCTTGCCCCTGTACTGCAAGCTTTCGTGAGGTAGTAAAGCCGCCATTCCCAGTTTTGTGTATGAAGGAAACACACCTGCCATATAGTTAAGGTCAACAAGGCCCCAGGTGTCCTTATTTATTCTCTCTTTTAATTCTGCAGCCACTTCGTAACGCATGGCATCAGAGATGACTACAACTGCACGGGCTTTGTCATTCTTGCTTATTATCCTTTGAACGTAATTTATATAGAAGTCCTGCTGGCTGTCGGCAAGCTCAAGCTTCCAATTCCCGTCCAGTTCGTAATCTACTAGATTGCTCCATTTCTGCAGCAATTTACGGAGCAGTGTGTTGGTGTACAGGTTCTCAACCCGCTGCCGGAGTTTTCTCTTCAGGATGTCTTTTTCCTGTTCTTTATCAAAATAATAGTAGAATTTCCTGTAAAAGTAATCTATCCGGTAGTAGGTTTCAGCGTATTTTTTGGACAGCTCATAGAGACTAGGGGTGTTTTCCAGCTCATCCGCTGCCTTCGGATCATCATAATATTCTTTTGCAAAGCTGAAGAGCCTGACTGCATATTCAAGTGCATTATAGATGTTTTCATATTCCCTGTACCAGTGCCTGGTCCTCCGCTCTTCGATCCAGGCAAGGTAAGTTTTGAAGTCATTCACTGTAAGCCCGGTAGGGTTTGCCAGTTCGTTTACGATTCGAACGATAATAGCTTTATCAAAAGTCTCCACGGCTTCGGCTTCAAGGTATGTCTGCACATCACGTTTATCGAGCTCTGCCTGCAAGCCCTCTTCAAGGTCCCGGCCATTTTCTGCAAGCACGCTTTTGGCGTACTCCTCAAACTTTCTGGAATCCTGAAAGCTGTCCATCCAGTGCTTTAAAAAGATCTGCCCTTCGTTCTCCTTCCGGTTGACATACTGCTCATACTCCTGCAGGGAAATCCCGGAATAACGCTTGATGTGTGTGATCAGGAAACTCAGGAATAGCTTCTTCAGGGTAGGGTTACTTGCCGTAAACCCGAACTCCTCTTTTGCCAGCTCCCAGAATTCCTTTTCCAGCTCGAATTTGGAAATATTCTCCCAGACCGGATTCTCCCCTTCCTCCAGCCCCCGGAGCAAAATGTCCCTTACGATCTGTTTGAAGTCAAGGGTCTGCGTCCTCGAAAACACCGCAAAAAAGCCCAGCAGAAACTCCTTTTCCCGCCAGTCCGGCTGATATAGCCTCTTTAAGGGCTGGACCCTCTCCTTCTGGTTGGCAAAGAACTTCTGGTATCTGGTAAAGAAATCGTCCAGCTCGTACCCGTCAATCTCAAACTCACTCTTGATGTCCGAAATCCGGCTGTTCTCAAATCTGGAGGAATAAAGCTGGATATCAAAAAGCCAGTTATCCTCATGTTCCCTTTCCGGCGCCGGGCAGTAAACAAGGTAGTCCGACTCCGTATCCTCTATTTCAAGCAGCTTCTTTGTTTCAAAATAGCTGTTATTCAGGAGATGGAATTCAATATTGTGCTCTTTCAGGATTTGTATTATCTCATTCAACTCCGAACTGGGAGCCCGTTTTTCATCATCCCATGCCGTCCTGTCCTTATCAAACCAGAAAACGATTTTTCTCTTCTCGTAATCTGCCAGTTCCGAAGGGTCAAATTTCCTGAGTATACTCTGGATTGTTTTTTCAACGTTGACCATGAACATCCATATCCTGTTATTAATTCAAAAGGGTTCAAATGAGAGCTAAATATTAAGGTACCTTATTTATGAAATACTCTTTGATTTTTAAAAGATTTTGCTAATCTGTAGAGGATGTTTCAATTATTAATACATAATCTGAAGCCGAAAAGAAGTGATTACCAGAGCAATAAGAGGTCAAAATTTTAAAAATGATCACCGTAATCAGATTGAAGGCTGACTAATAATCAAAAAATCTAAAAAAGAAGGTGGAAACAGGATGAAAACAAGAAGGAGACAAGATGAAAACAGGAAGAAAAAACAAAATGAAAACAAGGCGGAAGCAGGATGAAAACAAGATGGAAAGATGAGGTTTCTAACCTCTATGTTGAAAAATAAAATTCTACTCTCAAGTAAAAATGTACAGATCCATTACCTTTTTAAGAATTCCATAACCTCTTTCTCAGACTTTGCATACCGAGATACAGGAGGTTTGGATTTTTCATTCTTCTCAAATAGAGAATGTAACTTATTAATGGCAACAGGGTCTGATATGTACAAAGTGTTTTGTTCCAGATATCTCGAAGCCATTTCTACACCCCTTATCGTTTAATCCTGCCTTTTAAAACTATATGTGTTCTTATTTGATATATGTTCTTTCCCTTAATCATTCCCTGTTTAAATATTTTACTAATTGCATCCTCTCTATCCCGTCTTCCTGAAGTTCGGACTGCAATTCTATAAACCCATTGTCCTTATAAAATATCACCACGGAATCGGCTTCCTTATTTGCTTCAAGCCAGACAATGGTCCCTCCTAATAACCCGATGCAGCCATAAACAATGTTTACGGCTTCGTCAAGCAGGTATTTTCCTTCAAAGTTGTATTTAAACATGTCATTTTTCCCTAACTGGGCAATAAAGTAAGAAGGAATCACTTCCTGTTCTCTCAGCAGGTTCATATCCTTTTTT
>DUKH01000041.1:43423-69374 GCA_013329415.1 Methanosarcinaceae archaeon | reverse complement strand
GTTTCAACTGTCAAAGTTAGGTAATAACATCAACCGAATAATATTGCAGGACTAAAAATTATCCCGATGGTTTAACCAATTCATAAACCGGAATCTTCTCACCGGGACCATCTCAAAAGATATAACAGGACTTTTACTGAGCCAAAAATAAAAAAATAATTTGAGGGCAAGGAAATAATAATGCCCTCGAACTATCGGAATCTCAAAGCTTTCTCTTCCTGAACCCTAGATAGATTCCTCCCACTGCTGCAAGTACGAACAAAGTACCCACAACGTCAGAACATGAGAAAGACATCGGACTTCCTCCCTCGGAACCATCTACTGCATCTTTCTGCATCTCGTAGCCTTCCACGTAAGGATCGGATTCGGCAGATGAAGAGCTTTCCGGAGCATCGGGGGTTTGGGTTCCGTATCCGGCGTCAGTTTCCTGAACGGTTGTCTGGTTCGCACTCTTTACCACCGGGGTAGAACTGCCCCTGTTACCACTGCTGCTACTCTTACTGGGTGAGGGGATAGGGGTAGTCTCCGGGAGATCGGTTGCTTCGGTGATCTTAGTATTGTATGCGTCCTGAAGCTCCTGGCTGACTCCCGCAACGGACATCATGCCCTTCACATACTCATGAAGTGAGGGGTTTCCGCAGGTATGGTGGCAGCAGGTGACTCCGTCCTCTACCACTGACTTTACATATTCGGAAATCAGCTGGTCTCTTATCTCGGAATTCTCCCAGTAGCCTTTACGCATTGTTTCCAGCATCCTGGCTTCTATTGACTGCATGGCGTAAGGGTTGTTTTCCTTGAACCATTCCTGCATGTCCGGGTCGTTAATGTACGTTTCATAGACCAGTTCCCAGTCGCTGTCATCCACCAGATCCGGGTCACAGACTTCCCAGCCCCAGAGGTTGTTTACGAACTCTGCCATAAGCTTGCCTCCGGAGTATCCTGATTCCATCATGCCTTTGATCCACTGGTCGTTGAGGTACCTGGACCGAAGGTTCTTTTTCAGGTACTCGTCCATAGGAGTCATCTCGCAGTTTTCCGCGTCCTGGCTCCGGGTATCGGAGACGTACATCTCCGGAGTTTCCCCTGAAAGGTACCTGCTCACCAGGTTCATGCCTCCGAAATACTGGAAGAAGTCGTCATTGTCCAGGGTATCGTAGAGGTTAGAGGAATCCGAGTGGACCGAGGCATCCGCAGCTTTCAGGTTTTCTGCCAGAAGCTCGGAACACTTTTCGCCCCAGATATCGGTCCCGTAGGCATAGCCCATCTTGTCAAGATAAAGCTCGGCAATCGTTTCCTCGTTATCCCAGGTCCCGCTTGCACTGATGGCATTGGCGACCCCGATCTCGTAAGTCCCGTCCTTAACCGCAAAACAGCGCATTTCGGACAATTGCTCTGCGGTATCACTGTCATACCCTGCAGCGACAAGGGCAGCAAAGATCTGCTGGCTGTTCTTATTAACATAGTTCGTATAGTTGGAATCCGGGACTGTGGATTGGTTGGCTGCAAGCCTGACAGCCTCATCTATCATTTTTATCTTGTCCGGGAAAGCGTCCCTCATCCCTGCGGTCGTGTAGACAATGTCGATCCTCGGCCTTCCGATCAGGGATTCGTTTCTCAGGGGAGAGTCTTCAGGCAGGAGGTCATACATTTCCGACTCGCTCATGACCTCAAACACAAAATTTCCGTTCTTATCTGTTTTGAGCTGCCTGGTTTCATTGTCCCAGGTCGGCTTTATCCCGAGCAGGTAAAGCACCTCGGCTTCAAGGGTCCCGTGGTCTCTTATGAACTCCACGCCAAACCTCGAAAACGAGACTTTTTGCGGGTATTCCTCGTATTTTCCGTAATAATCCTCGAGCAGGGAATTTGCCATGGCAACTCCCAGTTCCCAGGCAGCTTCCGAGGGGTAAAGCCTCGAGTCCACCCCGTAGAAGTTGCACCCTGTCGGGACCGAATCAGGGTTCTGGATCGGGTCCCGGCCCGAACTCGGGGGAATGTAGCCACCTTCAAGGGCTGAGAGCAAATGATCCATTTCCTGGGAGCACTGCCTGAGCCTGTCCCTGTATTCGATCCCGGCCTTAAGGGCAGAGCTCACCGAACTCTCGTTGCTCCCATAGACCAGGTCCTGGGCTGCTTCGGGGGTGATGTTACTGTTGCTGCCAATCACTTCCCAGACAAGCCGGTCCACCCTTGTGTCATCCGAGGGAATTCCGAGCGGATATTCCGCTACATCGGAATAGAAGGCAGCTTCCACAGCTTTTTCAAAGCTACTTCCCATCATTGCCCTTACCATCAGGCTCATCTCGTCCCTGTGCAGGTCCAGGATGTCGGCTTTGTATTCAAGCCCCTGTTTCAGGTCGATGTTTACCGAGCTGTTGTTGAAGCCATAGAGCGCGTCCTGGGCGTCCCGGTACTTTGTACCGTTGTATATGACATCCCTTACAAGGGCATCTACTTTCGTATCATTTTCAGGAATGCCTGCAGGGTAGAGAGTTGCGTTTGAATAGAAAGTAGCGGTCACATTCCCTTCAAAGGAAGTGCCCAGCATTGTCCTGATAACCGAAGGCAGGTCATCCAGTGCAGGTTCGACAACTCTGTCTTTGTAGCTTAAACCGAATTCCAGGTCACTGGTTACGGATGAGTTGCTAGAACCGTATACAATGTCCTGAGCCGTTGCGGGGTCCGCCCCGTTGATTACAACTTCCCTTATCATCTGGTCTACATTCGTATCCTTTTCGAGAATCCCTCCCGGAGAATAGAAAGTAGCGGTCACATTCCCTTCAAAGGATGCACCCATGATTGCCCGGATAATGGATACCATTTCACCCTCCTTTTGCTCCAGGCTCTTTTCGGGAGGCACCTCCCCGAACACATGCATGCCGTAGGGAATATTTTCCTCGGAAATTTCTTCGAGATACTCGTGGAGGACGTTTTTCACGAAATCGTTGAAGAAGGTTTCATTGGTCCTGAGCTCTTCGACCATGCTTTCGTCTACGTCAAGGTCTACATCGAGCTTGAGTTCAAGCATCTCATCGATTATGAGCTTCCGGTATTTTTCCTGTACATCGGTCCCGGTCATTGCAGGGTCGTAGTAGGACTGGATGTTTCCTGCAAGCCCCGCCATTTCCCCGTACAGCCCTCCCTTCTCAAGGGTAGGGGTCAGGTGGTCGATTATCAGGGCATTCCCGCGGTATTCCGCAGTCAGGCCTTCTCCCACGTTTGCCACGATGTAGGGATAGATGTTCGGAATATCCTGAAGCAGGAGAGGGGCCCATTCCGCTGTGCGGTTCATCCCGTACGCCGAACCCGGAAGCCACTCATGAGTCCCGTGGGTCCCGAGGTGGATCAGGGCATCAGGCTTCCATTCCTCGTTCTTATTCAGCCAGAGATAGAAAGCAATGTACTGGTGCGGGGGAGGGAGTATGCTGCTGTGGTACATGGCATCTTCATTCTGCATGAAACCCCTGGCAGGCTGGGGCATGAGCCAGACGTTCCCGCAGCGGACAGCCGGGATCACGATATATTTTCCGCTTTCGTTTTCCCAGATCATGTGGCTCTTGTCCGAAGGCACGTCTTCTTCCCAGGGCGCACCCCACTCTGCAATGGTAGCTTCCCGGAGGTCTTCGGGAATCTCGGACTCAAACCACTCCCTATAGGTCTCCATTGGCAGGAGCACCATGTCCCCGTTTTCAATTCCGTTCAGGACCATTGCCTCAAGTTCCCCGGGAGCCCAGGAACCGACGTTCCGGCCCCGGCTCTGGATCTCGTCCAGCAGTTCCATTGAGTTTTCCGGGACATTCTCGACATTATAGTTCCTTTCGCTTTCATTCATATTTTGAAGTATGGAAACAATGCTAGAGATAGTGTCAAGGTAACTTGCCCCTACGTTGTCTTTTCCCGGAGGGTAGTTGTAATAGATGATTGCAACGTTTTTCTCGTTATTATCCTTGAGTTTCAGTTCCGCCCAGTTTATCGACCGGTTTACAATCCAGTCTACCTGGGCAGGGATTGGCTCAAATGACTCACTCCCAAAAACATTTATCCTCTTCCCGACCACGATATACTCAAAAATCCCGTCCCTGTCCGGAGCCATGGTCTTTCGGGCGACCTCTGCGGTGGTAATCCCCCTGTTAGCATCTGCAGGATCATCGGATTCCGAAGCCACGATGCCTTTCAGTACCGCCACGTCCAGGTTCTCCAGTTCCACTATTCCCTGAGTGTAGTTTTCGTAGTTAAGCGCAAAACTCTTTAGAGAAATCGCACACTGGATGAGAGGTTCACCACTTTCGTCACAGTAAAAACCGGTGACATTGTTAAACGTATCAAAACCTGCAATCACGTTGCAGTCCTTGCTTTCAAGGTCCCTGATAAGCGCGTCCACGACCTCGGTATTCCCGTCTTTGTAATCGCTCTTATGGAACCATATCCCGATTGTGGGACGGCCGGGGTCATAGACCCTGTGCTCCCCGTTTGAGCTGTTGCCGTACCATTCAAGGTATTCGGAGTTGTTGTCAAACCAGTACTTGTCAACCGGGGAATCCGGGTGGTAAAGCCTGGCAGGCAGGATTATAGGGCCCTCATATTCCCAGTCCGCTGTCAACTCCGTTTTGCTTGAGAAATTCCGGGCAAGGTAGGCAAGGAAGTTTCTGGAGTTTTCCTTGAGGAATTCCTCCGCTACCCCGATGTTGTAAAAGTACTTCTCGACCATACTTCCGTTTTCATCACCCGGGTAAGAGTAAGCATAATCAGACATATTGAACGACGCCCCCGAGGTGGAGGTAATGTCGATAAGCACGGTCTCGTTCGCCTTTGCCCTTTCAAGGTCGTCTCCAATCTCATCAAAGACCGAGCCCCCGAGCATGTAGGTGAATATGATGTCCGGGTTTCCGAGATCAACTTCAGAAAAATCCGTAGTTACGGACTCGTAATATGTCAGGTTCAGCTTATCTTTATATGGGCTGGTATTCCAGCCCTCTTCAAAGGCAGCCTGAGTCCCGTAGCTTATTACCGTTATATCAACGTGGTTTTCATCTGCCGATACGTTCGGCGCAAGCAGCAAAAGAAGCACTGAGCTTAAAACCAATAACTTACATTGTATTCTATGCATGTTATCCCCCTGGATAATGTGCCCGAAACCCGGGAAGATTTCCTGGCGGGAGTTTGCCGGGTTTCGGAATCAATTTTCATATTTGTATTCAAATTTCGTTTTAAATTGCAACAACTCAATTATGACAACATAATTGAGACAGTACAGTTGGAAATGCAGTTCAAATACAGTTGAAATGGAATCAAGTTTACTTGCATAATTTTTCCAAAAAAATTAACCCGAAGTTTCGTTCTTTCCGGCTCCGTCCTCACTTTCAGGCACGTAAATCACCCTGCCGTCAGCTAGTTTATATGCCGTTCCGAGAGCTTCTCCTGTCCCTCCGCCTATGTTGTCGGTCATGTTCAGGACTTCAATGGGCTTACCCTCTTCTTTGATGATGATCTTCATATCCTGAGCTCCCGGGTTTTTCACAATAGTGATATCTTCGTTGGGGTTAAGGAGTTCAGGAAGCTGGTAGGACATCACCAGGGCAACCAGCAGGGCAACCGAGAAGACCATTGCCACATCGAAAAGGTTGGCAACCCCGGTAAGGGGGTTCTGGTCGTCAGGGTCAGCGAGGAGACCTGTACGGTGGTAGCGTCTTGATCTTGATCTTTTCATCCTCAGTCCCCTGTTTTTTCTTCAATTGTGTCAAGAATGTAATCGATATCTGACATATCTTCCCAGTACCAGCGCCTCCTGATCTGGGTCAGGACGTAGCCGATGATTCCGGCAAAGAGCCCCACAACCGTGGTGGCAAAGGCGATCATGAGGTTGTTTGCAAGCGTGGCGATGTCTCCGCTTGAAAGCCCTATCAGAGCGGGGCCGAGAGGGATAAGGGTGCCCATGAGCCCGAGCATGGGGGAAATCGTTGCAACGATCTTTGTTTGCTCAAGGCGCCTGGCCATTTTGATTTCATAGGCCTCGGCAAGCCTTTCGATCGCCGGGAAGTTCAGGTCACTCAGGTACTTCGAAGCTTCTCTCGAAAAGGCAGTTACCATGTAGTTCTGCTTTATGTCTCCCAGAACCCCGGCAGCCTCCGAAAAGTTTGAATTCGGGCAGGATTCCCTTAAACCCTTGCACTGAACTTCCAGATTATCCATGTCCCTGTGCCGCTTTGCGTACTCGGAGAGAAACTCCCCGATAAGGATAAGGGAAAAAAGCACCAGAAGCAGGAGGATAAGGATTACCGGATAGAGCAGAGCCGAGGAGAAGGTATACATTATCTCGAAGATGGGGCCTGCACTCATTGTTCAGACCTCACATGCCCGAGGAAAAACCCTCCCAGAATGATGAGTCCCAGTATAAGAAGGGGGACCACCCCTGAACTGCCTCCGTCCAGGGTAGCCAGATGCATCTGTTTGGTTTTCATGTAGGTAGGGATCAGCAAAGCCCCCAGAAGGTAATAGATCCCGAGGAGCATCATGACGGTCCCCAGGGTCTCGGGAGTCTTGCCCATTTTCCTGAAAATGAGGGAAGAGCCCACAACCGAGATGAAAAAAGCGGTCCCTACGAGAAGTCCGATCTTCAACCCGCCTATGTCAAGCGTGGAAGCCAGCAGCAAGCAGGATACCGCAAGAGCCGCCAGGCAGACAGGGCAGGGCATTGAGATGGCGAGGAAGGTATGCCTTGAAACATCCTTTCCCGAGTTCCACTTTTTCTGGGTGTAAATCCCGGCTCCGATAAGAAACAGGGAAACGATCACGTGAATCCCCATACCCATCGATGAAATTTGTTCAAAACTATCCATGCTTATGTTATCCACAATACTTCCAAAGAGCAGGGCCAAAAAGAAGTAGCTGCTTCCGACTGCGAGGATTTCTCGCGTTTTTAGGTTTGAAAAGCCGCAACCTAATCCAGTTTTAAGCCCGAAGATGAGGATACCTATTAAAATCCCAATAACAGTCAATACAGCAGAGTCCATAGTATCTCTCTGTGCATTTAGAATTGAGTTAAATAAAAACTGGTTTTTGGATAACGATTGTTACCCAAAAGGCTAACAAGCCAGAAGCTGAAATCGTTTTTTAGAGAAGGAGAAGTTTAGGAGGAACTATGGACCTGAACGTAAGAACTAAAAAATTAAAAAAAATAACATCAGAAAACATTAAAGGATTATTATAAGCAGCGATTAAAAAAATAATCAGGAGAGGCAATATGAAATATTAGCGGATTGTTAATATTAATTATGCCCAAATTAACTCTGTTAACATTTGAGATTTGATTTGGGATGGTGGAATGGAAAAAATAAAATTCAAGTAAATTTGAGTAAATTTAATTAGAAAAAAGTAGCTAAACGAGGCCATATAAAATATTACTTGTATTTAGAAATAGCAATAATTATAAGTAATGGAGTTTGTATAGGGACACATTATGGTAGTAAATGTTATGACGAATTCGGGAATCAACGGAGGGGGAGAAAAACTTTTCAAAGCAATATCAAGCGACACCCGCCTCTCCATTCTGGAACTCCTGAGCGAAGAGGACACCCACATCTCAGGTATTGCCAGGGAACTGGGGATCTCCGTACCCGTAGCTGCCAAACACGTAAAGATTCTGGAGGAAGCCGAACTGGTTGAGAGAAAAAAGTTAGGGAACCTCCATATGATAGCAATCAAAATCAGCAACGTATATTCATTTCTGGACCACTTTGCGGAAAACCGGAACGTAGAAGTTGAAGAAGGCACAACCCTCCTTGAAGCCCTGAAAAGTGTTGCAGCCGTGGAGGTAACAAAGATGGGAAACAGAATTAAAGTAGTTTCCACGGACGGAGAGGAAGGCTTTTACGTTTATGAAGTGGACGGGAAATTCTCGGACAAAACAGTGGATGAATATACTTTTGAAGAAGACGCGGTCGTGGAGTGGAAAAAACTTATTCCGGTCACGAAAAAGAGACTGTTTGTGAACATCAGGAGATGAGAAGGGTATTCAGGAACCCTTTCCGGAACTCTTTTACGTGGCTTTTTAGTTCATTCATATAGCTTTTAGCCCAATTCATCTGGTTTTTAATCTCATCCCTGTGCTTTTTGGCCTTATTCGATGGATTTTCAGCCAAATTATGATCTTTGCAGCCTGATTTCTATGGATTGCCAGCCAAATTCCTATGGCCATTCAGCCTTATTATTATGGATCAGCCTCATTCCTTGAGCTTTGCCAGGACCCCGAGATGGTCTTCATGATAGGGGTTCAGGTCCCTGGCAGTAAGGATTTCGAACTTCGGTTCGAATGCCTCCTCCAGTTTTTTGATTTCGTCCCTGAAAACCTGTTTTGGGTTTGCCGCGGTGTCAATGCTCCGGGCTTTGATGGCTAACAGGAGATACCCGTCACTTTTCAAATAACGTGCAGCATTCCTCGCGGCGATCTCGGCCTGGTTAGGCTGGGCAACGTCCTGGAAGACCACGTCCACCGGTTCGACCAGGTGGGCATAAATATTGGGTTTTCCAGCGTCTGCAAGGATAGGGTGCAGGTTTCTACGGCGGGCTACAAGGCTTATAAGGTCCCGCATACTCCGGGGGGAAAATTCGACGGCATAGACTGCCCCTCCGGATACAATATCCGAGACGTGGCTAACCGTTGTGCCGGAAGCAGCTCCAAGATAGAGGACTTTTGAATCCTGTCCGAGAGGAATCCTGAACTTTTTGAGTACCATCGCTCCAAGCTTGCTCCGACGCGGGTCCCAGGTCCGGTACTCCGAACCTTCGATAGAGAGCAGTTTTTCCCCGTAGACCGTCATACCCGGGGCCAGGTTTTTCGTGGCGAGATACTTTTTGCCCTTCGTGATTTCAAAAATTCCTTCGGAAAGAGTCTTTACTTCGGGCATTTACTGCCTCCTCTTCTTTTTTCCTTTTGGCTTTAACCCGCTTTCCGGCTTTTTCCGGGGAGGTTCGGGATTCATAAGCCGGATCTGCTGCACCTTTGCGTCCAGTTTTTCTGCAAGGGAGGGGACTTTTTCCCCGGAGTAAAGGTCCGTTCTCGCAGCCAGGGAAAGCTTTGCAGCAACGGCTCTTGCGATTTTTCCCCGCTGCCACCAGGGAGAAGTATTGATAAGGGGGTGGCTGAAAATTATCCCGTGTTTCGGGGAGGGAGCCCTGGACCTGAGGTGCTTAAAAAGGGCTTTGTTAGCCCCTATTACCTGGATCGTACTGGAGGGAAAAGCGGCAAGTTTTTCCAGGCTGCCTGCGATGCTGATAAGCCTTGCCCCCAGCATGGGACCTGCAAGCAGGCTCAGGTTTGGAGCTATGTTTTCCATACTGGATTCTATATATGCCTCGATCTGCTTCCGCCGGTCGTAGAGGCTGCAGACGCTTGTGGCAAACCCTTTGAGAAGTTCCTCATCAAAGGCTTCAAGTTCCGCGCCCATGGAATTCGAGGCTTTTGCGTAAAGAGGATCTTCAGGGGCAACATTTTTCCTGGAACCGTATTTTGCGACAAACCTGGCCAGGGCTTTCCCACTCAAACCACTTTCCGGGAAATAACCCCCGTACCACTCGGAAAGCCTTTCCGAAAGGACGTTTGCAGTCTCATTTACATCATCCAGGGCTTCCACTGCAAGGATTATGCGCTGGTCAGGCGTTAAGGCCCCCGAGATCTGCAGCTTTGCAGCGTCCAGGGTGACTTCGTGTAAGAGGGAATCATACTCTTCCGAAGATCCGGCAAACCCACAGGCAAGAGCCGCGGACCTGAGGTCAAAACCTGCAGGAGGAATACCTTTTCCCGGTTCCCTCAGGGAAAGGGAACGGAGAGCAAGCTCCCGGACATTTTTTGAAAAAGGATCGGATGCAAGGACTTTCCCGTCCTCGCCCAGATCAAGCGTCCCGAACCAGGCTTCAAGTTTCAAAAAAGCCCTCCGGAGATCTCGGCACCCCTGTTCCTCGCTTTCGTGAGCAGAGCTTCTCCGCCGAGGGACTCGTCAAGCATCTGCTGGACTTCCTTCCGGAGCTTTTCACCTTCACTCATACTCCCCGCAATCCCGTAGACAACCGGTCCGAAGGAGCTGACTCCGGAGCCGCTTGCTCCGTTATCCCGCATGAACTGTACGATGTCAAGCACGGGCCGGGGCTGGATGTCAACCTCCCGCTTTTTGAAGCCAACCGTCTGGAGGTGATTGACCGCCTTTCCGAAGCTTTCCATATCTTCTTCCATAAGCGCGGGGAGCATCTGCATGAGAATCACATGAGCAACCTCCTGAACTTCAGCCAGGGGGATGGGACAAACTTTTTTGAAAATATCAACCTCTTCCGCATCATGAGCCCCTTTGGTGTCTGCTATTGCAAGGACGATAGGCCAGTCCGGGAAATCCTCCCTGAAAAGAACGGGACCTGGGGGGACATGGCTGGCTGCGGAAGGAGAAAATGCACCCTTATCCTTGAATTTGTGCCCCCCGTCCAGGATGAAGCCTCCCTTTTCAAAGGCAGCAACCCCGATTCCCGATGTCCCACCTCTCCCGACCGCAACTGCAAGTTCCCGGACACTTTTTCCAAGCCCGAAAACTTCATTTACCGCTGCTGCAGCCGAAAGTGCGGCCTGGGTCCCGGAACCGAGCCCTACATGGTCAGGGATCTCTTTTTCAATATTGATCCTGATGCCACGGCCCTCGGGAAGAATGGATTCCACCGCTTTTCGCATCCTGCCTGCGAGAATGGAATCCCCCAGAATTTCCACGGTATCAGCTTCAACGGCAGAAATTTCCATAGAGGGGGATTCTAGCGTGATTCCCACCCCTCCATCGACCCTGCCAATCTCTGCATTCAGGTCAATAAGGGTCAGATGAAGTCTGGATGGAGACACTAATCTAATCATATCAATCTGTATCCTCGTTAATTATTCATAAAGCTTAGGGCTGATCCCCCCGATCGCTTCTGAAAAAGATAAAACAGGCAAACCTTTCCGGCTTAGGCCGGCAGGAGCTTTCAGAAGCAGAGCAGGTTGCCAGGACCTGCCTCAGCACGAGAGATCCGCATCTTTAGATGATATCCGCACCTTTATTCCTGGCTTTCGTCAAAAGTACAGTTCCGCCTACCGACTCATCGAGCATCCTCTGGACCTCGTTCCCGACCTGAGCCGCTTCCCTGGAGTTGTCAACCAGGCCGTAGACAAGAGGCCCGAAGGAACTCATGCCTGCCCCGTAGCAGCCGTTCTCCCGCATGAAATCCATGGTATCCTGCGCAACCGGCTGGAGGGCAACCTCCCGCTTTTTGAAACCCACTGTCTGGACGTGATTGACCGCAGCCCCGAAACTCTCGGGGTCCCCTTCAAGTAGAGCAGGCAGCATCTGCGTAAGGATTACATGCGAAACCTCCCGGACCTCAGAAAGAGGGATCGGGCAAGTCGTATTGAAGACGTTGATCTCCTTATCGTCATGGACCCCCTGGCCGTTGGGGACTGCAACAACAATCGGCCAGTCAGGGAACTCGTACCTGGAGAGCAAAAGGCCCGGAGCTACCCCCTTCACATCGTGTGAGAAGGTTTTCTTATCCCTGAACCTGTGCCCGCCGTCCAGCAGGAAGCCGCCCCTTTCAAAAGCTGCAACCCCGATCCCTGAGGTGGTCCCCCGGTTTGCGGCAATGGCAATATCCGTTACGGATTTTCCAAGACCGTAAAGTTCGTTTACGGCCTTACCCGCGGAAAGCGCCGCCTGGGTACCCGAACCAAATCCTACATGATCAGGATAATCTGCTTCGACCCGGATGCTTATGCCTTCTCCCTCGGGGAGCAGGGCAAGGGCTGAACTTCGGATTTTTTCCGTAAGACCGGTATTCCCGAGCACCTCAACGGAATCCGCCCTTTCTGCGGAAAGCTTGAGAACAGGAGAATCGAGGGTAATTCCCACCCCTCCATCTACCCTACCAATCTCCGCATTGAGGTCAATAAGGGTTAGATGAAGTCTGGATGGAGACACTATTCTAATCTTATCCATCTGTATCCTCGTTTACATATTCATAATTATAAAGCTTGGGAATGAGCTTTCAGTTTACCCTGAAGCCATTCTTTAATAATCGAATATGTAAAACATAAAGTTTTCCGGTTTAATATAAATTTAATGAATGAAAAAACAAGGGAATATATTTTTATACTGATTTTTGTATTCCCCCGGAAGTCCAGGACCGGATCCAGGAATACAGGATTGATATAAACGCTGCACTGCCTGCACCTCCCATGAAGCACCCCCACCAGGGAGTGAGCAACGCCGCAGAGCATCCCCGTGTCTGCAGGGTCGGGCAGGCCGAAGGTAAAATCGACATCAAGGTGTTTGACCTTTAAAGCATTCAATGTATCGGAAAAAAGCCGGAACAAAGGTTCACTAAGGCAACGGAATGCCCTTAAAATATAAGAGTATTCTTTTTTCCAAAACTTTTTAGATTCTTTAGTCTCTTCTATTTCCTTTTCAATTCCTTCTACTTTCTTTTCTTTTTCTTTTCCTTTTTCCTCCTCGATTTTCTCTTTTATTTCCTTTTCAATTCCTTCTACTTTCTTCTCGGTCCCCCTACCTTTTTCGGTCCATATTTTCTCTTCTTTTCCCTTTTCAATTCCTTTAATTTTCCTTTTCTCTATTTCCTTATCTTTTTCCCTCTCGATTTCCTTCCGTATTTCAATTTCTGTTTCATCCTTCCGTTCATATTTTTTGCCCTTTTCCGACCTATCATCAGATTCCTTTGTTTCCGGTTTCTTAATAGAAACCTTGCGTGAGAAAAAAAGCCACTTTACAGCAAAATTACCCCTGAGTAAGCTTTCTCCTTCCCTGCGCCGGACTTCCGCATCCAGAGTTAACTCTATCGGCGTGATAAGCACGAATAAAACTAAAAGAAGTAATATGGAAATAGCGTATAAAGCCAGCATATTCAATAGCTTCGATAAACAAAGGGAACTCCGGATTGCATTCCCGGTATCAAAAATCCTCCCGGTTTAGTCCCGGACCCGAAACTTATTTTTCAACGTTTTCGATAAAGCCGGGGCTCAGAGGAGTTTATCAGCAGCATATTTATTATTCTTCCCCACTTACCATAATCCCTTCCGACTCCTCTTTTTCCGGGCTTTCTCCGGATCCCCCTTTCTCACCCTTTTTCCCCTTGTTCCGGACAGCTTTTATTTTTTCCATGATTTCGGGAACAATTTCCGGGATGGCTTCAAGAAATTTCCCGACATCACTTTTCTCCGAAACCCTGAATATCCGGGTATCCTCCTTTGAGACCACAATGAAGGCCACAGGCTCTATTTTTGCACCTGCACCACCACCGCCTCCGTACCCGGATTCTTTTTCCTTTTTACCTTCCCCGCCTCCGGCTCCGAACCCCATCGAGATTTTCGAGATAGGAATAATAGTCTTGTCTGCTGCGATGATGGGGTCTCCCACAACAGTTTTAGTGTTTGCCATACGTTCAAGTTCCCCTGCTATTTCTTTAATGGTTTCTTCTACTCCCATGGTTTATTCCCTCCATAAATGGTATGCTTATGAAAAGCTTTTACTTATGTTTCGGATTATATGTTTGGTTCTCAAACCCTAATAAACCTTCCATCGATGAAGAAATGCCTGAAAAACCTGCTATAGAAAAAAGATTGCCCAGGAGATCTTTTATCAAAAAAAGACTGCTTGAAAGACTTTTCAACAAAAAAGGGTTACCGGAAAGACCTTTCACCAAAAAAATCCAGAGAGACTCCCCAATAAAAAAAGATTTCCCTAATACATTTCATCAAAAAGGATCCTGCCCTGGATTTTCCAGTAAACCAGTATGGTTAATACCGAAAGCGAGAAGGGGATATTTTAAGCCGCAACCCCGGACCCGGATATTACAATTTTTCCGCAAGGCTGCCCGGGACAAAACTGCCCGGAGTTGAGGACCCGGACTCCTTTTTTTCGGCATCGGAAGTTTTGATATTTGAGAAAAAATCATCAAGGACAGGGCCAACTTCAGCAGGGGCAACATCAAGAAATTCCCGGCTTTCTTCCGGCGGGAAGTACTTGAAGACGGTAAATTTACCCAGTTTTTTCTGCAAAGACCCCTGGTACCTGGCATCAAGCAAAATCCTGACCCCGAAATCCCGGGGGGAGCGAACGACCCGGCCCATAGCCTGTCTCACCTTCCGGATAGTGGGCACCTGGACCGCAAATTCCCAGCCTTCCCCACAGCCGAAAACCGTGTCATAGGCAGATTCAACCGCCTTGATCCTGTCATTCAGCGCAGGGTAGCCGACTCCGACCACGATCACGGTCCTTCCCCTGTTATCCCTGAAATCCACGCCTTCGCTCAGGGTGCCCCAGAGGTATGTGATGAGTACGGTTTTCTCGCCCCTTTCCCCTGCCCTGAAAAAGTCCTGCCTGACCTGCTGGGCCGAGACTCCTACTTCGTCCAGGAAAATAGGGACCGAAAGTTCCGGTTCAAGCAGTTTGGAGTAGCGCAGAGCTTCGGCGTAACTCTGGAAATAGATTACCACGTTCCCCGGAGACGCAGAAACAGCTGCCAGCAGAGCCTCTTTTATGCTGTCCAGGGTTTCCGGCATGTCCCGGTTCTTTGCAAAGAGAGGGGGGACCGAGACTGCCAGGCTTAACCTTCTTTCCTGGGGGAAGGTTGTCCCGTAGGTTATTTCCTCCACCTCCCTTGAAATGCCCAGCGTGGCCCTGACCATCTCAAAAGGCCTTAGGGTAGCCGACATCAGCACGCCTGAGAAAATAGAGTCCAGCAGGGGCTGGGTCACGTTTTTGGGGATGCAGGTAAAAAGCTCGATCCGCCCGTAAACCCTATCACTTTTCCAGTCCTTGCGCACGTTCAGGATGGGGTAATAGTTCTGCCTGTCAGAAAGCACAAGGTAGGAAGAAAGGAAATCCGCAACGTAGCGGATCTGGGAACGCTTGGGCACGGCAAGAAGCCCTTTTTTATAGTTTTCGGCATAGATTTCCTCCAGCCGGCCCCCGAACTCCCCAATATCCCGGAGCCTGGTAAGCACGCTTTCTTCGTCCGCAAACCCTTCCTTTTTCACTTCGCGCAAGAAACGGGCTTTCAGCACGTCAAAGCGCTCGTAAGGGTCACTGATCTGGATGTCCTGCCAGTGTTTCCCTAGCCTGTTTCGCTCCCCGAACTTCAGTTTTGAGTCGTAGGTATCCTTCACGGCCTGTAACAGGCAGGAAAAAAGCCTTTTTGCGTGTATCCGGTTCGCATAGTCCTCATCGAGAGGGATACCGTTCCCGCCTCCGAATCCTCCAGCTCCTGTTCCTGCTCCTCCGAACCCTGATGAGTTGTCGGCTTCCGGGACTTCCCCTACTTCCGAGAGGGCTTTTTCGATGGAAAGTTCCGCAAGCGTGATAGAAGAATGGGAACGGGCCGAAGCTTCGACATTGTGCGCCTCGTCAAAAATCAGGATGACATCTTCAGAGTCCTTCTCGAGCCATTTCAGGAGGGTCATGAAAATATCAGGGTTCAGGACGTGGTGGAAGTTACATATCAGGAGTTCGGCATTTTTCAGTTCCTTTTTGAGGAGCTCGTACCCGCACATGTCCCGGTCTGCCGCATACTCCATGACATCTTCCGGGCTCCGGACATCCGAAAAGAGCCAGGACGAAAACTCGCTTCCCTCAAACCTCAGGACCTCGTAGAGCTTCTGACAGGAATTGTTCCGGGGGCCCCGGGACTTATTCCGGGCTTCCTCAAGTTCCTTTTCAAGCTCGTTTCTGAGAGCATAGAGGGAAGGGTCTTTTGTCTTTTTGTACTTCTCAAAAGCGTCCTTGAGTTCCTTTTCTTTTGAGGCAACTTCCCTTTCGAATTCCAGGAGGTCGTAGGTGTTTTCCCCTTTAAGCTTGCACTCCTCATAATCGAGCTTCTCGGGGCACATCGCCGTCTTTCCTTTGAAGACGATGGTCTTGATGCTGTTGTCCCGGTTGATCTCCCTTGCCTCATTGATGAACTGGACCATCTGCTGGTGGACATTGGTAACTATGATCACGATTTTGTTGAGCTTCCTTCCCACATGCAGCGCCGGAGCCAGGGCGCTCAGGGTCTTTCCCGTGCCGCAGGCCCCTTCAAAGAGCACGACTTTTTGCTCAAGAAGGGCGGCATGGATTTTGTCCATGGCTTCTGCCTGGTTAGGGTAGCAGCTCTGTTTTGTAAAATACCGCATGTATCCGTTCTTCTGCATCATGAGGAGTTCCCCCGGGACCCGGCAGGTCATTAACATTCTCTGCCTGCCCCGCCTTTTTAAGATTGAATCAAAGTTTTTGCGTAACGTTTATCGTTTTATGTACCTGAAAGCAGGTTAAATAGCTTGTGCATCCCCGGAGTGAAAGTTCTCCGGAAAAACAGGATAAAAGAAAAAGAGACAGGGAAAGTTGAAAGGAGAGAAAAACGCCCCATACTAACTGTCATAGGCCTTATTCAAGCACGGAGAACTCATTCCAGGGCACACTTCCGGTCCAGGTATTCGCTTCCCCAATGGCAGAGGGAGTCCAGAACCGGAATCACGGTCTTTCCGAATGATGTAAGGGAATACTCGACCTTTGGCGGAACTTCCGGGTACACGACTCTCAGGACAAGCCCGTCCTCTTCAAGTTCACGAAGCTGTTTAGTGAGCATTTTAGGGGAAATTCCCGGCATATTCTGCTGCAGCCCTGAAAAACGAAGGGTCACTTCCCGGAGCTGCCAGAGGATAAGAGGCTTCCATTTTCCACCAATCACATCAAGGGTCGCTTCCACGGGGCAGCGGTAGTTTTTGTTGTTTTTCTTTTCACTCACCATAAGCATTCATCGCATCCTTATTCTCATAGTATCCATTATGATAGTGACTATCTGAATCGTATGTATGGAATATAAGTATAGTTGTTGCAAATCGGATAGCACCAGGTGTAGATTGCCTAGCACCAATCATATGACCATCATAACATATGGACATCATAAGGCCGACAAAATTATATGCGGATTAATTATTGTGGTAGCTTTCAGCTCCTATTTAAGAACAATAAAAACCATAACAAGTGAAAAACTCAGAGGAATTTTCAGGTGGACGAAAGGAGCCAGATGCTGGCAAACGAAAATATAGGCAAACTTCTTCTCAAACTCTCGGTACCTGCAACCCTCGGGATGCTGGTACAGGCATTTTATAACCTTGTGGATACGGTGTTTGTTGGCAGGGCCTATGGGATAGAAAGTGTCCAGGCCATAGGAGGAATTGCCATTGCCTTTCCCATCCAGATGATCGGAATGGCCGTGAGCCTGGCCATAGGGATAGGAGGGGCGTCCCTCATCTCCCGCCGCCTGGGAGAAAGGGAGCCGGAAAAAGCCAACAGGACCTTTGCAAACCTGATATTCCTTTCCCTGCTTTCAAGTATCCTGATAACAGTCATCGGGATAGTCTACATAGTGCCGCTCCTGAAAATTTTCGGGGCTATGGATACAATCCTCCCCTATTCCCTCGAATACCTGGAAATAATCCTTTACGGCACGGTCCTGTTCTCCCTTGCAGTGGTTACAAACAGCGTGGTCCGTTCCGAAGGAAACGCAAAGGTCGCCATGAACTCCATGATGATCTCAGGCGGGCTTAATATCATACTTGACCCCCTCTTCATTTTCACCTTCGGGATGGGGATCCGGGGAGCAGCCATTGCAACCGTGCTCGCACAGGGGATCGGGGTACTTTACATTGCCCGCTACTTCCTGAGCGGGAAAAGCACACTCAAGTTCCGCCTCACAGAGCTCAGGCCGGACAGGAAAATCATCGAAGAAGTCCTGGCGATCGGGATGTCTCCTTTTGCCAGGAACGTTTCAAGCAGTTTCATGGTCATAATCCTGAACAACCTCCTTGCCTTCTACGGAGGGGACATAGCGATTGCCGTCTTCGGGATTGTAAACCGGCTCCTGATGTTCACCTTCATGCCCATGTTCGGGATCATCCAGGGCCTGCAGCCTATAGTCGGTTTCAACTACGGGGCAAGGAACTTTGAGAGGGTGAGGGAATCGGTAAAACTTGCCATCCTTATCACCACATGCATGTCATTTGCAGGTTTCCTGATACTCTACCTGTTTCCGGAACAGCTTTTCGGGATTTTCAGCGGAGACCTCCAGCTGATAGCGGAAGGAAAAAGTGCTGTAAGAATCATTGTGCTTGCAACCCCCCTTGTGGGGTTCCAGGTAGTAGGAGGAGCCCTTTACCAGGCTCTTGGAAAAGCAAGACCTTCCCTTTTCCTTTCCATGTGCAGGCAGGTGCTTTTCCTTATCCCCCTGGTGCTGGTGCTCCCGAGGTATCTGGAACTTCCGGGGGTCTGGGCAGCCTTCCCGCTTGCTGACGTCCTGGCCTTTGCAGTAACCCTGATAATGGTAATCCGGGAGTTCAGGCTCCTTGCCGAAGCACGGGACAGGACAGCAATTAATGAACAAACAGCAGTTAATTGACCAGGCTAAGGTTAACTGGCCCTACCATGTTCACCTGAGTAAAGGGGTTAACTGACCGATCACTGTTTTTTATCAAGGGTACACTGTCTTTCCAGGTATTCCACCCCCCACCCGCAGAGAGCATCAAGAACCGGGATAACATTTTTCCGAATTCAGTCAGAGAATAACCAACTTTTGGGAAATTTCCGGATAAACTTCCCTTAAGACCATCCCTTTTTCATCGAGGCTTCCAAAGGACAATGACATTGTTTATTTTTTCTTCCCACTTACCATAAGCCCCCATTGTATCATTTTTGTTAGTAACTACCCCGTCCGTATGTATGAGATATAAGTATAGTTGTTGCAGATTAGATAGCAACAAGCGTAGATTGCCCAATGCCAATCATATAAACGCCATATACGGACACCATATAAAAATGACATAAATATTGATAACGGGAGAGAATAGCAATGAAAGTCATAGGAATCGTAGGAAGCCCGAGGAAGAACGGAAACACGAACACCCTTGTCCAGCAGGTGCTCGAAGGTGCCGCAGAAGCCGGAGCAGAGACAAAAACTTACATCCTCAACGAAATGGACTACAGAGGCTGCCAGGGCTGCAACTACTGCAAAGCCCACGACAAATGCAAGCTTGAAGACGACCTGGCAGAAGTCTTTGAGGAGATCAAAGCAGCAGAAGGCATTGTGTTCGGGTCCCCGATTTACTTTGCCCAGTTTACAGGCCAGATGCGGCTCTTCCTGGACCGCTGCTACTCCCTGGTAAACCCTGACTATTCCTCAAGGGTCCCGGCCGGAAAGAAGGCAGTGATCGTGGGTGCCCAGGGCATGCCTGACCCAGCAGCTTACGCCGGAGTCTACGGGGAATTCGGAGGAGAAATCTCCCGCTTCATGGGCATGGAAGTAAAGGACACCCTCATAGCAGCCGGATACGCAGCTCCCGGGGAAGTCAAAGGCAATGCCGAACTTATGGAAAAGGCGAAGAACACAGGCCTGAACCTATTCAAATAACGTAAAATGCTGTCAGGAAGTCTCCCACCGGAGTACTTCCTGATTCCATTCAACTCGATTCATTCAATTCTTATTCTAAAAGGGGGGAAACATAGATATGGACACACTCGAAGCAATCCACACCCGAAGAAGCATACGAAAATACACTGACCGGCCCGTTCCCCGGGAACTTATTAAAGAAATGATCCGGGCTGCCATGTGCGCACCCTCGGCAGTCAACGCCCAGACCTGGGTCTTTATCGTAATCGACGACCGCAAACTGCTCGATGAGATCCCGACATTCAGCCCCTATGCAAGCATGTGCACGGGAGCCTTCCTTGCAATCCTGGTCTGCGGAGATACGACCAGGGAAAAAGCCCCCGGCTTCTGGGTGCAGGACTGCTCGGCAGCTACCCAGAACCTCCTGCTTGCAGCTCATGCCTTTGGCCTCGGCGCGGTCTGGACCGGGATCTATCCCATGGAAGACAGGGTAGAAGGTTTCAGAAAAGCTTTCGGACTTCCGGAGCATATAATCCCCCTGGGCCTGGTACCCATAGGTTATCCTGCCCAGCAGCCCGGACCGCAGGACCGGTACACAGAAGAAAAAGTATTCCACAACAGGTACGGTCAAAGAAAGGAATAAGTGCCATACCGGCGGATCAGCCCGATTTTTGAGAGAAATCAAGAAAACTAATAGCTGGAGCTATGCACCTCTCTTCCTGATGCCAGAGAATGATACCAGAGAATGATACCAGAGAATGATACCAGAGAATGATACCAGAGAATGATACCAGAGAATGGGACTGAAAGATAAAAGACCGTCTGACAAGGGATATCAAACAAAAATCACTACACTATTAAATGGGGGATCAGTTCATACCGGAGAAAATCAAGATCAATAACAACGTATTTGTCTATCCGATGCCCGTAACCCTGCTGGGGGCAAACGTTAAAGGGAAAGTGAATTTCATGGCCCTGGGCTGGATCACCCGGGTCAATGCAAACCCGCCTATGCTTGGAATTGGGGTACACAAATCCCATTACACAACTGAAGGCATCAAAGAGAACAAGAGTTTCAGTGTTAATTTCCCTGAAGCCGAGATGATTATAGAAACAGATTACTGCAGACTCGTATCCGGGGAAAATGTTGACAAGTCCAGCCTGTTTGAAGTCTTCTACGGAGAACTCGAAACCGCGCCCATGATAAGGGAGTGCACCCTGAAAGGAAATGAATAATAGAGAAAGCTAGAGAAAGGACAGGAATTGGAAGGACAGGAAAGTAAATTGGAGGAATCGAGAAATGAAAGTCATAGCATTCAACGGAAGCCCTCGAAAAGAGGGGAACACAGCAAAGCTCATAGAACACGTTTTTTCAGAACTTGAAAAAGAAGGCATTGAAACCGAAATGGTGCAGCTTGGAGGAAAAAGCATTCACGGTTGCATAGCCTGTATGAAATGCTTCGAAAACAAGGACAAAAAATGCGTCATTGAAAAGGACATCGTCAACGACTGCATAGCAAAAATGGCTGAAGCAGATGGCATAATCCTGGCCACACCCACATATTTTGCAGACCTGACCCCTGAAATTAAAGCCCTGATCGACCGTGCGGGAATGGTCGCAATAGCAAATGACGCCCTTTTAAAGCGGAAAATGGGGGCAGCTGTAGTGGCAGTCAGGAGAGCAGGAGCTGTCCATGCCTTTGACTCCATCAACCACTTTTACACCATCTCCCAGATGATAATCCCGGGGTCCAGCTACTGGAACATGGGAATCGGGTTTGAAGAAGGGGACGTGGAAAATGATGAAGAAGGCGTCAATACCATGGAAAACCTGGGACAGAACATGGCGTGGCTGCTGAAGAAAATAAATGCATGAAAATAAGGGATGCACTATAAGACAGAATTAGATAGAATTAAAACATAAAAGTCATGGAATTCAAACCAAACCCGGAAGTTTCGAAGGAGTTTCAGACTTCCAGGGACCGTTTTTTGATTTGCGTATTCGAGAACTTAATTCGGGTTCCCGCCCCTGTCGTGCTTGCACGACCGGCTTTTCCTTAAAAAACAGGGAAAAACAGAAAATGTATGCAAAAGCCCTGTTTATACTTTAATTTACTTCAATCCGGGTTCAAACCCTGCAAAAAATAGAAAAAAGATAAGAAAAACAATATTAACTGACTTGAAATTCATGTTTCTATAATTATCTTCGGGAAAAGCCGGCCGCCTTCGGCGCCCGGTGAGAGCCCCGGGACCTGAGATCCAATCGAAAAAACGCTGTCAGGGACGAAAAAATGAGGAAAATATCCCTTTGATGGTTCCTTTGATTTTCTTTTCTGCGATACTAATTCCTGCGATGCTCATTCAGGCAACAATCCAGCAGTCAGTACTCATTCAGGCAATTTCCTGCAATGCTCTTTTATACCGTCAGGAGAATTTGTATTGGGGGATATAATGAAAATTCTTTACATTTATGCACAACAGGAACCAACTTCCTTTAATGCTTCCCTGAAAGACACTGCCCTTGCCGCTCTGAAGGAAAAGGGCTATGAAGTTGAGCTTTCGGACCTTTACGCAATGAACTTCAATCCCGTGCTTACCGAGGGAGACTTCACTAAACGGAAAAAACCGGATGTATTCAAGCCTTTCCTGGAGGCAATAAATGCTGTTAAGACCGGGGCTTTTGCGCCCGACATCCTGGCCGAGATGGAGAAGGTAAAATGGGCAGACCTCCTGATCTTCCAGTTCCCGATCTACTTTACGTCCATGCCTGCAATTATGAAAGGCTGGATCGACCGGATCCTAGCTCCGGGTTTTGGCTTCAACCCGATTACGAACAGCGCTTACGAAACGGGGCTCCTGAAAGGAAAATCAGCAATGATTGTCACCACATCCGGGGCTTCGCAGGAATGGTATTCGGAAGGAGGAGAACACGGGGACCTGAACAAACACCTGGAATCCGTCACCCACTGCGTCTTTGAGTACATGGGAATGCAGGCACTTCCGTCTCATATCGTCTACGAGGTCAGCAGAATTTCCAGAGAAAAAGGAACCGAAGAGCTGGAAAAATACAGACAGAGGCTGCTTGAACTTTGAACTATCCAACTCCGAGATATTCAACTCTATATACCACCAACCTGATGCTTTCAACTCTGAAGTCCCAGAACTCATGAAAAAATGAGCCGAAGGGATTCAAAAGGATTTTGAAGGAGATAGGGAGCTGATGCCCTGCGCCCGGCTAACGACTTCGCCCTCTTCAAGCCTTTTTCGTTCAGGAAAATGGTCTTGAAAACCAGTTTTGAAAGCAAGCTTTTTTTCCCGAAATACTTTTAAAATCACAATTTTTAAAAATCTCAATTTTGTTGTGACTGCTGCGCATTTCCAGGAGTTATTTTGATATTTTCATTAAAGAATAGCGTCGCTGCAAATTTTTATAAAAATTGAAAGAAAGATTTTAGAATCTCATGTTTTAATAAAAAACTTTATTAACCGTTATGTATGTTGGAACATATCCCTTAAACTCTAAACTGAAAACCCCATGAGAAATACTACAATAAAAACTTATACACTGAGATGAGGTTCCCGGATGAAAAAAGTTTGTACATTTGTTTTAATTCTGGTTCTGGTCCTTGCGGCATCTGTATCAGGCTGTGGCGAGAAGAATGCAGAAGATACATCAGCAGAAGGTGCAGTTGCAAAAAACCTGGACATGCCGTTTGAAGGAAAAAGCCTCACTGTCTGCTCAGGGGCCGGACTTATCAAACCCATGAACGAACTGGTCCAAAACTTTGAAAACGAAACGGGAGCCGATATCCAGGTCCGGTACGGTGGAAGTGCCGAGATCTTCGGGATCCTGGCTGCGCAGGAATGCGACGTTTTCATTCCGGGGGCCTACTACTATACGGAACAGGCTATGGGCAAGCATTATGTCCTGAACGAAAGCGTCCAAAACGTTACTCTGCATGTCCCTGTAATTGCAGTTCCTTACGGGAACCCCGGAAACATCGGGAAACTTGAAGACTTTGCAAACCCGGGAATAGAACTGGCTCTGGGAGACCCGAGCGGGCCGGCCATAGGAAAGGTTGCGGAGAAAATATGCTCACAGGCAGGCATTCTCCCGGAAGTGGAGAATAACACGATTGTCCGGACCACAACGGTAAACCAGCTCCTGATTTATGTTGTTACCGGGGAAGTCGACGCGACCTTAATCTGGGAGGATATGGGAAGCTGGGGAGAAGCAAACGGCAAGCTTGAACTTGTCCCGATCCCTGCAGACCAGAATACCATAAAGACCATCCCCACGGCAGTTTCCGTTTATACGAAAGAACCCGAACTTGCAGAGGCTTTTAACAATTATATAGCAGGAGAAGAAGCTGAAGAGACCTGGGAAAAATGGGGCTTTGAGCCATGCAGTCCGTAAGAAAAACCGGCATCAGAAAAACCCTCGAAAGAAATTCCTGCGTAAGGAATTCCTGGTTCAGGAATGCTACCATCGGCATTTCCTGTTTTTTCACCTTTTTGCTCTTTCTGGCCGTGGGAACCCTACTTCTTGTCCTGAAGCCTTCCGAACTCCTCTCGGCTCTCATGTCGGAAGAGATGCTTTATTCCATGGAGCTTTCGGTACTCACGGCCTCGGTTTCGACATTTTCGGTTATGTGTTGTTCCATCCCTACAGCTTATGCCCTGTCCCGTTTCTCCTTCCCGGGAAAAAGCCTTGTAAAAACAATACTCGGGCTTCCCATGGCATTTCCGGAACTCGTGCTCGGGCTTGCCCTGCTGCTCCTGTTCGGACAGGGCTTTCTGGGACCGTTCCTAGAGACTTTTGGGATAAGGGTGCCCTTCAGCAAGCTCGGGATAGTGGTTGCCCAGTTTTTCATAGCTTTTCCCTATGCAGTCCGGGTTATCTACTCCACTTTTGAGGACATAAACCCCAGGTACGAACAGGTTTCCAGGAGTTTCGGGTACGGGGAGTTCGAGACCTTCAGGAATGTAACCCTCCCTATGGCCCGGAGCGGGCTTTTTGCCTCGGCGGTGATCACCTTTGCCCGCTGCATAGGAGCTTTCGGAGCCGTGTTGATCCTTGCGGGAGGTTCTTACATGCACACCGAAGTCCTGCCAGTCACCCTTTACCTGAACATTTCCTACGGGAACCTGGAAATGGCAATCACGAGCGGAGTCCTGTTGATGTTGATTGCTTTCCTGGCAATTCTGACTTTTGAACGCTTCGAAGGAGGCAGCCTGTGAGCTTCCTGGAAGTAAACAGCCTTTACCTTGACATGGGAGGCTTCGAACTGACCGGTGTGAACCTGGAGGCTGAAAAAGGAGATTATGTAGCGCTTACAGGCCCTTCAGGCAGCGGAAAATCCCTCCTGCTCGAAACCGTTATAGGCTTTTATGCCCCGAAGAAAGGCAGCATATTCCTGGAAGGCAGGGATATTACGGCACTTCCTCCCGACAAAAGGCAGATCAGCATTGTCTACCAGGACCACATGCTCTTTCCCCACATGGACGTTTTTGAAAATATAGCATACGCCCTCAGGAAAAGGCTGGGAGACAAAAAACAGATTGAAGCCGAAATCCACCGGATAGCCGGAATCCTGGGCATTAACGAGCTTTTGCACCGGAAACCCTCCACCCTGAGCGGGGGGGAAAAGCAAAGGGTTGCCCTTGCGAGAAGCCTGGTTGTCCGGCCAAAACTCCTTCTTCTGGACGAACCGTTCAGCGCCCTTGACATAAGGAACAGGGAAAAGATGAGGGAAGCCCTGAAAAAAGCCATCCGGGAATGCCGGACCACCGTGCTCCACGTGACCCACGATTTTGACGATATCTGGAGCCTTGCAAACAGGGTGGTTATCATAAGAAACGGAGAAGTAATGCAGGAAGGAGACCCCGAATCCGTATTCAGACGCCCGTCCCCTGACTTCGTCGCGGATTTCCTGGGCACCAACGTGCTGAAGGGAAAGGTCAGGGCTCTCGAAGGAAAACTCACAGTGCTTGAAATTCGGGGACCGAGCCAGAACAGGATCCAAAACCAGAGCAAGGACCAGAGTCCGAAACGGGATCAGAAAAAGAACCGGAGCCAGAGCCAGAGCTTTGAGATCTATTCCACCGACTCTGCCGAGCCCGGGGAGGAAGTAAGTATCTCCATCCGCCCGGAAGAAATAATCCTCGCCAGGGGAGCCGTGGAAAGTTCTGCCCGAAACACGGTAAAAGGCATAGTTACTGGAATTTCCAAAAAGGAGCATCTTGTCCTTGTCGAAATGGAAATCGGAAATTCCGGATCAGGAAATTCGATGCAGGAGAATTCCGAAACAGGGATTTCAGAGTTAAAAGCCGTGGTTACACCCACATCATGCGAACTGCTGGACCTGGGGATCGGAAAGGAAATTTATGCCGTATTCAAAGCCGCAAATGCCAGAATAATACGCTAAGTAAGCTAACAGGAATTATAGTCAAGGACAAAAATTTCTTCATCAATCTCAAGTGAAAGTTAAACCACAGAAAGCACGGAAAACAC
>DUKH01000041.1:11035-43122 GCA_013329415.1 Methanosarcinaceae archaeon | reverse complement strand
GAAAGCACGGAAAACACGGAATAAAGGAAATAAGGGCACAATCCTTCCGTGCTTTCCGTGTCTTCCGTGGTTATAAAGCAAGTGTAAATACTTACTTCAGGGACTATAAAAAGCAAAAATAAAATGTCAAGAACAAAGGAGCAAGGAGCCAGACCATGATCGATCTTTTTGAACTGTACTTTTTTGAGGACTGCCCCTATCAGGATGAAAGTGCGGAACTGTTAAAGCTTGAAGGAAAAGGAACACTCAAGATTTTTACCCGGGAAGCCGGAATCTGCGCCTGTGCAGAAGACCTGGCCGAATATTACGAAAAAAAGGGCCTGAAGATCCTGAAATACCTCAGGGACGGGGAAAAATTCGAGCCCCAGGACAGCATATTCGAAGCCGAAGGAGATCTCAGGACCCTTTTCAAATTCTGGAGGGTTTCCCAGACCTTCCTCACCGTCATGTGTGCCATAGCCAGCAAAACCTCAACTTTTGTAAACGCAGCCAGAAAAGAAAACCCGGACGTAATAATCGCAGCAAGCAGGAAAACCCACCCCGGAGCCCGCAGGTTCGAGACAAAAGCCATAAGGGCAGGAGGAGGAGACGTCCACAGGAATTCCCTCAGCGATTCCATCCAGCTCAGCCAGAACCACCTGGAAGTGGCAGGGGAACTGGAAAAACTCCGCGCCCTGAAAAAGATAGAAATCGAACCCAGGTCCAGGGAAGAAGCCTTCAAATTCGCCGAAATGTCCGACATCATGCTCCTTGACCACCTTTCCCCCGAAGAGCTCAGGGAACTGGGACCCGAGCTCAAAAAACTCAACCCGAAACTGGAACTTGCCGTTGGAGGCATAAAGGCAGAAAAGATTCCCGAATATGCGCCTTTCGTGGACATCATAGTTTCGAGTGCCCCGTATTATGCACAGCCCCTTGACTTTACAACGAAGATCGAAAGGATAGGGAATTAAAGTAAAAGGAAAAAGATGAAGGTGACCGCATGACAGGCAACGAAAAAAAGTATGAAACCGAAGCCGTAGCTGCCCTCGTAAACGAACTCAGGCAGAACTTCGGGCCTGCCCTTGAAGATATAAAAGCCGAAGACGTCCGCATAGGCCTTGCCTACACATGAGTCATGCTCTCGGATGGTTATGGAGGCGTGGCCTGCACTCCACTTTACGATTTTTCCGGCTGCCCGGCCCTGGGTTTTGCAGGCAGGCTGAAAAGAAGCTCCGCAGACACCCTGCTTGAACTGGCTCTCTCAAAAAACCATCTTGAAGCAGCCGTAGGAATCGCAGCCGCAAACGCCCTTTCCCACATGCTCCTGGACCGCAACCCCGAAAACTTCCCTGCTTCAGGACCTGACACGGACCTTGACGTCCTTGACCTCATAAATCCCGGAGACAGGGTTGCAATGGTGGGATATTTCGCCCCCATGGTCCCGAGTATTTCGAAAAAAGCAGGGAGCCTGACCGTCCTTGAAAAGCGAGAAATCGAATCCCCTAAAGTAAAAACCCTGTCCTCGGAAAAGGCAGATGAAGTCCTTCCCGCATCCGACGTGATCATCCTCAGCGCCAGCACCCTTGCCAACGGCACACTGGACGAGCTCCTGAACTTTGCAGCCTCCGGGGAGGCAAGAGAAGTTATACTGCTTGGCCCGAGTGCACCCCTGTACCCGAAGCCTTTCTTTGAACGCGGGGTTACGGCAGTAATGGGGACAAAAATTACGGATTCGAAGAATATGCTTACCGTGCTCAGCGAGGCAGGAGGAACCAAGAAGTTACACCGGTGCTGTGGCGAAAAAGTGGCTTTCAGGAAAACGTAACAGACTAGCCGTTTATTGACACAGGATTTCATTTCCCGGGAAAGTTAAATCGTATAGATTTCTGATCCCCACGCTCTCACCGGTCGTCGAAGACGACCGGCTTTTCCAGAAAAAAATAAAAAAAGAAATTGAAAAAAAATACGGAGTAGCCGTTTTTCGAACATAGGCTAGAAGACAGAAGCATTAACTGGAAAACTCTTCCCAGAAAAAATTACTTCCGCTTTACCTTCACTATAATCAAAAGCCCTAAAATGACCATTATTGAAGTAAAGCCAGGTGTTTGATTGGTTGTCTCATTATCTGCGACTTCTTCCCTCTCATCTGACAAGTCAGGATCATCAACTTCATCCAGTACCGGCGCCTCACACTCTTCTTCATCCAGTACAGTCACTCCTTGCCATATAAAAACGACAGGTACGTCACTTATACCTTCCTGCTCACATTGTTCATCAATTACTTGATATATTTCATCAATTAGAGATTCATTTACTTTTTCTGAACTGTATCCCTGGAAACCTACTTCTAAATATCCATTAATGGAGGTTCCAAAACTATCCACAGGGCCATCGAATTCAACAAAATACGCGCCAATTCCTGCATCAGGATGAGAAGGACTAGAGAGTGCCCGACTACAATGAACAAGTGAATCTGTCCACTCCCTTTTTTCACTGGCATCTGTAAGTACAGGCATTGTTCCTCTAGCAGCTACGAACCCGGAACTGCTCTCGGCCTTTTCAAACATCTCTTGCCCATAGTCCGGTAATGGGTCCTCCTCATCCTGATCCCACAAAAAGACAACAGGGATTTCGCTTATACCTTCCTGCTCTTCGCAGTAATCCTCAATTTTCTGATAGATCTCGTCAATTTTGGAGTCATCTACTTCTCCTTGATATTCAGAACCCAATTCAATTATTAGTACATGACTGACAGCAATGTTTGTTATAGAGCTGTCAAATTCGGAATATGACGGCCCTATACGGTTAAGATTTAGCCAGCAATCTACAATTGAATTTTTCCATTCCCGATCAATTGTTTCCGGTACGGTTCCCCTGTAGGCTATGAACGAGGAATCATTTGCAAATTCCGTTATAGAATCGGAGATTTCATTATATTCGGAATCGTTCAATTCATCATCATCGGCACCTGCAGAACCAGATGATAAAATAAAAACAAATATCATAAGCAGCAGCCATTTGCCAATATTGATTCTTTTGAACATTTGGATCAAACCTTAGTAAGTACGTTACAATTTTAATTTATGCATATTGTAATAAAATGCCACGTTGTATAAGAGTGCATCTAAAAATTATTGTCATGTTGAAACTTCAATGATTCTGTTTATTTTCATAATATATTTTTCAGGAAAGGCCGGTTGCTTGCGCAACCGGTGAGTTCCCTTGGTTCGATCTCTATAAAGACAACTGCTGCACTGGGAAGTGAAAAGCCAGAAAGATTACATAGCGCCACAGGAAACTGAAAAGCTGAAAAAATTGCATTGCGGCACTGGAAATTGAAAAGCCAGGAAATCGTATAATGGCGCTGGAAATTGAAAAACCAGAAAAGCAAATCGAAGGAAAACTGAAAACTAGAAAATCGAACCGCTGGAAATTGAAAATCCAAAAAAAAGAAGGAGAGGGCTTTAATCACCCTCATTTAAGCATTCAATCACTTTATTTCCCAGCATTCTCAAATGAACCCGCGGGAAAGAAAAGCTCTCTTACACCCTTTCCTTGATCTTGGCAAAGAGCTGCTTCAGGGTGTCTTCGTTGCTCTGCGTGAACTCGAAGGGGGAAGTTGTGAAGGGTTCGAAGTGCACGGCAACGTCGTCCAGCCTGTAGAAGGTCCCGTCGCATTCCATGGCGTCGATGACTCCGGGGAGCACTACGTCGGATGCTACTGTGGTCGGGCAGGGAGCGATGTCCAGGCAGACCATGGGGATTTCGGCAAGATAGGAGGCACAGTCGGCGGGGATGTGGCAGACAAGGTCGGCACACATAACCAGGGCTGCGTCGACATCCTTTTCCCTCAGGAGGTCTACGGTTGTGAATTCTCCGGGGTTGTAGCGGGGGTGGCCCCTCATGAAGTCAAGCCCGAAGGGGTAGCCGTAGAGGTAGGAGGCAATCTGGTTGAAGCCTGCGACGTTGCAGTGACCCCGGAGAGCGCCCAGGGTGAACTTTGAGTAATTGTTCAGCTCCTTGACCAGGTTCATGGCAATCTCGGCGTTCCTGTGCTTGCCTATGGAGGAGGAAAGGCCGAGGCCCACGGAGATGGTGCCGAACTTGCAGTTCTTCATCATCTCGAGCATTTCTTTCATGGTGGAGATGGGGACCCCTGTAATTTCTTCTACCGAGGGGTGGGGCTCTTTCCCGTGCAGGAGGGTTAGGAGGGCGCTTGCCAGTTCGTAATCGGAATTGGGTTTGAGCTGGATGTGCAGGTCGGAAGCTTCTGCGGTGGGAGTCTTTCTCGGGTCAATGGTGATGATAGTCCTGTCAAAACGCCCGCGCTTTGTCCAGTAGCCTCTGGGAAAGACCCCGTACCTGGACATCTGCCGGGGCATGGACTCGAGAGGGTTGGTCCCCCAGTATACCACAAGATCTGCCCTGTTTTTCTTCTGCCCTTCCGTTGCTCCGACTTTTCCTGCTTCCTGGATTCCCATGGCTGTCGGCCCGTGGCAGATCGTGGCGTTGGAGTCGACAACTGCCCCCAGGTATTCCCCGATATGGAGCCCTACTTCGTGGGCTTCACATGAGGTCTCGCTTCCCATAAAGAGCAGGGGGCGCTTTGCCGAAACCAGGATGTCGGCAGCCTTTTCAAGAGCAGCGTCCCAGGCTACGGGCATGGGTTTGCTGTCCCCTTCCTTTTTAATGAGGGGGTCCCTGAGCCTGTGGGAACTTACAACTTCCCTGAACTTGGCACTTCCCATCCTACATGCGTTCTTTACTTCAATCGTTCCGTCCCCGAGCTCGACCTGGATATCATCACAGGCTGCCCCGCAGACAGGACATACTATGTTTTTGGAAACCATATTCACAGCCCTCCGACATAAACTTTCAAAACAACGTCTTCGGCGCTCAGGACCTCGTCTTCCGTGGGCTCGATGTTTACCGGAGCGCCCTTGTAGAGGGGAGAGCCCGTGGAAAGGGTATCGGGATCAATAACCACGTTGGACCAGATGGCCCTTGGCATAAACACATGCCCTTCCCGGACCGCATCCGTGCATTTCGTGTTGACTGCAACGGTGTGTTTGCCGTTCCTGCTTGTGACCTTCACCTTTTCAGGAGAGCCGAGCACTTCAAAATCTTCAGGGGAAATCCAGCAGACCGCACATTCCGCCTGGTATTCGGCGGTCAGCTTGTCTCCTCCCTTGGCAAGTTTGCCTTCCTCAATCGTACTTCCGGTAATGAGTAATACTTCCATTCCTCTCACCTCAGAGCCCCGGGTTTGCGTCCGCAGCCACATAGAGCACACCTTTTGCCCGCTTGCTGATCGCAAAGTCCCCTGCAAATTTCTTGAACTCGCCCGCGTACTCGAAGTCTCCGAAAGCGGGGCCCGTTTCCGACCCTACGCATTCGAAGCCCGGGGAAAACCGCTCGATCCGGCCTCCGATGAGCAGGGTGCCCCCACTCATTTCAACCCCGACAGTGCGAAGGGCACCGCCGCGGACAGCAATAAGCCCGCCTGTCTGGCGGATCCCGCAGAAACCTTCCACATTTCCTTCCACGAAAATTTCTCCGCCGTCCATGCCGCCTCCGAGCTGGTGCCTGGCCGAGCCTTCTATGACGATGCGCCCGCCTTTCATCCCGTGCCAGGAACCGCGGTAAGCGCAGCCGACGTGGTCTCCGGCGTTGCCTTTGATCTGCAAAAGCCCGCCTTCCATTTCCATTCCTGCCCAGGAATTCACATCTCCCGAGACCAGGATTTCGCCTCCTTTCATCCCGGTACCCACATGCATGCCTGCGGAACCTTCGATCTCGATCCTGCCTGCGGTCATGCCTTCCCCGATCTTTTTGACCCGGAGCATGTCCCCTTTTATGCGGATCAAGGTATCTTCGGCAGTTTCCCCGGAAAAATCCTCTTCATTTCTTTCCACATCGAAAAACTCTGAAAGGAGATAGGTCTTTGGCCCCTGCCAGATTTCCAGTTTTCCGATTTCTTCGGCGCTCTTGCCGGCAAAAGCGTCAGGGGTGATGACTTCTGCCTCAAGTTTGATGTCAATTTCCTTTTTCGGTATAAGCACTACTTCTGCCATTGCCTCACCTCTCGTTGTTTATCTGTATCGGGGTCGGGTTTGCAAGGTACTTTTCAGGAGTCGGGTAGTTGGCAAAACCTAGTGTGTAGTACCTGAACCACTCTTTCACGTCAACCAGCATCTCTTTTTCCTTTTCGTCTTCCACGTGCACCTCGGAATAGTAAGTCCGCTTTTCGGGCACTGAGACGATTTCCCCGTTCTTTGCCACGATTTCTCCGGCCTTGACGGTGTATTCGGCCCGCCTGAAGGTCCGGATGAGTTCCTCGTAGTTGTTTGAATCAAGCTTCTGCGGGTTAAGGTTGTAGACCGTAACGTCCCCGTCCGCCCCGATGCCCAGGGACCCCTTCCTGTGCGCCATACCTATGGTCCGGGCAGGGTTGGCCCGGGTCAGGATTGCAATGTCGTAGAGGGAAAGTTCCCGGTTCACGCCGCCAAGCTCGCTCCTGTCGTTGGCCCATTTATGGCATTCCGAAAAGGTCTGTTTCCTGGAAGCCTCAGACATGAGCCAGGTCATGACTTCGGGATATTTCGTAAACGGCCCGCCGTTCGGGCTGTCCGTGGTCATGATGGTTTTCCAGGGGTCTTTGATAAGGAGAAGAGTCTCGAGCCCCATTGCCCACTGCAAACTGTGCACGGGGTTGGACTTGAGGTAGGTAAAAGGAATAACCCCTGATCCGCATTCCAGCTCAATGTCAGCGTTCGACCATTTGTTACCTGTGAGGGTGTAGAGGTCGTGGATTGCAGGGTCGTCCCCGGTCATGACCGTGGCTTCCCCGAAAGGAGTGCAGCCGCTGTCGATAACCACATGGTCCTTATTGTTAATGTAATCCGCAATGTCTTTCACTCCGGACTCACAGTCCCCCCAGCTTGTGCCTGCAAAACTGTTGAACATCAGGTGTGTGAGGTAGACCGAACGGTCCCGGGAAGGGTCCATTTTTGTTTCGGCCCATTCCACGTCCATTTTCTGTTTAGCCTTTACCCCGTCCGGGATTTTCAGGGAGTCTTTTGTGATCTCATAGCAGCCCGGATGCCCGAGGTTGTTGGCGTGCAGGTGCAGGGGCATGGGCATTCCCAGCATTTCGTTAACTTCTGTCAGGCCCCTGATCATTTCCCTGGGGGTCATTTCGAAATGGATGTTGGCCTGGTCCAGGTTGTTTACGTTTTCATCCCAGCCCCAGTTCTCAACCCCTGCGGGGTTGACGCACTTGATCCCGTAGGTCTTGTGGGTTTTCATCATCCAGGCAACATAGGCTGCTGCCCTATCGAATTCGCCATCCCTCAGGTAGCGCATCAAAAACCAGTTGTTCCCGAGCACCAGGTACCCGCCCATGTCAAGCAGGGGAGTGGCACGCATTTCCTCATGGGTATGCCTGGCTTCAAGCGGGGGGTCCGCGGCTTCAAAGACCGTGGTGTAGCCCATTGCTGCGTAATCGTAGCCCTGTTTGTAGACCGAAGGGACAGTGTAGCCGGAACCCGAATGAGTTAGTTCGGTTTTCACGGTGTTGCATTTGTAGTGGTCCTCAGGGCGCATCTGCCTTCCGGCATTGACCTTTGCCCCTGCTACGTGGGAGTGGGAATCAACCCCGCCAGCCATGACCGTCCTGCCCGTGGCATCGATTACTTTTGCGTCCTGCATTTCAGCAGCGGAAAGTTCCTTTACGACTTTTCCGTTCCTGATGAAGATGTCCATGACGTCCCCGTTAATCTCGTTCAGGGGGTCTAAGACGTACCCGTTCTTGATGGCAATTGTTCCTGCCATATCATTCCACCTCCCTTTTCACAAGCCTGATCGCGTCCACGGGACAGATAAGGGCACAAGTGCCGTCTCCTCCGCAGAGTTCCTGGTCCACGACTCCTACCTTTCCGTCTTTAACCTCGAGGATAGCCTTCTCGTCCAGGTTATTCAGGTGCCCTACGGCAAGTTCCCTGTCCCCGAAGGCGTTTACCGGACAGACAATTACGCAGTTTCCACACCCCAGGCAACTCGCATCGTCTGTTTCCAGGCGAGTGCGGAGCAGGGCTTCCGGGACCGGGGCCTCAAGCAGCTTTTTCTCAAGGGGTCCTTTCTTCTCCATTTCCGGCAGGATAGCCGTCTTGCGGACGTCAATGGCGTCCACGGGACAGGACACGGCACAGGCCCCGCAGTAGATGCAGGCATCAGGCCGGTGCGCAAGCTTTTCGACCCTTTCCCCGGCATTCCACTCTTTGTTGAAAAGAGCATTTGCAGGGCAGACTTCCACACAGGTGTGGCAGGTCTGGCAGACGTTCTCTTCCCATTCCCAGCGGCCTTCGAAGGGCTTTTCCACGGAAATGGCATCCATGGGACAGACCGCCGCACACCAGCCGCAGTGCACGCAGCTTTCCGTATCAATGCGGGTCTTTCCGACCAGCTTCAGGCTTCCGTCTCCGGCAAGTTCTTTTGTAACCGTAATGCAGTCCCTGGGGCAGACTTCCGCACAGAGCCCGCAGTGGACACAGTTTTCGTTCACGGAAGTGGGTTTCAGGGCTCCTGATAGGTAAGAAGCATCTTTCAGGGACTTTCCTTCCTGCCTCAGTTCCAGGGCACCTGTGGGGCAGACCCTGGCGCAGATCCCGCAGACAAGGCAGTCTTCACCTTTCGGTTCAAGAAAATCCGCATCAAACAGGCCTCTTGCCACGGCACCCACGGCCCCGATTGCAAGGCTCCCTTTCGGGCAGGCCTGCACACAGGTCCCGCAGCCTATGCATTTCTCAGGCAGGTAGACCAGTTGCTTGTCTTTTTTTTCGGAAAAGACCGACAATCTTCTGTCATCTTGCATTTTATTTACCTCTAAACCGTTATTCTGTGCATTCGCCGCACAGCAGCTCATCATTATACCGAATGAACATCTCACCGCAGTTTTCACAGCGCTGTATCCGTTTTTTCCCCTTAACCGGGACTTCGAGGTCCACAAACTTCCAGGTGTACACCTTTTCCCCGGCAGCCAGCAGGTCTGGCAGGACTTCGGTATGGGGGAACTTTGCGGTATTCAGGTACCAGGCGTGAAGGGTCGGATACGCTTTTGTTTTATCAGGGTCGAGCATAATGCGGACCCCTCTAACAGTATCTTCACCATCAGGAACTCGCTTGTTCACGGTAACTGCCATTTTCCCCAGGTCCTTGATTTTCAGCCCGTTGTTCCCGCTGGTTGCCCCGCCCAGGATCTGGAAAGGGTCAGGCACGCAATTTCGGGTTTCACAGGTCACGTATATACGCTCCCCGTCCCTGACATCGAGCATTTTCCTTGCAATGTTGAGCATCTGGAGGCCGATGAAAGCCCCGGAAGTCAGGTAGCCGTGAAAGGGGACGAGCTTCTCGATCTGGGAAAGCAGTTCAGGGTCCTTTATTTGTTTTATAATCGTTTCCATGGGACGCCTCACAGGATCTAAATCCGGAATTCAAATCCGAGATATTCTTTAGCGGGCACCACGCAGGCCACATCCATTATGCCAGACTCATTATGTTAATTACAACATATCAGGAGTCCATGAGGATGCCCGGTTCGATTGAACAATCACACAAACCTGCCGCAGGCAAAGGAAAGTCCGAAGCAGGGAATTATTTTACAAATAACCAATATGTTAATTCCGACATAACACAAAAAAATATGCTATGCCACAGAGATAATTTTCTGGAATAAACGGAGTGAACTTTTGTAGACAATTATTGAGATTTTTTGCTAGTACGTGTAGAAGATAGGAGACTCAACTTCAGGCCATGAGGGTTCATGGACCATTTGAAAGGCCCAAAATCGCCCAAAACGGCAAACTTGCCGCAGACGGATATGTTTGTGCCAACATGACGGCAAACGCAAAATCTCCATTAAACAGATTGAATAATATAAACATATCAATTATAAAATTATCGATGGGAAATCCATTCCCCGGGAAAACAGAAAAATAAAACATTCAATTTTAAGCCTGGCCAATCAAGCCGAAAATACCTCAAATTAGTAATACAAACATGGGTATAAAGAAGATATGATAAGTAATATTAGAAATATCCTATGATAAAATGTTAAATAAATAGAATTTAATTGCATTATTTGCTACAAAATAGAAAATTATTAATCAAAAGATCTGCATCTCTTTTTTAATGTCCATACCTGAAACACGAATCAAGGAACTTGTAGCCCATAGATGGGACCTCGCCTCAGAAACATTCGACACGCACGCCAGTCATGGGATTCAGAGTGAAAGGGAAAGGAACGCCTGGAAAAACACGCTCAAAAAAGTATTCCCTGGAGGCCGCCTGAAAATCCTGGATGTAGGGTGCGGTACCGGAGAGTTGAGCCTGCTCTTCGCTGAGATGGGGCATGAGGTTACAGGTATCGATCTTTCGGAAAAAATGCTTGAAAAGGCGAAAGCAAAAGCCCGGGCCCGCGGAATGAACCTGGTTTTTGAAAAAGGAGATGCCGAATCTCCGGCCTATGAACCCGCTTCTTTTGATGTGGTGATAAACCGCCACCTCCTCTGGACACTTCCTAACCCCCGGCTTGCGGTAGCTAACTGGAAAAAAGTGCTCAGGGAAGGGGGAATGGCCGTCATTATTGACGGGATCTGGGACGACGGGACACCAGGCACCAAGCTCCGCAGAGCTGCAGGCTGCCTGGGAACCCTGATCATAGAAAGGAGAGATCCGCGAAAAGGGCACTGCGGGTATTCGGAGGAACTCAAGTCCATGCTCCCGGATGTCAGAGGACCTCCCCCCGAAAAGGTGGAAATGTACCTGGAAAATGCAGGTTTTAGCGGCATAGGAAACCTGCCGCTCACAGAAATTCTGGAGATCCAGAAACAGAACATGCCTTTCCGGGAGAGGATTTCCTTCAACTTCCAGTACTACCTGGTCCACGGCAGGAAATGAGACTCAGTGATGTAAAAAAGAGATTCCAAAAAAAGAGATCCCAAAAAAGGAGATTCCAAGATGAAGGAAAAAAACACCCCCCTGTGTATATTTCTTATAACCTTACTGGTCTGCGCCTCACTGCTAAGCTCCGGATGCACCGGCACGGAAGGAAGCGAGGTAACAGAAGAAAACCCCGGTTCGAATACGCTGGTGCTCGGAGAGATGTGGGAAATCGACTCGATCAACGCCGCGGACGGAGATGGCGGGACCCTGATCTGTGAAAAGGCTGCCATTACCGAAACCCTGGTTGGAGCAAAACCCGACTTTTCCTTAAAACCCGGACTTGCAACGTCCTGGGAACAGCTCGACGAAAACATCTGGGAATTCAAGCTCAGAAATGACGTATTTTTCCATGACGGCAGCAAAATGACTGCAGAGGAAGTCAAGGACTCCCTGGAAAACGTTATTGCAGAAAACCCGAGGGTCGATTCAATGCTCAAAATCGCTTCCATGGAAGTTGTTGACGACTATACCCTCAGGATCGAAACTTCCGAACTCAACCCCATCCTTCCAGGAGTCCTGCACTACCCGGACACTGCCGTAATAAGCCCCTCGTCCTTTAACGAAGCCGGGGAATACGTAAAACCTGTTGGGACAGGCCCGTATAAGTTTGAGTCCTTTGACGAACAGACCCGGGTTCTCACAGTCGTGAAGAACGAAAACTGGTGGGGAGGAGAAGTGGGCCTTGACAGAATGGTCCTGAAAGGGATGCCAGACCCGAACACCCGGGCAATGGCAATCGAAAACGGGGAACTGGATTTTACCGTGGACGTGCTCTACAGTGAAACTGACCGGATAAACAAGCTTGAGGGCATCAATGTGGAGAAATACAAGACCCCGAGAGTGTACAAAATAGACGTAAACCTCGGAAACGAACCTCTTGAGGACGTCAGGGTCAGACAGGCAATGTCCTGTGCCATTGACAGATATGAAATAACGGAACACATCCTCTACAAAGTGGGGGAACCTGCCGCCGGCCCCTTCCTTCCGTCAATGGTCTGGGCAAATAAGGACCTTCAGCCCTATACCAGGGACCTTGAAAAAGCCGACGAGCTCCTCACGGAAGCAGGCTGGGTGGACACGGACGGAGATGGGATCAGGGATAAGGACGGCAAAACCCTCAGACTTAACCTCCTGACATACTCTGCAAGACCGGGGCTGCCCCCCATGGCCCAGGCAATGGCCGCCCAGCTAAAAGAAGCTGGTATTGATGTGGAAACCGAGGTTCTCGAGATGGGGGCCATATACGACAGAAGAGAGAAAGGAAACTGGGACCTCTACCTTGCAGCCTATAACATAGCAATGGTCCCTGACCCCGAATATGTCCTGAGCAACTGGTACATGACCGGAGGGCCTGACAACGGTCCGGGGTATTCCAACCCTGAGGTCGACTCCCTGATAATGGACGCAAGGAAGCTTACCGACCTTGAAGAGCGTTATCAAAAGTTCAACGAGGTAGAAGCAATCGTGTACGAAGAACAGCCGATGATCATCGTGGCTTACTACGGCTGTGCCATCGTGAAGAAGGACTATGTGAAGGGCTATGTCTTTGACCCGACCGCTCACGACTACCGCATAAATGCGGACATGTACATCGAAAAGTAAAACTCGAAAAGCAAAGCCGGAGGAAAGGGAAAGAAACTGCGGGCACGAGGTTTCATGCCTGCCTCTTTTTTCAGTCCCCCGGACCAGAACTCCAAAAAGAACCATGCGGGCGGGCAGGGGCACTGATGCAACCTGCCGGCCTTGAGGAGGAAGCATGAGATATTTTTTGAAAAGGCTCGGGTTCATGGCGCTAACTGTTTTTGCGGCCTGTGCCCTGACCTTTTTCCTTATGAACGTGATTCCCGGGGGTACCGCCGAACTGATCCTGAAGCACACCTTCGTGGGCCTGGAAGAAAGCGCAACCGAAGAACAGCTTAACCAGATTTCAAGCCGCTACAACCTGGACGACCCCCTCTACCTGCAGTTTTTCAGGTGGGTGAAGGCCGCTATCGCAGGGGAGGGTATCGGGACTTCCTACGTTTTTAGGAAACCGGTCCTTTACCTCCTGGCCCTGCGCCTGCCGGCAACCATCCAGCTTGCAGGGGCAAGTATGGCAATCGCAGTGCTGGCGGGAGTGAGCCTCGGGATATATTCGGCGCTTCGGGAAAACAGGATTTCCGACCACATTCTCAGGGTTGCGACCCTCTTTGGGGTTTCCATGCCCTGTTTCTGGGTAGCCCTGCTTTTAATCCTGGTATTTTCCCTGAAACTGAAACTTGTCCCGGTGGCAGGGTACGGGAGCCTGGAAAACCTGTTCCTGCCGGCAGTAGCCCTTTCCCTCCATTCCATGGCAGCGGTCATGAGGGTCACCCGGACAAGCATGCTCGAGACCCTGGGGCAGGAGTATATCAGGTTTGCAAAAGCCAAGGGGCTCCCCCTGAGGAAGATCATAAGCCGGCATGCCCTGAAAAACGCCATGCTTCCCGTGGTCACGGTAATCGGGTTCCAGATGGGAAACCTGCTTGGGGGAACCATTGAGATCGAGAAGATCTTCGCCTGGCCGGGGATAGGGAGCCTCCTTGTGGACTCGATCTCAGCCAGGGACCTGCCTGTTGTCCAGGGCTGCGTGCTTGCAATCGTAAGCATGTTCCTCTTCGTAAATTTCCTTATAGATATGCTCTATACGCGTCTTGACCCGCGGATAAGGTACGGTTGATACCATGGATAACGTTTTTGCTGACAGATTCAGGAGAGAAGACTTTTTGCCGCAACCTGGGGAATACGGCGGCGATTTTGTAAAAAGAGTCTTCCAGAGAAAGGACATGCTTTTTGCCCTGGCCGCGCTTGTGCTTTTTGCAGGAGTTGCCCTTTTTGCCCCCCTGCTCTCTCCTTACGACCCAAATGCAATCGACCTCAAGAACAAGAACCTCGGCCCTTCCGAAGGCCACCTGCTGGGCACGGATTACCTGGGAAGAGACCTCCTGAGCAGGATACTCATAGGAGCCCGGATTTCCCTCTCCATCGCCTTCGGGGTGGTCCTCATTTCCCTGTTCGTGGGAATTGCCGCGGGCTGTGCGGCAGGCTACTACGGGGGGCTTGTGGACGAAAGCGTCTCCAGAGTCATAGACATCTTCCTCTCCTTCCCGGGCGTAATCTTTGCCCTGACCATCGTGGGAGTGCTCGGAAGCGGGGTTTTTAACCTGATGCTTGCCCTCTCGATTGTCCAGTGGGCAAGGTACGCACGGCTGATGCGGGGACAGGTCCTCACCCTCAAAAAACAGGAATTTGTCCTTTCCGCCGTGACAAGCGGTGCGGGGGACTTTCACATAATCCGGAGGCATATCGTGCCCAATGCCATCGCCCCCCTCCTCGTGCTTGCCACAATCGACCTGGGGCACGTCATCCTCTCCATCGCCACCTTAAGTTTCCTGGGGATCGGGCTGCCTGCCGATATTCCGGAATGGGGGGCAATGCTTTCCGCAGGAAAGGAGTTCATGAGGACGGCCCCTCACCAGACTATCTTCCCGGGGCTTGCCATCACCTTCGTTGTTGTAATATTCAGCATCCTGGGAGACGGTATCCGGGACATCCTGGACCCGCATCATGAAGGAGGGGAGATGTATTGAACCTGCTTGAAATAAGAGAGCTCTCCGTGGAATTTCCCGCCGGGGAAGGCAGCGTAAAAGCAGTCTCAGGAGTATCTTTTGACATCAGGGAAGGGGAAACCTTCGGGATAATAGGGGAAAGCGGATCAGGAAAATCCGTTGTAGGGCTTGCCCTGCTCAGGCTCCTCCCGGCAAATGCCAGGATTTCCGGAAACGTTTGCTTTGTCGGAAAGGACATCTTTTCCCTGGAGCCCTCCGAACTCCGGAAAATCCGGGGAAAACGTATATCCCTGATGCCCCAGAACCCCGCAGGAGCCCTGAACCCGGCCCTGAAAAACGGGCTTCAGATAGGAGAAGTGTTTGAGAGGTGAGGGATTGAGAAAAAAGAGGGAATGAAAAAAGCCCTTGGCCTCATGAAAAAACTCTTTTTGCAGGACCCGGAAAAACTCTGCGGCCTTTACCCCCACCAGCTTTCGGGAGGGATGAGGCAGCGGCTGATTGCGGCCATGTCCCTTTCCTTCGAGCCCGAACTTTTGATCGCGGACGAGCCTACAAAAGGGCTGGACCCGGAAGCCAGGGCAGGAGCCGTGGAACTGTTCACGAAAATAAAAAACGAATACGGTAAGACCATGCTCCTGATCACCCACGACCTTGACCTGGCCCATGAGGTCTGCGACAGGGTGGCTGTAATGTATGCAGGGGAGGTCGTGGAGCTGGACGAAGCTTCAAAAATCCTGCATTCTCCGGGGCACCCCTACACAAAAGGGCTTATCCGGGCTCATCCCCGAAACGGGCTTGTTCCCCTGAGCGGGCAGAGCCCGAGCCGCATAAAGCTTCCGGAAGGCTGTTTTTACCATGAGCGGTGCAGGTACGCAGCCGTTGAGTGTTCCAGGAGGCATCCGGAAATGCAAAACCATAAAGGGGGAGGGATCAGGTGCCATCTCCGGTCCTTGCAGTAAACGGCCTGAAAATGAGCTTTGGAGCTGCCGAGGTGTTCAAAAACATCAGTTTCTCGGTAGCTCCCGGAGAAACCATGGGGCTATTCGGGAAAAGCGGGTCCGGAAAGACCACTATCGGCCGGTGTATAGTCGGACTTGAGAAACCCACGGAAGGGGAAATCCTTGTCCACGGGAAAAATATCCTGTCCATGGGCAAAAAAGAGTTCCGGGACCTGCGCCCGAAAATCCAGATGATTTTCCAGCACCCGGAAACGTCCCTTGGCCCCAGGATGAAAGCCTTTGACAGCCTGGTAGAACCTCTCCGGGTCCGGACCGGGCTCAAAAAAGCCGAACTCCTGGAAAAGGGCGAGGAGCTGGCAGAGCTGACCGGACTTCGCCCGGAACACCTGGCCCGCTACCCGAACCAGCTCAGCGGGGGAGAGATCCAGAGGGTGGTACTTGCCAGGATTATGTCCCTATCTCCGGATTTTGTGGTTGCTGACGAACCCACTTCCATGCTCGACGTCTCGGTCCAGGCCCAGATCCTGCGCCTCATGCAAAAAGTCCAGAGGGAAACGGGAGTCTCCTACCTGCTGATCTCCCACGACCTCGACGTCCTGAGGAAGGTCTGCCACAGGATCGCCTACCTGGAAAACGGAAACATAGCTTCTATTGAAGATGTCAGGAAAAAAGAGGTATCAAAACATGCCCGTTCAAGAAAATAAGATCAAACAGAACATTGCCCGGATCTGGGACGTCTCGTCCGAAACATACGACAGCCACGAAGGACATGGGATCCAGACCGAAACAGAAAAAGAAGCCTGGAAACAGCTCTTCAAAAACCTCCTTCCCCCCGGCCGGCTGGAGGTGCTCGACGTGGGCTGCGGGACCTGTGAAATAGGACTCATGTTTGCGGAAATGGGCCACCGCGTAACAGGGCTTGACCTTTCGGAAAAAATGCTTGAAAAAGCGAGGGTAAAGGCAACCGTGAAAGGGTTTGACACCACCTTCAGGAAGGGAGATGCCGAAATTCCGCCTTTTGAGGCGCAAACATTCGACGTCGTTGTCAACCGCCACCTCCTCTGGACCCTTCCGCATCCGGACATCGCGATTCAAAACTGGAAAAGGGTGCTAAAGGAGGGGGGAGTGCTTCTGGTAGTCGATGGGGTCTGGAACGACGGCTCACTCGAAACCAAAATGAGGAGACTTGCAAGCGACCTCTGCACCCTGCTAGTCGAGAAGAGAAATCCCCGGAAAGGGTACTACTCAAGGGAGATCAACAGCGAGCTGCCAAACCCTCGCGGGGCTCCCCCGGAAAAAACGCTTGATTACTTCAGGGCAGCCAGCTTCAAAAATGTAGGGGACCTGGACCTGAAAGATATTATCGATCTCCAGAAAAGGACGATGCCTTTCAGGAAACGGATAGCCTTCGATTACAAATATCATCTGATCTACGGGGAAAAATAATCCCGGAAGAACTTGAGGAAAAAAGAATTCCTGAAGAGCTTGAGGAAAAAAGAATTCCTGAAGAGCTTGAGGAGAAAAAGAATTCTGGAAGAACTTGAGGAGAAAAATTCTGGAAGGGAGATTCCATGAAAACAGTGAAAACCGCGAAAACAGGACCTTCGAAAAAAGGGACTTTAATCCTTACGCTTATGCTTGCCCTCTTCATCCTGACCGCATCCCTCTGCAGTTCGGGCTGCACGGGTTCGGCCGGGGAGGGGGAAGGCGAGGCAGGAGAATCAAAATCCTCACCTTCACCCGAAGACGGCGGAGAAAAAACCCTTACAATGGGAGTTATGTGGGCAGTCCAGAGCATTGACCCCCTCGTCTGCGAAGAGACAAACGAACTTGTTACCGAGTACCTGGTAAAATGCAATAACGACTTCTCCTTAAAACCCTACCTTGCAACCTCCTGGGAAGCAGTTGACAGCAATACCTGGGAATTCAAACTGAGAGAAGACGTGCTCTTCAGCAACGGAAACCCGTTTACGGCCGAAGACGTGAAGTTTTCCCTGAGATGGGACATCGAGCACAATAACAAACTCGCCCAGCTGACAAAGATCGAAAGCATTGACGTGCTGGACGAGCATACCCTGCAAATCCGCACAACAGAGACAAATCCCGTTCTGCCCGAAACCCTGCACTATTCAAAAGCCGCAATCTTCAGCCCGAAATCCATAGAAAACGGGGAGATGGGAGTGCCGATCGGGACAGGGCCTTTTAAAATCGAGTCCTATGACGACCTGGACTATACCCTCGTGTTTGTTAAGAACGAAAACTGGGGGGGAGGGGAACCCGGGCTGGACAGGGTCATTTTCAGGACAGTGGAAGACCCGAATACCCGGGCAATGGCAATCGAAAGCGGGGAAATCGATTACACTCTTGATGTCCCCTACAACGAAGTGGACCGACTGGACGCCCTTCCCGGGATCACGGTTGAGAGGTTCAACACGGCCAACGAGTACATCCTGGAGATGAACGCAAAGCGAGAAGCTCTTTCCGACAAAAAGGTCAGGCAGGCTCTCTCTTACGGGATTGACAGGGAAGAAATGGTTGAAAACGTGCTCTTTGAGGTAGGGAGACCTGCCACAGGAATATTCCTCCCGGAGATGCACTGGGTAAACCGGGACCTTGAACCCTATCCCTACGACCCCGAAAAAGCGAAAGAGCTGCTTTCCGAAGCCGGATGGACCGATTCCGACGGGGATGGGATAAGGGATAAAGCCGGAGAGAGCCTGACCCTGAGCCTTCTGACCTACCCTAACCGCCCGGGGCTTCCACCCATAGGGGAAGCAATGGCAGCCCAGTACAGGGAACTTGGAATTGGCGTAAGGTATGAAGTGATGGAATGGGGCGGGATCTCGGACAGGCTGAAAGAAGGCGACTGGGACCTCTTGCTCTCGACCATGGGAGTCTCGAATGTCGCGGACCCGAGCTACGTCTTCAACGACATGTACATGACAGGCGGAGACGGTAACCGGGGAGGGTACTCAAACCCCGAACTTGATGCCATGATCACAGAGGCAAACGGAATCGCAGACCCCGACCTGCGCTATTCGAAATTCGATGAGGTCCAGGCATATGTGCACGAAGAACAGCCCATCGTCCCCGTCTGCTACTACGGCTGTGCGGTGGCCAGGAAAGACTCGGTCAAGGGCCTTGTCTTCGATACCACGGTGCACGGGTAATTCCTGGACCCTGAAATGTACATCAAAAGTCAGAGTTAAAGGGACCCTGAGCCAGAGAGAAACATAAAACAAGAAGAAAAAAGTAGCAAACAAAAACAGTAAAACAAAATCAGTAAACGGAAACAACAAAACAAAAACAGCAAAACAAAAATAAATCTGAAAATATTTTAAGACAGAACTCCCGCTCAACAGGATGCCAGGAAAGGAGCTCTTATCTTTTTCTATGTGACTCAGTTATTCACGGCCTCCACAACAGCCGTCCTGTCCGCAATAACGTTCCGGCCTTCACTGTCAATGACCTTTAAGCTAATTTCAGACCCTGCCTTGAAACCGTAGTTATCAGATGTATCCTCTACTCCCCCCACACTCACCTTGACGCTGGAATCAGAAGTGCCAATCGCACTGTCGTCCCCGCAAAGTACCAGCCTTTCCCCAACGTCCCAGAAACCGTCTTTGAGGACTGCTTCGTTTCGGGTTTCGTAGGCAGTATTTTTCTTTTCGGGACTAAGGTCGTGGTAAAAGACCAAAGTATCCCCTTCCAAGCGTGTTCCACTGCCGTCAGAGATGTTGCCCGTGAAGGCATTACCGTACCCGCTGATTCTAATAGATGTAGATTTCAGAGGTAGGGAGTCGCCCCCATTATGTTCAAGCACGATAAAGTTTTCCTTGAACTTTGCCTTTTCATCCTTAGGCCCCCAGGGAAGTCCCCCCTCATAGAATTCAAGATCGATTTTTGCTACAGGTGACTGGAAATTTGCGCCCCCCCGGGAGTTGTCAAAGAAACTGGACGCAGCTAACCCCACAAGTATGAACAAAATCATCAAAAGAATCAGGGAGCCTATTACCTGAACGGCAGCATTTGATCCCGACTTTGACGAAAAAAAGGATTTAAACCGAACTTGTATGCAGGCTTTCATTATAAGGATTTATAGACGAACTGCAATAAATGAGTGGTGATTCCCATAAATATAAATTAAAGTCTATAAATCGAGGAGAAGGTTATTTTCTTTTGCGCTTTTCTTTTTCCTCGTATTCCTTTTCAAGTTCAAAAATTTCCCTGACCTTCAGGAGTTCCTTCTTGCTTCTTGAGTAGTGCACGAAAACCATCACAACCCCGAAGAGAAGGGCAACTATTGCCGCAAAGAAGTACAGAGGAGAAGACTCACGGTAATACTTCACCTGGATAGTCTGCTCCCTTTCATCCATTTCCGAGGCTATCCAGAGGAAGGTCTGCCTGCCCAGGTCATCCTCTTCCGAGGCATAAGGCTCGGGCCGGGGTATTCCGAAAACACGGTTGCCTGTTGCATAACCTTCCGGGATGACCACACGGATAAACTCCGAATCAGGCCTCATGATAGCGAGATTCTGGGTCCCCGGCATATTAAGGGTATAAGCAATAAAACCCGTTACATTTTCCTCGAAATCCAGGTTTATGACCTTCATATTGCGGCGGTTTTCCCTGGTAAGGGTATAATTGAGGTCCGAAAGCTCACTCCTCCCGGAAAGTTTCATGAAGGTTTCGGAGTCTGCCTCTGTTACATTAGAAGGCTCTACAAGAAGTACGAGGTTTTCGATGGGCACTTCCTCGGGACTTCCGCCAAAGGATTCGGTGGGGAAAATCTCCAGCTTGCTGGCATCTATGACCATATGGACAACCCGGACTTCCGTAGTGTTTCCAAGGGGATAGTACGTGGTGGTATTTGCAGGAATTCCGGTCCCGCCTTCATCCACAAAAACTTCAAGTTCATAGGAAGAAGCGTTCCCCGGCTCATCAAGGACAATTTCTTCCGTTTCTTCGATACAGCCCGATACGAAGACCACCAGAAGGGCCAGGAGCACAAACAAAGCTTTAGTTCTCATTTTCACGGACAACTTCTCCCATTCAGTTTAGAGTGCGTATATTTTCAACTTGCGGCAATCTCCGGTTCCTCCGGAAAAGAGGACTTTGCAGGGCCAGGGTAAATGTCAGCTTTTATCCTATGCGTCCTCATCTTAATAAACAAAACGGATACCCGGCCTGAATGCGACGGCCTGAAATGAACGGCAAAACAACTATCCGAACCCTCCGAAGTAGAAAAGATTACGGAAAAATCCGGAAAACTCAGACCCCGGCATCTCCGCCGGAATCCAGATATCGTTCCACCATTGGCCAGTCTATCTTTTTAATATATTTGGCCTGAAGCTTTGAGACATAAAGGACGTTGCCTCCGAGAAGAATTTTCAGGTCAGAAGGCTTCGCAGAGACAGATCCAAGCGGCATCAACACCGGACCCTCAGGAGAAGTCGAGAGCCTGAAGTCCTGCCCGCTTTTCCGGACATACGCCCTGACTTTTTCATCAATTGCAAATCCCGGAATCATTTAAAACACCGGAGCAGAGATTGTCTGAAAAATATAAATAACTGAAGGTTGTGGGATTCCCGAAGAACCGGTTGAATTTATCCCAACAGGACCCGGAAGGATTGGCTGAATTCAGTTTGTGCAAAGGGTTCAGAAGGATTGGCTGAATTAATTCCATGCACAGGATTCGGAAGGCCCATTAAAATTCACACTTTACAGGGCAGCGGGTCCGCCTGCCCTCAGGGTATTTCCGGGGCAGTTTTAAATTTCATGAAAACAATCTAGAAAATAGATAGCATATGATGATGAAAGACAAGGGAAAACTTGTAATCTGGCCCGTATATATAGACCAGACCAGGTCCAGAAGCAACGGAAGAATCATCTCCCGGAAAAGTTCGGTAAAAGAGCCTCAGCTCAATGAAATAAAAGAGGCAGCCCTTGAACTGGGCCTTAACCCTGAAGTTGAACCTGAAAAAGCTTATCCCAAGGCCTGGTGGGAAGTGAGCGGCAGGGTGCTTGTAGACAACAAGGGCCCTAAATCCGTGATTGCAAAACAAATCTCGGCAGGCATAAAAAAGACTCGAACCAGGTAAAGCTCAAAAGTTTAGAGGCCCCGGCCCTTCCTCCGTTCCACATTACCTTTCAAAAAACTGTCAGGCCTGAAATGACCTTACAAAGTTTCCGGAAGGAAAAACAATGTTTATATCAGTTAGGAGTGAAAAAAACACTTATGTCCGAAACCAATAAAAAAATATTGCCTGTAATAAATCCAACATCCAGTTCAAACCAGCACTCTCCGTCCAGGAAAACCCCCTCCAACCCTAACCATGAAATTCAGCTAGGGTGCGGATGTTGCTCTACGCCCTGCAAGGGTTGCGGTGGAGCCCTGGGAATAAAAATCGGGTCCGAAAAAGACGTCGTATACCGAAACGTTGCCATCTACCTCTCAATTGCAGTTGTGATAATTCTTGGGACTTTTGTGGCGCAGAGAATTTTGACTGTGCTTTCAGCAGGGTTAACATAACCTTTCCCGGCGCCTTTCCCTAAGGTCACGCATTCTCCCTGTCCTTACTGCTATTGCCTTTTTTTCGGGAAGGTTTCAACCCTTTATAGGGATATCGCATTTCCTTTCCGCAGCGTTCACAGGAGATTACGAGATACCCTCCCTTCAGCCGGTGGTGCGCATTGATCCCGGGAACGAGGAAAGCATAGCAGTGCTTGCAAATCCGGTGCTTTATTTCCCTGGGGATCCTCATCCGGTTTCGCATTGAGATGTTTCGGATAAGCTGAACGTAGCGTTCGCTTCGTTCGGGATGTTCCTCGAACTCCTTTTCCGCAAGCTCAAAGAGGCGCCACATGCGCTGGGTTGCAACGCTTCGGAGCATATTTTTCTGTTTTTTCCTGGGAATTCGCGACATGATGGGATAGATTCTGCAATTTATCTTATAACCCTTCTCTTTTGGCCTGAACCTCCCTTTAAGGTCCTGTGACCTGTTGCAGGAAAAAAGAAAACTCAGGGATCGAAAATAATTACTTCGACATCGGGTTTCTTGCCTTTAACAAGGGCTTTAAACTTTTCCGGGTTTCCGGCCGTCCCCTCAAATTTCCCGTAGTGCATGGGGATTGCAACTTTCGGGGAGATGACCTCAACTGCCCTGGCAGCTTCCTCTTCATCCATGGTATAGGTCCCTCCTATGGGCAGCAGGACAACATCAGCCCTGATATCCTCCATCTCCGGGAAAAAGTCACAGTCCCCAGCATGATAGATGCGCAGCCCTTCAAGTTCGACAATGTACCCTACCCCAAGTCCCCGCGGATGGTAAGGTTTGTCAGGATTGTAAGCAGGCACTACTTCGATCCTTGTCCCCTTGATCTCAAGCCCCTCAGCCAGGATATCGCCTTCGGCAATCCTCCTTGCATCCCCTTTGAAGTTCAGAGAACAGGCCTCAGGGACAAGGGTTGTGGAATCGGGCCTCCTGACCTTCCGGATATCATCAGGGCTGCAGTGGTCGAAGTGTTCATGGGTGATCAGGAGAATGTCAGCCTTTTCGTCAAACTCGGGCTCTTTTGCAAGCTCAAATGGATCGATGTAAATCCTTTTACCTTCCCCTTCCAGCAAAAAGCCGGCATGCCCGAGCCAGCTTATCTTCACGCCTCCGATTGTTACACTTTTCATAGAATTAAACCTCCCAGGGTTTTTTTGTAATAGAGAAACGAAATTTAATCAAAATCCTGCAAAACTGCCAGGACTGATAAAAGTGGAATCTAATTAAGATCAGAACCCAATATATAAAATAGGGACAGATAAACGACAGATCAGAAGTATATATTCAAACAAAAATGGACAAATTGAGAAGACATACCGATATATTTAGAAGAGTTTAGGATGAAATAAACTAAACCTTCTGCAGTAATCACAAGTAGTAATCATTCCACAATCCCTGCAGCACTTTATAGATTGAGATCTATTATAGAACGCCTTCATCATATGTAGCGTCCCTGCAGCACTTTATAGATGGGTACCTATTGTAAAACCGCCTTCAACAAGCCAGTTATAAATCAACTTCTGCAGGTGGCAGACCACAGGCAGCCTGATTACCACCGCCTCCCTCTGGTCTCCGGCCGTGTGGACAGCTATGGACTCCTTTCCATCCGCAATAATGAAGCAGTCTTCAGTGTACTGGACTCCATCAATGAACAGGTTCCGGACAAAGTCCCCGAACTCTTTACCGGTCTCCTTGAAGTCGAAGGGCATTTCTCGGAACTTTTTAAGATCATCTACAATGAGAATTAGCCGGCAGTTTTTTTCCAGCTTTTTCAGGTCTGATTCAAACTCGCCCAAAAATTCCGGGTTGGTAGAGAAAACTATCAGTTCATCCCTGACATTATCGAGGATCTCACGGACCCTTTTTCGGATACCCCATTCGCTCTGGATGCACCAGACAGGAGAAGACCTGGGAATTTCGTAACTCAACTCGTTAAGCTGATCCAGAGCCTCGATGGCACAGGTGAAAAGATCGTCCTTGATCCTGCCAATTACATGTTTCGGATCGACCGCCCTGAAATAAACAGGCGAACCCTGCCGAACTTCCACAAAACCTTTCCTGGACAGTGTTTTGAGGATATCATAAACCTTAGCCCTGGGCACTCCTGTCAGTCCATGGACTTCCCTTGCGGTGGCTTCTTTCAAACTTACCAGCCCGGCATAGGTCTTACCCTCATTTTCGGTAAGCCCCAGCTTCTCAAGATTGCGGACAAGCCCCGGATTTATCGCAGGATACATTTGTTACCCCTAAAGTAACAATAGATTTAAATCTTTTCTTTCAATATACCCTCAATGTAGAGAGAACAGTATCAAGTAATTATATAAATGAATAGAAAATAGATTAATCAGATACAAATGTTTACAGATTTAAGCTTAAAAACCAGGGTTTACATTACTGGCCCCTGCGCCTCAAAAAGCGAGACCCAGCTTCAGAACCTGTTTATGCTCGAGACAATCGAAATGAGGGGAATTCGCCATTAAGAACATTTTTGAAAAACTAGGAATTTTTATCCAGAATAACCGTCTGACCATACTCCTGGTCTTTTTCCTTTTCGTAATCATAGCAATGCAGGGCGCACAGAAAATCGAAATGGCATCCGGCACCGAAACCTTTGTCGGGAAAGACTCACGAATGTATCAGGATTTCGACCATCTTTTCCTGAACATTTTCCAGACAGAGTCCATTGTGGTTATGGTGGAGGGAAATGAGGTAAAAACGGCGGAACTTATGAAAGCTGTGGACCGACTCGAACACCAGCTCCAGTCCACGGAAGGCGTCATCGAGACCATGAGTCCTGCATCGATTATCAAAGGCATAAATTACCAGATGACCGGCAGATACGTGATCCCGGACACCGATGAAGAAATTGAGGCCATAATCGACGGCAACCCGGACACTTTTGAGATGCTTACCCCTGACGATACGCACATGCTCATCTCGGTGGTAATGGCGGGTTCAACCACGGAAGCAAAACAGAAAGAGATCCTGTACGCAACCGAAGAAGCAATCACATTTTCGGAATTCCCCCCCCCTCATACGGGATCACATTAACAGGTGACCCGGCGTTCCAGATTTCAATGAACGATGAAATGAATTCAAGCATGGGCCCTCTTCTCGGGATTTCTGCCTTTTTTATGCTCATTGTGCTAAACCTTGTTTTCCGGCACGTCCGCTGGAGACTCCTGCCCTTACCTATTGTCCTGATTGGAATAATATTCACTTTTGGGGCTATGGGATACTTTTGAATTCCCCTCTCCATGGTTTCCATGGCCGCTTTCCCGGTGTTGATAGGGCTTGGCATAGATTATGCCATCCAGTTTCATAACAGAATAGAAGAAGAACTGCAGGAAAACAAAAACAAAACCCACGCAATTGTGGCTACCGTAAAAAATACAGGCCCTGCGGTCCTTGTCGCCCTTGGGATGACAGCTCTTGGCTTTGTGTCCCTGTTCACCTCCTCAGTTCCCATGATAAGGGATTTTGGAAAACTCCTCCTGATAGGGATAATCATGTGTTATCTCGCGGCCATATTTGTAGGCATCATTACAATATCCCTCTTTGACGGAGTTTCGGAAAATAACCTGTTCGGGAAAATGAAAAGCAAAATCAGATCTGGCCGGGCAAAAACAGGGGAAACCCTGGAAGGGCATGCAAAAACCCAGAAAGTTGAAAATGGCCTGAACAAACTTACCGACTTTACAATAAAATACGACGTGATTGTGCTCGGGATTGCAGCCCTTCTCTGTCTCGGAGGCATTTATGCCGACCAGTCCGTGGGCATCCAGACGGACGTTACAACCTTTGTCCCCCAGGACATGCCCGCACTTGTCGACCTGGAACATATGGGCGATATAATGGGCGGGGACGACCAGCTGAACATCATTATAAAGGTAAAAGATACTGCCAACCCCGAGACCCTGAAGTGGATCGACGAGTTCAGCGAACATGAGGTGGACGGAAGAGGACATATATACAGTGCATCAAGCATCGTACCCCTCGTAAAAGAGCTAAACGGCGGTACGATTCCGGACAGTTCGCAGGAAATTGAGGCAATCTACGAAGAAATCCCGGACTACCAGAAAGACCGCTACATGTACGGGGAAAATATGCTTCTCCTGAACTTTAACATCGGAAACGCCGTTTCTGACATAAAAGTAACAGGGATCAAAGAGCTGACCAACATTGTAAGAGAGGATATCCGGTGGATGGAGGCGCCCCCCGGCACATCTATCACGATTACGGGAAACAACGTGGTCTTTATAGAGGTCATAACCGCGCTTACAAGCGGCAGGGTGCAGATGACTTTCCTCGGGCTTTCCCTGGTCCTTGCCGGGCTTTTCATAGTCTACCGGGACTGGCTAAAGGCCCTGACTCCGGTCATTCCCATGTTTATCGTGATTGGCTGGTCTGGAGGGGTTATGGACTACCTGAACCTTGACTACAACCCCATGACTGCAACCCTCGGGGCTCTGATCCTGGGGGTCGGGTCCGAGTACGCAATTCTCATGATGGAGCGCTACTTCGAAGAGAAAGAAGCGGGTGCAAGCCCAATAGAAGCTATCCATAAAGCAAGCACGAAAATAGGGACTGCAATTATTGCCTCCGGGGCCACAACGGTCTTCGGTTTCTCGGCCCTGATCGCCTCCCCGTTTGGCATGATAAGTGACTTCGGGATCGTGACGGTCATCGATGTCCTGCTTGCCCTAATCGCTACATTTGTAGTATTCCCGCCCCTGATCGTCGTCCTGGACACCTGGCGGGATAAAAGAAGAGGCGCACAAACAATACAAAACCAACCCAACAAACAAGTTCGAGGGGCTGATATCTAATGAAAGAGCCCGGAAATCAAGCTACACAGAAGATAATAAAAACATTCGCTATAATCGCAGTACTCTTTGCAGTTATCTCAATAACCGCAGCCCCGGCCCTTGGAAACAATGACGATGATGACGAAGTGAACTTTATCATTCCTGAGTACGGGTACACCGTGGACTACTACCGGAGCTATGGAGAGCCTATCATCCAGGCATCTATTGTCGGAGACCCCGAATTCAAGAGAGGGGAGATTGCAGGCCTTCAGGTAAAAATAGTGAACAAGGGGTATATAGAAGGTTTCAAACGGCTGAATGGAAACCAGGGAGGAGACAACTCCACTGAGGAACTGCTTGCAGTGGCAGAGCTGGAAGAAGAAGAAGAATGCACAACTACAAAAAACCTCAAAGCCACCCTTGTCTCGGAAACGGAGTATATGGATGTTGATTCCGCAACCAGTGTACAGAGTGTGGAAGAGATTGAAACCGGGCACACGGAAACTCTCCGGTTCACTATAAAAATCGATGGAGACACGCCTGCAGGAAACTACGAACTCCTCCTACCCGTAAGCTACGAGTACCAGGCAAATGTAAGGACAGTAACTCCTGCAGTAATTAACCTTGGTCTGACAGATACGGAATTCACAAGAGAATATAAAACAAAAAACACAGTCCTCAGCTTACCAATCTCTATTGAGAGCGAACCGAAATTTGAGGTGACGGAAGTTTCCGGGAACCTTAAACAGGGAGAAACAAAAGTCGTTGAGGTAACCTACACAAACACCAGGGAAATCACAGCTGAAGATGCTATGGCCCGCATTATAGTCATGAGCCCCCTGAGCACGGAGAAGTCCATAGTCAGGCTCGGGGACATCGGACCCGGAGAAAGCAAGACCGCCCTGTTTGAAATTTCAGCAGACCAGGAAGCAGTTGTGAAAAAATACGGGATTGACAGTGAAATAAAGTACATTGACGAAGAAGGAGAAACCTCCTTTTCAAAAAACCTGAAAGTAAATGTGCCCCTTGAAGCATCCGAGAAAAAAATCAGCATAACGGGCATAGCAATCATACTGATAATCCTTATCGCTCTATACCAGATCATAAACATGCACCGGAAAAGGAATCAAAATAATGAGAATTCGTCAGGTGATGATAATGAATAAAAAAGGAATTTTTGCTGCAGCCACTGTCCTTCTGATCCTGGGCCTTGCAGCCCTGCCCGCACAAGCAGCCTTACCCGAAAATTTTGATATCAGTAGCAATTACTATACCGTCTACGGAGGTCCGGACCTCAGCGCCACCCTGCTCGGGGACAACGAATATTCAAGGGGAGACACGGTGACCCTCAACATCGAGATGATGAACAAGGGTGCAATTTCCGGCTTCAAATCTGAAGACGAAGCAGACATAGGGGACTACGAAGACCAGGTGCTCCAGCAGACGGAAATGCAATACGAAGCCCAGACCGTGACCGCGATTGGCATCCTTGCAACCCTCAAGTCCGACGACCCGAACATCAAGGTAAAATCCGGGTCTCAGGAAGCAGGCACCCTCAAACAGGGGAAGGACAGCTCAAGCCCCACAAAGTTCACTATAGAAATCAATAAGAACGCATCTGCCGGAACGTATCCCTTAACCCTTGAGCTTTCATACAAATACCAGAATAACGTGCAGGTGGGCGGAGATGAATATGACAGCACTACAGGCCTGGTAACAAACCACGAGGTTGGAATCTGGTACGAAAACAAGACCCAGACCCAGACCCTGGAAGTAAAGGTCAAAAAAGAACCCTACTTCGAAGTAACGGAAGTGAAAGGGGACCTCTACCCCGAAGAGGGCGGTATGCTCTACGTCACCTATAAAAACACAGGAGAAGAACCTGCAAAGGATGCCACCGTAAGAGTCAGCGCAGGCGATCCTTTCAGTACCACGGACGACCAGGCCTACCTGGGAACCCTGAACCCGGGAGAAAGCTCAGTTGCCGTCTTTGACATGGACGTGGACGAAGACGCAACCCCAAAGCCCTACTCCTTGAACAGCGAGATCCTTTACGAAGACACCGACGGACATGACCAGACCTCGGACAGCGTCAAGATCAACACGGAAGTCCTGTCCGCAGAAAAAAGCCTTCCCGGATACCAGATTGGTGCAGGAATAGGTTTCATGGCTCTTGCAGCCTGTTTCGTCCTATACAGGAAAAGACAGCAGGAATAAAGTTAAGGCCTGATGAAAGGCAAGCCCTGGAACAGAAAGGACTCAAACGGGAAAGGCTCAAAAAGCCAGATCTAAAAAACCCGACGTAACCATACTGCTTGAGGACTTAACTCAACCAGGAATGGTTACACTTTTTTTGTAACACATCTTCTTCTGTATCATCAGGATCTGATTGATTTATCTAATGGAGTAAAACAATTGATCGATCTGATTGATGGACAGATTGAATAAGAAGAAGAAGAAGAAGAAGAAGAAGGGTAAAACTGTTTATTTACCGGATATTAAAAAAGGATTATTTTCTTAATTCTTTTTTTCAGACTTCTTTTCTTTCGATTTATTAACTTTCAATTTCTTATCTTCAGGTTTATTTTCGTCAGGTTTATTTTCGTCAGGTTTATTTTCGTCAGGTTTATTTTCGTCAGAACACTCCGGCTCCGGTCTCTTTGCAACCATTACTTCCGTGGACTTGATGACCGCGTATATCCGGTCTCCGGGCTTTATGTCGAGTTGTTCCACAGCCTCTTCGGTGACAACGGAGGTCAGGATTGAGGGTTCCATTACAATCGTGATCTTCGAGACCAGGCCCCCTTTCTCGACTTCAAGGACCTTTCCCGGAAGCCTGTTTCGGGCTGAGATTTTAAAGCCAACGTTTTCCCAGGCGGTTTCGTCTCCTACAGCCTCTTTGATAAGCTGCCTGCTGGTTTCATATTCGGCCAGCATTTTTCGACCCACTTCCGTAAGGAAGGTCCCCTGGTTTTTTCCCCCGCGCACTGTGAGCACTGCGGGATCTCCGAGCCTTTCGTTCATTTTTTTCAACATGAGCCAGGCATGTTTGTAGGAAATTCCCAGTTTTTCACAGGCTTTCCGGAGGGACTTTTCCTCGTCGATAGCTTTGAGCAAACTGGCTTTTCCGGCCCCCATTACGGGCTTTCCGTCTTCCGTAAACCAGAGCTTTGTTTTCGCTTTCACAAATTTCCACCTTATCGGAGCACATGGATAGAAGAAGCTTTGAACTGGGCATAAACAGGCACCCCGGGAGCTAGCTCCATTTCTTCGGCAGACTGCCGGGTTACCAGCGCGTTAAGGAGGGGACCGCAATCCATCCGCACCCTCACAAGTGCGCCCAGGCTCTGAACCTCTATCACCGTACCTTTCAGTGAGTTCCTGATGCTGGATTGTGTGAAGGTCTTACTTAAAACTATGTTTTCCGGCCTCAGTCCGACATGTACCATGTCCCCTACCTCCACCTCCCCGGCAGCTTCAAGCACCTTTCCTTCGGCTTCGATCCGGAGAAGGCCCTTTTCACGAGAAAGTACCCTGCCTTTCAGGACATTCTCGAAACCTACGAAATCAGCGATCATGTCGTTTGCAGGTTTTTCAAAGACTTCTTCCGGCGTACCCACCTGTACTAGCTTCCCATCCATCACCACCGCGATCTTATCTGCCATGATCCGGGCCTCGGTCTGGTCGTGGGTAATGTGGAGCACGGTAAGCTTACCCTTCCGGTGCACATTCAAAAGCATCTCTCGGGCACTGTCCTGCGTCCTCGGGTCAAGAGCACTCAGAGGTTCGTCCAGCATGAGAATTTCAGGGTCTGTAACAAGAGCCCGGGCAAGGGACACCCGCTGCTGTTCCCCTCCAGAAAGGTTTAGCGGATACCTTTCCAGCAGGTGGGAAATATTGAGGTATTCCGAAATTTCCCTGAACTTTTCGGGAGCCTTAAACTTTTTCATCTTCAGCCCGAATTCGATGTTCTTTTTAACGGTCATATGCGGGAACAGGGAATAGTCCTGATACACAAAAGCCAGGTTACGTTTTTCCGGCGATAAGTCCGTGACGTCCTTTCCGTTGATCAGGATTTTTCCCGAATCCGGACGGTGGAAACCTGCTATAAGTTCAAGGAGCAGGGTTTTTCCGGAACCTGTAGGCCCGAGGATAACGAAATACTCCCCGTCCCGGATAGTCAGGTCCAGGGAATCCAGGGCAAAAGACTTCCATTTTCGGGAAAGGGCCTTAATCTCTATCATATATACTCCAGCCTGCGGAAAGAATTCTAATTACTATAAAGATGGTAAGGGTTATAAGGATCAGGAGGACTGCAACAGGCCTTGATGCCGAAAGCCCGTAGGAAAGAAACCTGTCATAGATAAGCGTGGGCCCGATCATCGGGTAGTAGGCAATCATCACAACAGCCCCGAACTCGCTGATAGCCCTGGCCCAGGTCATGACAGCCCCCACCAGGAGGTGCCTTGCGGAAAGCGGGAGGGTTACAAAAAGAAAGGCTTTCCAGAGCGGAGCCCCCAGGGAACGGGCGGCGTTCTCAAGCCTCGGGTTAACACTTTTAAAGCCTTCCCTTGCAGAATTGGCAAGATAGGGCACGGATACGAAGAGCATGGCAACCACTATGCCCGGAAGCGCATCCCTGAACTGGACATAGGGTTCGAGCGGGCCGCCTATAAGCCCACGGGACCCGAAAACTGTCAGCAGGGCAATTCCTGCAACCGTATGAGGGACCACAACCGGCACATCGATGATACTCTCGACCAGCCTCTTTCCCGGGAAATCAAACCTTGCCAGGATATAGCCTGTGGGAGCCCCGAGAAAGAGGGCTATAAGAGTGGCAAGAAAACCTGCATAAAGAGAGAGAAAAATTGAGCTCATAACCGAACTGTTTTTTGCAGTTCTGACCAGGCCAGGAAAATCGTTGAGAACCTGCCCGAAGATCATGTTTGCAAGGGTCACAAAAATAAAAGAGAAAAGCAAAAGCAATAAAAGGGAAAAGACGAAGATCAGTGGTTCGATATTTCTCTTGCTTCGGATCATGGCCTTCATTATAATACCCTTTTACTGCCGTTTTTCTTTAAAAGTAATTCCCCCACATTCCTGCTTCCTGAAGCAGCGCCTTAATAGAGGAAATGTTTAAGCCTGCATTTTGCGACCGGGGGATTGATACGGATTTTACAGTTCAAGCTTTACAGT
>DUKH01000041.1:7177-10691 GCA_013329415.1 Methanosarcinaceae archaeon | reverse complement strand
TTACAGTTCAAGCTTTACAGTTAAAGTTCATCCTCACTGTACAAGAGCCTGCGGTTCTTCCGGCATTGACTCCTTTCCATCCGCAAAGGCAGGCACTATCGGAGGCTGGCCGTTTTCAATGAAGATCTGCTGCCCGGGTTCTTCCAGGAGAAGTTTTACAAACTCAGTAGCAAGCTCAGGGTTTTCAGCATTTGTGGGAATCGTCACCCCGTAAACGATAGGAGTTCCGGTTACAACTTCCCCGTTTGCCATCTCCACCTGGACCAGCTTGTAATTGTCGGCATATTCGATAGAACTCAGGTCAATATCAGCCGGAAGTTCCACGAACTCAAAACCGTGCTGGACAGCAACACTGCGATAGATGTAGAAGTAATCGATTTCTCCCATCTCAAGAGCAGAAGAAAGTTCGACTTCCATGCTCCGGAGCATGATCTTATCGGCATCAGGAGCAAGAGCTTCGGAGGCAGGGACATGCACCATAACGGTCCCGTTTTCTTCCGTGGCAGTCATGCCTGTCAGATCCAGGATGAGGTCATCGTAAATCTGGGTGTCATCATAATAGAATTCTGCGAGCTGGGTCACCATCTGCGTCCGGTACCCGCAGGGGTCGTCGTTAGGGTTGGAAAAACCATATCGAACACCCGGGCGCCTGAGGATTTCGTACCAGTTGTCCGCATTGATTTCATCGCTGTACATGCTTTCATTCGTATAAGCAATCACGATCTGGTTCCTTGCAAAAGCCGCATACCAATCCGCATACTCCGGCATCATCATAGCCGGGATAAGGTTGTAGTCAGCGGATGCCAGGATATCGGCCTGTTTCCCTAGTTCGGTAATCTTTCTTACACTCTGTGCACTGCCTGCAGCTTCCCTCTGAACGTCAACACCGGGGTGCTGGCCCTCAAACTCCTGTTCGAGTTCCTCGAAAGGCACTCCCAGGCTTCCGGCATGGAAAACTTTAAGGACTGAGGATTCTTCTGCAGGACCTGCGCCTGTACCGTTTTCCTCTGCACCGCCGGCTTCGTCGGAGGAGGAATCAACACAGCCAAGTCCGAAAAAAGTAACGGAAAGGACTGCAAAAATTACCAGTAATTTGTATATATCTCTTCTGGATGACATTGATATGTCATCATGAATACAACGATTAATAAACCTTTTGTGCACATATTATGAAAATCCTGCAGAATACCCCGAATGCTTCCGGAAACTGAGAATAGATAGAGGGAAAACGGGAAAACAACGATAGAAACAAACAAAAAAGAAGAAAAAAATCAAATTTGCTTGATAGATAGACAAAAAAATGGGAACAGGAGCCAAAAAGGAATAAATAAATAAGATGATATAAGTAAAAGTTCACTTACATAGAAAGTTAAATAAAGATAATATTAAAGTGTATATATTGCAAACTATTAAAGTGTACATTTACGGCTTTCGTATAAGCACAAAAATACATAGTAACTATACACGTAACTATAAACAATAACCATTACACATAACGTATTTATTTTGAAGGTTTTATTATGGACGGTTATCAAATCTTCTTGGCACTGCTCACAGTATATTTAGTAGGACTTGTGAGCATTGGCTGGTACTTTAATAAAAAACAGAAATCCATTACCGACTTTTGGCTTGCGGGGCGCCGAATAGGGCCCACAGGAGTCGGGTTTTCAGCAGCGGCATCCTGGATCACGGCAGGTGGGATTCTTGCAGTCATTGGTTTTTACATGCTGCTGGGGATGGGCTCAATATGGGGTTTTGTGGCCCCGAATATCATTGCTCTCCTGCTAATTGCATTGCTTGTGAGCAAGATAAAAAATCTTCCCGCAATCACCCAGCCCGAACTCCTCGAACAGCGTTACGGAAGTTCAATCAGACTGCCTATCGCCCTGGTCATTGCAGTTGTTATGATCCTTTTTGCCGTAGCTGATGTCCAGGGACTTGCCATGGTCCTGCAGATCTTCTACGGGCTTGACAAAATATATGCCGTGGCTTTAATCGCTGTTGTGGTTTCGATTTATGTCACCCTGGGAGGGCTTTCGGCCGTTGTCTGGACTGATGTCATCCAGTTTACCATCCTTGCGCTCTTTACCATAGCAATGGCTTTTGCCGCCGTGGGTACGGTGGCTGACGGAGGCCTGGGAACCACTGCAATAAGCAGCTCCGACCTTTTCGGAAACGTGCCTGACGGCTGGTGGAACCCCCTCTCAATCGGGCTGCCCCTGGTCCTTATTTATATTCTGGCCATCATTCCGGGCTGGATTTCCGAGCAGGACCCCTGGCAAAAGGTCTGGGCTGCAAGGGATGAAAAATCCGCACGTACGGGAATGATCCTGGGAGCTTTCATGATCCTGGTGGTCTTCGGGTCCTGTGCGGTGATTGCAATCGCACTCAATGCCATATACCCCGAAATCGCAGCTATGGGTTTTCCTGCAGGCATGGCACTTGCCGAACCTGCCCTTCTGACCTTCATTAACGAACGATTTGCCGCATCCCCGCTCCTTATAACCCTCAGCGCGATCGGACTTACCGCTGCTGCCATGTCCAATGCCGACACTTTCGCAACCTCCGGCGGGTCCAACATCTCCCGGGACATCTACCAGAGGTACATAAAACCGGATGCCACCATGAAGGAGATGCTGGTCGTAAACCGTATTAGCGTACTCATAATCGTACTTGGGGCATGTGCGGGCACTTTCTACATACAGGGCATCATCGAAGCAATTCACATCGCAACCTTCATTGCCAGCGCTTCTTACTTCTTCCCCCTCATGGGAGGGCTTTACTGGAAGAGAGCAACCAGGCAAGGCGCTCTGGTATCCATGGTGGTCGGAGGGGTGTCTCAAATAGGGCTGGTACTCCTTGACTACACAATGGAAGCCCCACCCATGGCAGCCACCTACCTTGAAGGCGTCCACCCGGCCCTCATGAGCCACGGAGTCATTTTGGGGATGTCGTTGAGTGCTATCGCTTTCTTCGGAGTTTCTTTGATGACAAAGCCCTCGAGCAGAGTCAACCTCGCCCCCTTCTTCGAAGAGGAAGCCCAGGCCCTTGCCTGCTACGAGGCCAGGGAAATCAACGAAATGGACCCTACATACAGCTCCTTCCTCGGGAACGTCGAAGAAAAAGTCACAGGGGAACGCTCCCACCTTCAGTTGAACCTCCGGGTCTCTGACACCCTCAGCTGGCACGAACTCGTTGAAAGGCTGAAATCCGTTTCCCCTGCCTGGGTCACTCCTACGGGACAGGACTCGGTATACCGGCTGACCCACGGGGATATGCTCTCCTGTGTTGCAGTAACCAGAGGCAGCGGGGACAGGGACATCTGGCTCAAGGCCGAACCCAGGCTTGAGACCGTGGGCAGGCAGAAAAAAGAGCTGTTTACGGCTTATGAAGAATTGAAAAACGTTATGGGCCAGAAAGGAGTCTCCCTGGACTTCTATTAAGGCGCCTGGAAAAAGAGCCGCAATCGGCTCTTAATTTATTTATTTCTTATTTTTGAAATGAGCTTTTTTGA
>DUKH01000041.1:0-6854 GCA_013329415.1 Methanosarcinaceae archaeon | reverse complement strand
AATGAGCTTTTTTGAAATGAGCATACTTTTATACTCGCTCAAAAACCGAAAGGTATGGAGCGGGAAACAGGGCTCAGGGATTAGTTTTTCAGGGTATTCCACATTATTCTGGACAGGCTATTCAGAAGTCCAGGGCATTTTCCAGAGTATTTTTCCCCAGGAGAACGTCTTCCATTGAAAAGACTTCAAGGTTGTAGACACCCCTGTACCCGGAAAGCAGGTTCAGTACGGAGAAGTCCACACAACCTTTTCCCGGAGCCATATGCTCGTCCCCGTCATATATTTCTGTCCATTTGCCCCCATTGTCATGCAGGTGGAGGTGGACGATATGCTTTTTCAGGATTTCCACAAAATGCCGGAGTTTTTCAGAGTCTCCCTCACATGTGAGGTTTGCGTGCCCTATATCGAAAGTTGCTTTAAGGGACCCGGAATTTACGGCTTCGACAGCACGGACAAGTTCTTCGGCTTTGCAGCAAAGGTTGTAAGGGTCAGTACCTTCCTTATTTTCCAGGCCCAGTATGACCCCCTGGTCCTCGGCAGTGGAGGACAGCACCTTGAGGTTTTCGACCATTGAAGAAAAAGCCACTTCCCGGTCCTTTCCTATCCTCCCGGGATGCAGTACAACAACCCCGGCCCCGATCCGGTTTGCAAGGGCTATGGACTCACCCATGAGGGAAAACTCCCGCTTTCCCATGCAGGCGGTATCTACCTGAAGGGGCCCGGGATAGTTAGGGTCCGGGGCAAAATAAGGAGCATGAATGGTGCTTGCAAATTCGTATACGGACAGCTCGTCAAGTATCCGGTTCAGCTTTTCATTATCCAGCGTCCTGCCGGAATATACTCCGAGTTTAGGGATATACAGTTCTATTGAATCCACATTCCCCTTTAGCTCACCAGGGGTACCTGCAAAAGATGAGGCTCCGAAAATCACAGCAAAAAGAAGGAAATAAAATATAATAATATTTTTGCCCGGCCCTGACCCGGACATTTAGGAGTAAAGACTCCAGGGGAGTTTCAACCATAGATAAAAAGGTTGCAAAATGCCGCACGATTCCACCCGGGTAACAGGGCAGACCCCTGGAAAAGTCACAGAAAAACCATAGAATAACCACAAGAAAACCATACAAAAAGTTCGACTTGCAAAAATATACCACTGCCAACATATTTATATATAATAAAGTGTTACCCCGTAAACCATACAAAATAATTTATAGATATATTTAAAAAAAGTATATATATTTACGGGGAAAATCGTGAGAAATATATATCAACAATGAAACATATATTATATAGTAAGATCTGTGTAAAATATATTTGATCCGGGCTTACAGTAAGCAGAAAAGTCTAAAAAATAGATTAAAGTTGGGAATAATTATAAGGAAGGGATATATAAAAAAATAAAAGCTCGGAAGAAACGGTTTTAAATAAAAATGATAATTATATAACTCCAATTAAAAAAATGGATTTGCCCATATCAATATCGCAATCTTTATATGATATTGAAAGGAGTATAATATGTTTTTTTATATATATTTGGTATTTAGTGCACTTTTCCTGCTACATACATCATATAAAAATGATTGTATATTATATAATCTTATAATAATATTTTAAATGCCTACATATTTCGAAAGGTTTATGAATGATTCTCTCTAATCCCAAAAATAACGCTAGTCATCATCATTTTTCTTTGCAATGATATGGCCAACGATTCCAAAAAAAAGTACAGCGTTTTTTTGAATCCAACTTATTAACATGTTAATAAAATTAAAGGAGGAAAATGAATGGAACCACTCATAGGCATGGGAGTACTGGCACTTATGGGCGTAGCTGCAACCATTGCAGGTGCCTCAGAAGACCTTGAATCCGATGTAGGGTCTCAGAGTAACCCGAACTCGCAGGTCCAGTTAGCTCCCCAAATGATGTTTCCGCATCGAATTTATAACAAAGCTGTTTCTGGTGAACCACCATCAAACGCACTAATGTGTGCAATTGGTGCAACCGGCGCGGCAGTATTAATGGGTGAATTCAATCTGTCTCCGCTCTTTGCACTGGTTATCGGTGCCCTCATTGCAGCATGTGTCCACGGCACTTACGCCATGACCTCTACAATGGGCAGGGCTGCCAGTCAGAGCCGTTTCAAACAGCCAGTATACCTGGACATGATCCGGAGCCACACGCCTGTAATCATGGCATATGCCTTCATAACGACGTTCTGTGTCCTGATCATTTCGTACATGATGAACGTTGTCCTCGGACACCCCTTCCCTCTGCCCCTACTGGCCTTTATCTGGGGAATCACGATAGGTGCAATAGGGTCGTCCACAGGTGACGTCCACTACGGCGCAGAGCGTGAATTCCAGCAGTTCGAATTCGGTTCAGGTCTGAACGCTTCGAACTCCGGTAACATTGTAAGGTTTGCAGAATCCGGGCTCAGGAACGGGTACGACAACTCCTGGTTCTGTGCAAAGTTCGGTGGACCTGTAACAGGTATTGCTTTTGGTATGACCGTTTTCCTGGGCAGCTGGATAACAACTGTTTTTGATCCCGCAGTAAGCATCGCACAGGGATGGCTCTCTGCTGTTGCAGGGATTATTATTGTCTTTATCTTAATTATATGGAACAGGAAAATTGAAGTTGCTGCCCGCAACAACTATGGACCGTACAAGGAAGACAAGCCTGAAGAGGAGGCAGCAGCATGATTGACCTCGCAGCAAACTTCTTATGGATGTTCCTGGTCGTTATCGGCGGTGTGCTGATTTCATGGAGCGTCCACTTTGTGCCTGTGGGCGGTGCGCCTGCAGCTATGGCCCAGGCAACAGGTATCGGAACCGGTACCGTGCAGCTGGCAGCCGGGGCAGGACTTACCGGGCTTATCAGTGCCGGGTACATGATGCAAGTAGTCGACAACCTCCCCCTGATTCTCGCCTCTGGCACAGTCGGTGCCATGATCATGATCTCAGTTACCATGATCGTAGGGACCTGGGTTTATGTATACGGTGTAGGCTGTGTACCTTCTTCCGCAAAGGTCAAAGTAGACCCCATAACCCATGACCGCCAGGACCTTTATGTGTCTCAGGGAACTGAAGGACACGGACTCCCAACAGTCTCTTTTGTTAGTGGAGTTATCGGTGGGGCTCTTGGTGGCTTTGGTGGATCCCTCGTCTACTACGCCCTCCTGAAGGTCGGTATGGGAGTCGCAGAAGTCGATGCAAACATGATCGGACTTGTGGCAATTTTCGCAGTAGGTATCTTCTTCGTGAATGCTGTAATCCCCTCATACAACATTGGAGGTACCATCGAAGGGTTCCATGACCCGAAGTGGAAGAAGTGGCCGAAAGCGGTAATTTCATCCTTTGTCGCGACGATTTTCTGCGCACTCGTGGCAGTAATCGCAATTTCACAGCTTGGAGGTCTCTAAAATGTCTGCAGGTGGAGCCGGAGGAGAAGCCAAAGGCGGCTTACCTCCAAACACAGTAATAGGAATCGGTGCCGCAGGCGGACTAATAGGAATTTACCTGGCGCACTTCCTTCCCGCAGCGTTTTCCTTCTTCGGAGGCATCGCGGCAATCTGTGCCATCGTCTGGGGAGCTGACGCGGTCCGCCGTGTTGCAAGCTACGGACTTGGTACAGGAGTTCCGTCCATCGGGATGATCTCCCTTGGTATGGGTATTGTCACTGCCCTCTTCGGACTTTCGATAGGAGGCGTTGCAGGCCCGATCGTATCCTTTATCGCAGCAGCAGTCATCGGTGCCATAATCGGTGTGCTTGCTAACAAGGTAATAGGAATGGGAATCCCGATTATGGAACGGGCAATGGTTGAAATTGCAGGTGCAGGAACCCTGGCAATCATCGGGCTTAGCACCGTCATTGCCGGAACCTTCGAATACGGAGCCGTACTTGATAATGTAGTTTCAACCGGGTTTATTGCAATGATCTTCATCGCTGGTGGGATGGGAATTCTTCACCCCTTCAACGCAAACCTCGGACCCGACGAGAAACAGGACAGGACCCTTATACTTGGTGTTGAGAAGGGAGCCCTTGCAATGATCATTGCAGGTCTCGCATCCTCAATCAACGAAGGTCTTGGACCTGCCTTTGTCACAATTCTTGTGGGACTCGCTATCTGGTACGTGGCATTCAACAAGTACTTCGGATTCGTCAAGAGAGACGCATACGCAGTGGTTGGAACCGGCCTTCTGCCCAGTGAGGAGGAACTACAATGAGCATGATTCGTATAGCCCCCGAAGTGCACCTGGTTCTGGACCCCGACACCGCCCTTGTGGCAGAAGAAAGGTCAGACTCAATTGAGTATTCCATGGAACCGGTCTTTGAGAGGCTGGACAAACTGGAAGCAATTTCAGAGGACCTCGTTAACTCCCTCTCTCCCAGCATGCCACTCCTGAACACCTGGCCCGGACGTGAGAACACCTCTTACCTGGCCGGAATCTACGGAAACTCCTTCTACGGAATTATCGTGGGTCTTGCATTCAGCGGACTGCTGGCATTGATAATATACATATACAGCCTGATGGGAGGGGTGATCTAAAATGGTAGATAAAAGAGAACCAGCCCCGGGATGGCCAATCCTGAAAGGTGAATACGAAGTCGGCGATGTTAAAGGCTGTGTTGCAGTAATTACCTGCGCATCACACCTTCCAGGCAAACCGGTTCTCGATGCAGGAGCAGCAATCACAGGATCCTGTAAAACCGAGAACCTTGGTATAGAAAAGGTCGTTGCCCACGTAATTTCAAACCCTAACATCAGATACCTGGTCGTAACAGGAGCAGAAGTTAAAGGGCACATTACAGGACAGGCAGCGATCAGCCTTCACGCAAACGGTGTGAAAGACAACAGGATCGTAGGCGCAATCGGAGCTATTCCGTACGTCGAAAGCCTGAACGCTGAATCAGTAGAACGCTTCCAGGCACAGGTCGAGACCGTCGAACTGCTGAACACCGAAGATATGGGTGTCATCACTGCCAAGGTAAGGGAACTCGTTTCAAAGGACCCAGGAGCCTTCGATGCCGAACCCCTGGTCGTTGAGATCAGCGAGGAAGGCGAAGAAGACGAAGATGTTGGCGTCGTTAGACCGGTCTCAGGAGAAATCGCAACAATCCGCAGCCGGTTGAAGGGCATTGAAGCCCGGATGCTTGACATCGGAAACCTGAACAAGTTCCACTCAGGGATTCACGCAGGAAAGGTTGAAGGTGCCATGATCGGACTGACTGTGACCATATCCCTGCTTGGGTTATTACTTCTCGGGAGGTAATGAAAATGGCAGAAGAAGGACAAGGAGTCCCAATGGTGCTTAACCCCCAGATGGGTGCAATCGATGCTACTGTTGAGAGCATCCGGTACAGAGCGCAGTTGATTGCGAGGAACCAGAAGCTGGACTCCGGGGTCATGTCTACCGGACTTATCGGCTTCGCACTGGGTTTCCTCTTTTCACTGGTGATGGTAATCATACTCCCGTTAATCATCTGGGGTCTCTAATTGAGAGGTGAGTAATATGGATGGAAAAGCACCAGCCGCATTTGTAGATCCAGATGAGTTTAGCGAAGTATTGAAGAGGCTCGACAAGATCGATGAAAAGGTCGAGTTCGTCAACAGTGAAGTTGCGCAGAGAATAGGAAAGAAAGTAGGAAGAGACATCGGAATCCTTTACGGTGCAGTGATCGGACTGCTTCTCTTCCTGATCTATGTCTCGGTATCATCAATGTTCTTATAAGTGAGGGATCAAAATGTTCAAGTTTGATAAGAAACAGGAAGTTTATGAAGTAGGTGGCGTCAAGTTCGGCGGGCAGCCGGGTGAGTACCCAACCGTGTTAGTCAGTACCATGTTCTACGCAAGGCACAAGATCGTGACCGACGAGGACAAGGGACTTTTCGACAAAGCAGCTGCAGAAACCCTGTGGAACACACAGGTTGAACTGAGTGACGCAACCGGAAACCCCTACGTAAACCAGATTGTAGGAGAAACCCCCGAAGCCATCAGGAATTACATTGACTGGTTCCTCGGAATCGATGACAAGACCCCCTTCCTGATTGACTCTTCCGCCGGAGAAGTGCGCGCAGCCGCTGCCCAGTACTGTACCGAAATCGGTGTCGCTAACAGGGCAATCCACAACTCCATCAACGCAAGTATCGAACAGGACGAAATTGACGTCCTCGCGGAGAGCGATGTGGAAGCAGCCATCGTGCTGGCCTTCAACGCAACCGACCCAACCGTCAAAGGTAAACTCGACATCCTTGAAGTCGGTGGTTCCGGACAGGACAAGGGTATGCTCCAGATAGCCAAGGAATGTGGGATCAAGATCCCCCTGATCGACGTGGCAGCAATGCCCCTCGGTGCAGGCTCCGGCGCAACCATCCGCTCAGTCCCGACCATCAAGGGCAAGCTCGGCCTGCCTGTCGGCGGTGGATACCACAACATGGCATCCGCATGGGACTGGCTCAGGAAGTTCAAGAAGACCCAGCCCGACCCGAAGTCGATCTACATGCCCTCTGACATCGGGACAAACCTGGTAGCCCAGATCGCTGGTTCCGACTTCCTGCTCTACGGTCCGATCGAAAACGTCGAGAAGGTCTTCCCGGCTGTCGCCATGGTCGACATCATGCTTGGAGAAACCGCCAAGGAACTCGGCATCGAGATCGCCGTGGAGAACCACCCCGTCAACCATCTGACATAAGTTCAAAAAAGTTATCTTAAAAACGGATGGAAACATCCGGAAAGCAAAGCGGAATGTTTTCCCTTTGCTTTTTCTTTTGTTTTTACCTCTTTTTCAGTTTATTTAATATTTCTGTTACTATATGGTGTAGAATTTTGTATGGAACTCTTACGATAGCGTTT
>DUKH01000189.1:1193-3549 GCA_013329415.1 Methanosarcinaceae archaeon | reverse complement strand
GCTTTTATTCGTGAGCATGTTTATTTATGATTGGGTATTTGTAAGAGTATTTACTTTATGCGAATGTTTGTGCTTCCTTTAAATAGATACTTTAAATAAGAGCATTCCGCTTCGATAGTTTTATATATTGTATTTACGACTTTGATGCAGGCAATCTTGCATTTAGAATAGCGATTGGTTTAAGTCTGGATTAACTATTTATATTGATATAGATAATGAGTCGATTTATAATATTTTGTAGGGGATTTTAAGGATGGCAAACCGACCTCTGGATATTTTAAACAATGCACTGGATACACCTGTAATCGTTCGATTGAAAGGCGCACGTGAGTTTAGAGGTGAACTTAAAGGATATGATATTCACATGAACCTCGTGCTTGATAACGCTGAAGAATTACGTGACGGAGAAATCGTCAGCAAGTTTAGCAGTGTTGTCATTCGAGGAGACAACGTGGTATACGTATCTCCGTAATCTATATCAAGCACTTAATCTATTAACGTTCAACTTTGCGAGCATTGGAATTTTAAAAACAAGCCGCAAAAAACAATCCGGAATAACGAAATCGCTTCGGACAATCAGATATTACTTTAAAATATGTTGATTTTTATCAGGAGATTTAGGAATGAGTAAAGGTACTGCATCAATGGGAAAAAAGCAGAAACACACGCATGTCAAATGCAGGAGATGCGGCAGTGTATCTTATAATGTGCATACAAAACAGTGTACCTCATGTGGTTTTGGAAAAACGCCCCGCATGAGAAGTTATAAGTGGAAGGCAAAGTGCAAGTATTGAACTGGGCTACTCCACTTTTACTATTTTTTACCTGAACCGGAGGCTCATATTGAAAGAAGAATGCGGGGTTGCAGGTATTATTCTCCCCGAGAGCAAGCCTCAATCCAGTACCGTCGCATTCAAGCTTTACTATGCTCTCTATGCTCTCCAACACAGGGGGCAGGAATCCACGGGTATAGTGGTGTACGACGGTGCGGTTCCCCATTCCATTAAGGGCATGGGACTTGTGCCGGATGTCTATACTAAGGAATCCCTAAAGCACCTGCCCGGGAACGTGGGTATCGGGCACGTCCGATACTCCACTACCGGCGGGTCAAAGATTGAAAACTGCCAGCCCTTCGTCCTTAATTTCAAAGGCGGGACTATCGCCATTGCCCATAACGGGAACCTGGTCAACGCCAGGAACCTCAAGGATGAGCTTGAATGCGAGGGCAGGATTTTCGTCAGTGATTCCGATACCGAAGTCATCGGGCATCTCCTCGTGAAGGAGCTGATAAGGCACGAGCCCGTGGAATCGATTAGGAATGTTATGCGCAGGCTTGTGGGCTCTTATTCCCTGGCGATCCAGCTTGACGGCGTCCTGTACGCAATCAGGGATCCCTTCGGCTTCAAACCCCTTTGTTTCGGGGAAGTTGACGGTGGGTATGCGATTGCTTCGGAAAGCGTAGCTCTGGACACCCTTAATGGCACCCTTACCCGGGATGTCAGGCCAGGGGAAATCGTCGTCTTTACGGAAGCCGGTTTCGAAAGCCACCAGGTCTCAAATGAACCTCATCCTGCACACTGCGTTTTCGAGTTTATCTACTTTGCAAGGCCTGACTCCATCATCGACGGAAAGCTTGTTTACAAGATCCGGGAAAACATAGGCCGGGAACTCGCAAGAGAGCACCCGGTTGACGCGGATATCATTTCTCCAGTCCCTGACTCGGGAATTACGTCCGCAATCGGCTATTCCCGGGAATCCGGTATCGAATACCTGGAAGGCCTGATGAAGAACCGCTACATAGGCCGTACCTTCATCCTGCCGGGCCAGGAAATGCGTGAAACCGCAGTCAGGCTCAAGATGAATGCTATCCAGGACAACGTCAAAGGCAAAAAAGTGGTCCTGGTGGACGACAGCATTGTCCGGGGCACGACCTCTCGGCGCATTATCGATATGGTCCGGAAAGTCGGGGCATCCGAAGTGCACGCGCGGATAGGAAGCCCTGCGATTATAGCCCCCTGCTACCTCGGTATTGACATGGCGACCCGGCAGGAGCTGATTGCCTCGTACAAGACCGTAAAAGAGGTTGAGGGCCTTATCAACTCGGACTCTTTGGGATACCTGAGTATCGATGGGCTTATGCGGGCTCTGGGCTGCAATAGAAATGATATGTGTGTCGGCTGTCTCACCGGCGAATATCCCGTGGAAATCCCCGGGGAAAAGTGCAGGAAGAAACAGCTACATCTGGACGATTTTGAATAAAGAGGAGAGTTCTTTCCAGACGTGATCGTAACAATCCGTCCGGAACTTTCTTTTCTTAAATTCTTTTGGTTTTTCTCAGTTTTTGTTTTCAGTTTTT
>DUKH01000189.1:0-821 GCA_013329415.1 Methanosarcinaceae archaeon | reverse complement strand
TTTTGTTTTCAGTTTTTGTTTTAGTTTTCTCGCTCATCTGCTGTTTTGATGGTTTTCGCTTATTTGCTACTTAACAGCGTCACGTTCACGGTCCTGTTCCTCGGCCCGTCCATTTCGGCAAAAAATATGCTCTGCCAGGTCCCGAGTTCCAATTCCCCGTCCGTTATGGGCAGGGCTTCGCTTGCTCCGAGCAGCACGGCTTTCAGGTGGGCATCCCCGTTGTTGTCAATCCGGTCGTGCCGGTACCCTGCCCCTGCAGGTACGAGCCTGTTCAGGAGTTCAAGGATGTCTTCCCTGAGTCCACTTTCGTTTTCGTTGATTATAATTCCGGCTGTGGTGTGCCGGGTGCTCAGGATACACGCACCCTGTTCGATGCCGCTTTTCCTGACTCCTTCCCTGACTTCAGCAGTGATGTCTATTAATTCGATACGCTTATCCGTCTTCACATTGAGTTTCAATATCCTGTCCCCTGTCTTTCTGGTTCTTTATATTCCGAGTCCAAATATTCGGACTTCAGGCCTGTGTAGTTGATATACTTGTGTACCTGGTGAACTTGTATAGCTGATGGATTTGATCATCAAGGAAAAAAGGGCAAGTTTGGATTTATGGCTTTTTGATCAGGGGAATTATTCTGAATAAATGGATTTTTTTCAGGAGGATCTCAGGAGAGGGACTCTTCAGAAAAAGGTAGGTGCAGATAATAGAATACCGGGGAAAGAACCGGCCCCAAAATTATCCGATTCTTTCCTGCTTTCTGTTCCGTTTTTGGGTGCAGTTTTTGAAACAGATCGCTTTTGTTTTTACGGTGTCGTTTTTTAAAC
>DUKH01000045.1 GCA_013329415.1 Methanosarcinaceae archaeon | reverse complement strand
AGGACCAGGATCAGGATCAAATTCAGAGTCAGGCCTAGATGAAAGATCAAGACCAGCTGAAAGATCAAGAAATGATTAATAACGAAAATGAGGAATTCGAGAATTAAGGAGGCATTCAATGGCCAAGTTAACTCATCTGCTAATCCTCTCTGCGTTAATGACCTGTATTGTGGGATCCGGCTGCGTTGGGGATGATGCCTCTGAAGTAGAGGAATCCGAACAAGACTCAAAAGCTGTTGAAGCAGGGGAAGAAGCCGGAAATTCTTCCGGGGGACTGGAGATTAATGAAACTGAAATTCAGGAACTTGAAGCGGAGATCGCAGAACTCGAGGCTCTTCTTGAAAATGCGAGTCTTGAGGAAGACATAGTGATTGAAGAACTGTAAAAAATATATCCCTCCTGAAATACAGAACCTGAAAAGCAAAAATATAAATTAAGGACAAAAGGGGCAGTACGGGATAAAACCCAACCAAAAGACCCTTTTCACTTGAAAAACATCTTTTCTTTGTTTTTCATTTTCCGGACTTCTTCTTCCAGGGTTGCGATTCTGGCTTCAAGTTCCTGTATGTCTTTTCTGGAAATAAAATCGGCTTTTGAGATGGTTTCCTGGATTTTCTCGGAAATTTTCTTCTCAAGATCGTTTTTCTGTTTTTTGCTCTCTTCGAGCATATCCATAACCAGTTTTTTGCCTTCTTCCTTATTTATGTCCCCTTTATCGACCAGATCCTTTACGAGTACATCGATCTTTTCTTCGGTCATTGCACAGAGGCCGGCCCCTATGAGCCCCAGTTTTCTGATGGAGTTTTTCATATTAACACCTGGATTGGAATTATTAATCTTGATATAATTGCTTGCATGGTAATGGGTAAGTCCCAAAGATCAGGAGGCTTTTTTGCTTTCTTCCCTGCTCTCAAGCCGGTCAATGATTTTCGGCCAGAGGGACATTGAAATGATCATGGTTATCACAAAGACAAAAATGGCACCTGCCACCATATCCACCTGGGTATAGGACATGTCCCCCCGAATCATGTTGGTCAGGATCGCCCCTAATAAAAAAAGGTTCAAGAGCACTATCGAGGTTGCAAAGCTTGCAAGGAGTACAAGTCTTGTCCTTTTGTCCTTCGGTCCGAATTTCACCATGGGGATCACACTTTCGTTTAAAGATTGGCTATCAAAGAATTGTTAAAGATGGTCGTATCGGATTTCTTTCTTAAATTATTGAACCACAGAAGTATCCACCCTGAAATTATTTAATCTTACTTCTTTTCATGAGCAACGAATTGGTTGTCACTGAAACCGAACTAAGGGCCATGAACGCTGCTGCAAGTTCCGGAGAGACCAGGATGCGCTCCACAAAAGGATAGAGAATTCCTGCAGCTATAGGGATGCCAAGGGCATTGTATCCGAAAGCCCAGAGCAGGTTCTGCTTGATCTTGCGGATGGTCAGCCGGCTCAGGCGAAGAGCAGCGACCACGTCCATGATGTCGTTTTTGATCAGCACGATTTCGGCAGATTCCATAGCCACATCAGTTCCCGCGCCCATGGCGATCCCCACGTCGGCCTGGATCAGGGCAGGGGCATCATTGATCCCGTCGCCCACCATCCCTACGAGGTTGCCTTCTTCCTGAAGTTTCTTGACTTCTCCCGCCTTGTCTTCGGGCAGCACTTCGGCAAGCACCCTCTCAATCCCGACCTGAGCTGCAATGGCATTTGCGGTTGAGGCATTGTCTCCGGTTATCATCACAACTTCGATTCCCATTTTCCGGAGAGTCTGAACCGCGTCTTTTGAACTCTCTTTAAGGGTATCGGCTACGGCAACCAGTCCCAGGGCTTCGGCTTCAATGGCAATGAGCATTGCCGTCTTTCCGTTTTCCTCAAGGTTACGCATATCGGCTTCAAGGCCCCTGAAAGAAATCCCGTTTTCTTCCATCAGCTTCCGGGTGCCCAGAAGAACCCTTTTTCCTTCGAAGTAGGCTTCCACCCCTTTGCCGGGAATCGATCTGAAATCCGTTGCATTTCCGGGTTTTATATCCTGCTCCTCAGCCCCTTTGACCACCGCTTCTCCAAGAGGGTGTTCCGAACCTTTTTCAGTCGTGGCTGCAATGAAAAGCACCTCAGTTTCCTCCCTGCCTGGAGCTGCCAGCACGTCCGTAAGTTTCGGGGTACCTTCGGTAAGGGTCCCGGTCTTGTCAAAAACGATCGCGTCAAGTTTGTGTGCCCTCTCAAGAGCTTCCCCTCCTTTTATAAGGATCCCGTTTTCTGCGCCTTTGCCCGTGCCTACCATGATGGCTGCCGGGGTTGCCAGGCCCACGGCGCAGGGGCAGGAGATCACAAGGACGGTGATTGCTATCAGCAGGGAAAAGAGGAAGGGGCTGATTCCCAGGAGGGCTTCGGACTCTCCCACGCCGTAGCGCCAGTACCCTATGAAGAACCAGAAGAAAAATGCAAGCAGGGCAATTATGTGCACGGCTACTATAAAATTCCCTGCAAAAACGTCGGCAACCCGCTGGATTGGCGCTTTCATGGTCTGGGCGCTTTCAACGAGCTTGATGATCTGGGCAAGGGCAGTGTCTGCCCCGACTTTTGTGGCCCTGAACTTAAAAGCCCCGGTCTTGTTCAGGGTAGCCCCTATAACCGTATCGCTTTTCCCCTTCTCCACGGGAATGCTCTCCCCGGTCAGCATGGACTCGTCCACAGCCGAGTTTCCTTCCACCACGACCCCGTCGACAGGGATCTTTTCTCCGGGGCGGACTACAACAATGTCCCCTACGCCCACTTCTTCCACAGGGACTTCCTTCTCCTCCCCGTCAACCAGGATTCGGGAAGTCTTTGCCTTGAGGCCCATCAGTTTCCGGATTGCTTCAGAGGTCCTTCCCCTTGCCCTGGCTTCCAGGTAGCGGCCAAGGACAATGAAAATAATCAGGAAAGAAACCGTATCATAGTAGGTACTGTCATACCCGGGCCCCAGGTCCAGGAAAGTCGAGGCCACGCTTATAAGGTAAGCTGACCCTGTCCCGGCGGCGATCAGGAGGTTCATATCGGTTACTCCGTGCTTGAAACCCTTGAAGGTCCCCACGAAAAACTGCCTCCCCGGAAAGAGGAGGACCAGGGTTGCAAGCACGAATAACACAATCGGGTCCGAAAGAAAGGTAGGCACGAAGGAAAAAAGGGGAACATCATCCGCATGTTTCCGAAAAAGATGGGGATCCCCAAGCCAATGGCTATGAGCAGGTTATTCCTTTGCTTCCGGATCTCAGCTTCCCGAAATTCCCGTTCCTTATCCTCATATTCCGCTGTTTCGACCTTCACGGAAGCCCTGTAGCCAATGCTCTCAACAGCTGCAATCATTTCCCGGACCGAGACCCTGGAAGAATCGAATTCCACAACAGCTTTTTCCAGCGGGAAATTCGCGGAAGCCGAAATTACCCCTTCGGTTTTGTTCAGGACCCTTTCGATGTTTGCAGCACAGGCCGAACAGCTCATGCCCTGAAGGTCCAGGGTAACGGTATCCTTTTCTACACCGTACCCGATTGACTCGATGGCTTCTTCGATTTCTTCAGGAGAAATCCGGGACGGCTCAAAACTCACACTGGCTTTTTCGAGTGGAAGGTTTACGGCTGCGGATTTCACGCCTTCCTTCTTTTTCAGAACCCTCTCGATATTTGCCGCACAGGCGGCGCAGGTCATGCCAGAAACCCGGAGGGTGATTTCTTTAGGGACGGCTTCAGATGTGGATTTTGGAGGGGCAGGGGCGGCTTCAGGAACGGT
>DUKH01000021.1:4867-7267 GCA_013329415.1 Methanosarcinaceae archaeon | reverse complement strand
AACAAAATGAAGAACAAAATGAGAACAAAATGAGAACAAAATGAAGAACAAAATGAGAACAAAATGAGAACAAAATGAGAACAAAATGAAGAAAGAAAGCTGCAGAACATAGCCTGCAACTTTTGCCTTTTTCATTCAGTTTGATTATCGTTTTTCCGTCTTAAGATCCGATCCTATCCGGACCTGACCCGGTTCAGGCTTTCACCTGCGCATGTTCATTTGCGGGGCAGACATGCCTTCGTAAGTGGCTGCCATGTGTTCGGGCCTGACTTCCTGCATATCGGAACGCTGGGCGCGGAGGATATTGTCCACACGGAGGACCATTTCTGCGGCTTCGGAGCCGGCCTTGATGGAGTTGAGCTTAACCCTGAGGGGATCCACAACACCTTTTTCAAACATGTCCTCGACCTCACCGGAGAAAACGTTTATCCCGGCGTTTTTGTCCTCGGCATGTTTTGCCCGCAGGTTCAGGATGGTATCGATGGTATCCATACCCGCGTTCCTGGCAATTGTCCTCGGGATTTCCTCAAGGGCGTCGGCAAAGGCCATAATAGCCATCTGTTCGCGGCCACCTATGCTTGAGGCGTAAGAGCGCAGACCAAGGGCGACCTCGACTTCGGGAGCCCCGCCTCCGGCTACAATCTTACCGTCTTCGACCACACATTTGACAACCCGCAGGCCATCGTCAATTGCACGTTCTACATTGTCCACAACGTGTTCGGTCCCGCCGCGGATGACAATGGAGACAGTCTTTGCACCTTTGCAGTCCCTGAGATAGGTCTTGCCCTGGTCGCCCTCACGGTCCTGTTCGAGCAGTCCGGCATGTCCGAGCTCGTTTTTGGTCAGTTCCTTGATGTTCCGGATAGCCGGGCCGCCGGTAGCTTCGGCGATGTGCTGAAGGTCCTCGTTTTTCACCCTGCGGGTGGCATAGATTCCGTGGCCCTGGAGGTAAGCAGCTATCTTTTCGTCCATGCCCTTGGAACAGAAAACGGCGTTGGCACCTGCCCTGATAATGTAATCCGCCATTCCGAAAAGGGTAGCTTCCTCTTCTTTCACGAACATTTCAAGATCCCCGACGCTGGAGATCTGTAATTTTGCCTTGTTTGCGGTTTTTTCGATTTCCATCGGGGTATCGATGAGCGCAAGATTTGCATTTTCAATCCTGAGCGGGGCATTTCTGTCCATAGCCACCTTTTCGATCACAAGCCCTTCCACAAACTCGGAATCTTCAGTGCGGCCCCCGATTTCTTTTAACATAGTAACGTGCTTCAGGTCCACCTTATCCCTATCGTACACGGCAAGTACCGCGTCCACAGCGATCTTTGCAAGCAGGGTGTTGTATTTTTCAGTGGCTTTGCCCGTAGCCGAAGTCCTGGCAACTCTGGCAAGAACCTCCCTGTCCTCAGAGCCCACGGAAACTGCGAGACCCTCAAGGAGCTCCACAGCTTTTCCGGCCGCAAGCCTGAATCCCTTGACAACGAGAGTAGGGTGCACCCCATTCTCAATAAGCTCCTCGGCCTTCTCAAGCAAAGTGCCCGTAAACACAACTGAGCTGGTGGTCCCGTCCCCTGCAGAACTTTCTAGGGACTGGGAGACCTCCACAACCATCTTGGCTGCAGGATGTTCGATGGACATGTCATGCAGGATGGTAGCACCGTCGTTAGTAATAGTAATGTCTCCCAGGACATTGACGAGCATCTTGTCCATGCCCCTCGGCCCGAGTGTACTCTTAACAATGCTTGCCACTGCTTTTGCAGCTGCAATGTTCATGCTTAGTGCGTCTTTACCCTTTGTCTGCTCTTTATTCGGATCTATTATGTAAATTGGCTGGCCACCGCTTGCCATCTGAACTTAAACCTCCTGAAAATATTCGATTATCGTGACATTTAAATTTGTAAACTTCAAATACCTGAATCCTTAAGTACCCGATAACTTAAAGTATTTTTTCCCGGCGCTTAATCCTGTCTGCCTGATCCCGGATAAATTGAGGTAGTTTCTCCCGTTAGAGCATCTCTTGTATCAGGAAAGATTTCTCATATCAGAGAAAATTATCCCCCCAGAGAATACCTCTCAGCTCAGGGTATCTCTCACATAAGAGTAGCTCTCACAGATTATCCTATTACTTCCACCTGCAAATAATTTAAGCGCATCGAAGAAGGATTTGATCACAAAAGTACTGATAATACTTCTATAAAAATGTGCCGGTCTTCGGAAATGAAAATTCCATTCAACAACCCGGATAACAGAAAAACAAAATGAGCAGATACACCCGCTCCGTTTCCTTTTTCAGGGATGAAGGACAGCAATTTTGCCTGGATTTAAATCCAGCCTTATTTCCGCAACACTTTTCTATTTAATTACCAGTGATCGTACTCCTTAATGACTTCTAAATGACTTCTA
>DUKH01000021.1:3732-4531 GCA_013329415.1 Methanosarcinaceae archaeon | reverse complement strand
AATGACTTCTTAATGATCTTACTTTTTAATGATTTCCACGGATCCGTCCGTTTTCCCGACGTAGACCTCGTCAACATTGGAAAAAATCCCATGCTCAACAACGCCCGGAATTGCAGACAGCTGGAGGGAGAGGGATGCGGGGTCTTCTATCACGCCAAAAGCTACATCAAGCACGAAATTTCCGTTGTCCGTGATCACTGGACCGTCTTTCCGGGACGCCATTCTGAGTTCGGGTGCCCCCCCGAGTTCCCGGATTTTTTTCACGACAAGCTCCTTTGCAAAGGGCAGGACTTCCACGGGCACTTCCCGGTCAAGCTCCTCGCTCATCTTAGAGTCGTCAGCAACCACCACAAAGTGTTTTGCGGAAACCGAGACGATCTTTTCCCGGGTGTGGGCGGCTCCCCCTCCCTTGATAGCGTACATTTTTGCGTCTACCTGGTCTGCCCCGTCAATGGCAAGGTCAGGTTCCGGGTGCTGGGCAAGGGTAGTCAGAGGGATGCCGGATTCGATAGCAAGCATCTCGGACTGGTATGAGGTAACGACTCCGAGGATGTTAAGCCCCTCTTCCCGGACCTGCCTTCCGAGTTCTTTAATCGTATATGCAACCGTTGAGCCTGTCCCGAGCCCTACAACCATGCCGGAACTGACAAGCCGGGCTGCGGCAATCCCTGCTGCCCGTTTCTCCGGTTTTTCACCGGATACGTTTCTGTCTGTCATGCTATGACCAACCTTCCGTTCAAAGTTGAAAAAATAATCGCTTGAAGTTCTGAAAATCAAAGAAGAACCTCAGAGAAGAACC
>DUKH01000021.1:0-3365 GCA_013329415.1 Methanosarcinaceae archaeon | reverse complement strand
AGAGAAGAACCTCAGAGAAGAAAATATCAAAAAATAAAGAAAATTGAGGGAGATCAGGGAGAAAGTCTTCTCCTGTCCCTGGGAAAGAGCACGGTATCTCTGATGTTATCGGTGCCAAGCATGGTCATGACGAAACGTTCGCAACCCAGACCCCAGCCTGCATGCGGGGGCATCCCGTAATCGAAGGCTTTCAGGTAGAATTCGAAACCGTCTGGGTTCAGGCCCTGGGACTCGATCCGGCTCTTGAGCAGGTCCGGGATGTGGATCCGCTGGGCTCCGGAGGAGAGTTCCATTGTGCGGTGCATCATGTCAAAGGACTTGGAGAATTCCGGCCTGTCCTCGTAGGGCATGGCATAGAAGGGCTTGATTTCCGTAGGCCAGTCGATGATAAAGTAGTGGGACTCGCCAGTGGTTTCATAGACATACTGGCCCACAGCATGTTCGCCCTGGGTACCGAGGTCGTCTCCCCACTGTATTTTCTCTTCCGAGTGGGCATTTATGATCTCGATGACTTCATCGTAGGTAAGCTTCTTGAAGGGGAGCTTCGGGACCTTCAGTTCGACCCCGAGAGTTTCAAGGGCAGTACTGCAGTTTTCCAGGACCTTTGTGTAGACATAAGCCACCAGGTTTTCCAGGATTTCCATTACGTCAAAATGGTCGGCAAAGCTGACTTCGACATCGATGGAAGTTGCTTCGTTCAGGTGCCTGCGGGTGTCATGTTCTTCTGCCCTGAAGATAGGGCCGATTTCAAAGACCCTGTCAAAGCCGCCGCTCATGAGGATCTGCTTGAAGAGCTGGGGGCTCTGGTTCAGGAAAGCCTCCCTGTCAAAGTAGGTGATCGGGAAAAGTGAGGTCCCGCCTTCCGTAGCCGTGGCCACGACCTTGGGGGTTGAGGTCTCAAGAAAACCGTTTTCCACAAAGAATTCCCGGACTGCCTGGAGGACCTGGTGCCTGACCTTGAAAACCGCTGTTGATTCGGCCCGTCTCAGGTCGATAAAGCGGGAGTCCAGCCTTGTGTCCAGTTCGGCTTCTACTTTCCCGGTGGTGTCCATGGGCAGCGGAGAGTTTGCCTCGTTCAGGACAACGATTTCCTTGGGGATAAGTTCGTACCCGTTGGGAGCCTTTTCTTCGAGCTTAACAGAGCCTGTTACCGAGATCACGGACTCGCGCACAAGCTTCCTTGCGGCGTTGAAAAGGTCCCTGTCGATTTTCTTCTTAACAAGCGTGACCTGAGCCCTTCCTTCCCGGTCCCGGAGCACAACAAAACAGATCCCTCCGAGGTCCCTGACCTCGTGGACCCAGCCAGCAAGGGTTACCTTCTGACCGTCTTCAATTTTTTCCGGGTTTACGCCGGTCGTATAATGCGTTCTGAGATTTGCTAAAGACATAAATTCACACCTTGATTGGGGGTAAATATAAATTTTAATGTAAATGTGATATGCCGATTCAATACGGGAATATAATATTTGAACGGTGCTGTAACGTAAATGGCTGCTGAAACGTAGGTGAATAGTCATTTCCCTTTTATTAAAGTATTTGTCTTTGCCGGGGTGCAATAGCAGGGTTGCTATAGCCTGGCTGCACCAGCCGAATTGCGCCAGCCGAGTTGCACCAGCCGAGTTGCGGCTCGGCAGTGCGCTGTCCGTTTCGCTCTCTCCGCTCGCTCAAGCGGACTTGTAAAAAGAGTTGAGATTACTAATTGAGTTCCGTTTTGAACATTTTACAAATATTTAAGGAAGTTACTCAAATATTTTACGAAAGATAATAATTATACTGAAATCAGTTTCCCATACTGGTTTTAGGATTGGAAGTGAAAATTATATTCAGGGCAAAACAGTAAAATGGTTCTGTGAGCGGGAAAATGAGAAGAGGGAGAGTAAAATGAGAACGGAAATCATAATTTTCCTGATAATTTTCGGAGTACTTTTTGCTGCTGGCTGTGCGGGTTACGGAGATTCGGAAGAAGTTGCTCCTGCAGCACCCGGGGAAGAGGAAGCGGAAGCGATTGAACCTGCGGATGAAGCGGGAAACGATGAAGAACCCGAGATGGAAGAAGAGGAAACAGAAACCGGAGCAGAAGTTGAAGAAGGGGCTGAAGAAGAGACGGACGCTGAGGAGCCCGCCGCAGGAGCAGGGGAAGAAATAATCGATGTTGAAATCCGGGACTTCACATACATTCCCGACACGCTTACGGTGGAGGCAGGGCAGACCATCAGGTGGACTAACTATGATACCGCCATACATAACGTGGTAGGTTCGGGACTTGAATCGGACACGCTTCAAGAGGGGGATACTTTTACGTTCACCTTTGAAGAAGAAGGCACTTACGATTATATCTGCACATTCCACCCCTGGATGGAAGGTACGGTGATCGTTGAAGCCTGAAAAGCGCCATAAAAAGCCTGGAAAAAACAGGAAGAGTTGAGAAGGGTTATTTGATCATAAAAAGATGCGTGGGATACTTTTTTAATTCTTATTCTTTTGTTTTTCCCTATGACATGAGGGCAGTTATTTTTCATGGGATACTTCTTTTTTTAAAGTGTATTCTTAGAACCTGGGATAAGATGTGAAAGGCAACTCCAAAAACTAAAATCCAGTGTAGAAACCCTTTATTATAAGTAATTCAATCCCATTTTTAAAAACAGCTATAAAATGAAAAGTGAGAAAAATGATTGAAGCATCACAGTTGATATATTTTATCGCAGCATCTGCTGCGCTTACGTTCCTGCCTGGCCCGGATATTATATTTGTGCTCACCCAGAGCATTTCCCAGGGAAAAATAGCAGGGATTGCCACCGCATCGGGTCTGTGTACCGGAGTGCTGGTCCATACCACCGCAGCAGCCCTGGGGGTTTCTGCCATTGTGTATCAGTCCGCCCTGGCTTTTACGGTTTTAAAATACCTGGGAGCAGCTTACCTACTCTACCTCGCATGGCAGGCCCTCAGAGAAGGCGACAGGGTGTTATCCTCCGGCCAGGCCCAGATAACGGACTTCCGGGCTCTATATAAGAAGGGAATTTTCATGAACGTCCTGAACCCTAAAGTCGCACTTTTCTTCCTGGCCTTCCTGCCCCAGTTCGTAAACCTGGAGGCTGGCGGCGTGCCCACACAAATGATATTGCTGGGAATAATATTCATGGTCCAGGCCTTGCTAATCTTTTCAGTAATTTCCGTCTTTGCCGGAACAATCGGTAACAAAATCCTGGAAAGACCGGGAGTCGGGAAGTACATTAACTGGGGAAAAGCAGGGATCTTTACTGCAATAGGGATCCAGCTGGCTGTCTCTCATAAGTGACTGAATACCGATCATTCAATTCATTGAATGATCGTTCACTCTATTGAATGACCTTCTTTTTGCTGACCTT
>DUKH01000170.1:4049-11266 GCA_013329415.1 Methanosarcinaceae archaeon | reverse complement strand
CTTTCATGACGAAGGAACGGTGTTTGTCACTATTTCAAAAGATGGGGAAGAACTGAAAAGTGGCCCTCTTGCTGCGGGGCTGGAACTCGAATATGACGATGAAATAAAGGTCTATGCCCAGAAAGTGGACCCTAATTATGAAATCATTAAAAAGAACGGGGTAGAGTTCAAAACTGACAACTGGAACCCTTATGCCCAGCTGGATATTCTCCTCAGGGGAAAACCCGGTTTCGATATCGACGTTGACACGGACCAGGACAGCTACGACCCGAAATCTGCTGCCGATAGCAGGATAGATGTGACGATAAACGTTAAGAACGACGGAGACGCAAAAGCCGAAAACGTTGTGCTGACAATTGACACTGCAGGGCTTGAGGTAATAAGTGGAAAAACAAAGTACACTTACACAAAGGTCCTGAAAGGTGAAGTATTGGAGCCGATTACCCTCACATTGAAGACTCCTGCACCCTGGGAAGATACCGATTACAAAATTATCGTAAAGACCGAGTTTGAGGATTTCAAGGATGAGGAGTACGAAGACGAAGGGTCAAAGACCATAAAGATCAAGCGGAAATGGGACCTTATAGTTTCGAAGAGCACCACAAAAGAGCGCCATATGGGAGAGCCAGTATACGTTTCGATAACAGTCCGGAATGGTGGCCTCTGTGATATTAAAGATATCGAACTTACGGATACACTGGTCTCAGGCATGCGGCTTGAAGAAGATATGGAGCTTGGTACAACCCTTTCCCTGGAAGCGGGGGAAGTTGCTGCGGATGTCTTCAAGTACACCCTGATCCCGGAAAAACCAGGGGATTTCACATTCCCCAAAGCGGTTGCCACTTTCACCCTGCCCAACGGGGTGAGTAAGAAAGTCGAATCTGACAATTCCGATAAGACCAAAATCTACGGTCCGAACATAATACTTACCAAATCGCTCAGCACAAAGCAGCTTGAAGAAGGGGACGAACTGACGGTCACGGTAACCGTAAAGAACTCAGGTAACGTTGACTCAAGCGTAACGGTTACCGATACCGTTCCTCCCGAAGCAAAATTCATAAGCGGGGAAACAAGCTATAAAGGAGTCCTCCAGAGCGGCGGCGGGGCAAAGACCATCAAATACGTCCTGCAGATGCACAGCGAAGGGGAAGTCCAGCTGCCCACTTGCAAAGCAACTTTCCTTGACCTTGAAAGCTACAAGGGAGAAGTCGATTCCAATACCCCGGCTGTTGTGAATGTGGGGGCCCTGACCCTGGAAGCAAGCAGCGAACAGCAGCAGCCCGCAGGGTCAACGGAATCCAACCAGGAAAAGAAAGAAGAACCCGATGATACCCATGTGAAAACCGGCGGGACTGAAGAGGATTACGGGGATACCCCGGGTTTTGGTTCCCTGCTTGCGGGCCTCGGGCTGCTGGGAGTTGCAGGGCTCAGGAAAAAAGGGCTTGTCTGAAAATTACTCAGGAGAGCGTTTTTAAGCGCTCTTTTTGAGATTCCCTTTTTTCAGAAACTCTAAGACTTCCTTTTTTCAGAAACTCTTTTTTAGCTGCTCTCCGGATTTCCGGGGGGCATAACTTTTCTCCTATTCATTCCTCAAAATTTTCTTCTTTTAAATTCTCTATTTTTTCATTCCTTTTTTTGCATATTCCATTTTGAACTCCTCTATTTGCTCGTTCCTTTTCTATTCATTTCATTTGTTCATCCTTTTTTCAACCAGCCCCTCCATTTACAGGGGGGTGCTGATTTTTCAAGGTCTCTTTCTGGAGAATAACCCATCTGTCGGAAAATAAGTAAAAGCTTAAAAATAAGAAAGGAAACTTCTTTACTCTCAATTAAAAGGAAAAAGGAAGCCCAGAATGAAAGAACCCCAAAACCTGCTATCAGCAAAAACCCTGATTCTTACCCACGGAGATTCGGACGGGATATGCTCGGGTGCCATTGCAAAGAGTGCCTACCCGGATGCATCCGTATACTTCACAAATCCGGTCAGCCTTCTGGATAAACTGAACGAGATCAGAGACGTTAAAAACCTCATCATCTGTGACATAGCAATTAATGAAAGGCACTGCTTCGAACTTTACTCCAGGCTCCAGGAACTTGCCAAAAAGTGTAACCTCTACTACATCGATCACCACCCTCTCCCGGAAAGCTGCATGGAATATGAAAAAGGGGGAGATGAATGGTTTTACAATGACTGCACAGGGCCCTGCACCTCAGAACTAACCTTCTGCATCTTTGAAGACCTGCTGAGCCGGGACATGAGGAGGGTTGCCATTTACGGGGCTATAGGAGACTTTTGCGACAACACGCCCCATGTAAAAAATTGGGTAAAGGACTGGGACAAACGAAGCCTCTACTTCCAGGCAGGGACCCTGATCCAGGCGGTGCTCCAAAAGGGCAAGGACTACGAATTCAAGAGGACGCTCCCGAATCCTCTCTCAAGGGACAGGATTCCTTCAAGGATTCCGGACCTCCTGGACCTTGCCCGGGATGCGGCCCTGAACGAAGAAAAGATCCGGGTCTTTGTCAAACAAAACGTGAAAGTCCTGATAAACAGCGCGTATATTGTAAATACGAATAACTCCATTTCAAAAGCAGCTATCTACGCAGCCTCATACGGACGGAAGGAAATTGGCATTGCAGCCGAACACCGTCCGAAAAAAGGGATATACGACCTGAGTATCCGTTCCAGGGGCCCGGCAGACATTAACCGGCTCCTGCGCAGCATTGCTCCCCGGTTCGGAGGAAGCGGTGGAGGGCATCCTCACGCGGGAGGGGCACGCATCCCCGAAGACTCCGTTGAGGCTTTTCTCCATGCCTTCGATGCCGGGCTTGGAGAAGCAGAAATGAGGTAAAGAAAAAATGAAAGCAAGCAAAACCGTGGAACAAAACGGTACAAACCTTGAAATCCTCTTCGTCGGGCGCTCCAACGTGGGCAAATCATCTCTCATAAAGGAACTTTTCGGAGCAAAAGTAAGGGTCGGAAAACGCCCCGGAGTTACCCTGCGCCCCTTCCACGTCCAGCTCTCGGATCTGCTCGTCACCGACATGCCGGGCTTCGGTTTCATGAGCGGGGTCAAGGACCGGAAACAGGACATCGTGAAAGACAAGATTGTACACTACATCGAAAACAATGCCGAAAGGATCAAGCTCGGAGTCCTGGTGATAGACGGCCCCTTCTTCCCGGATGTTGTCGACCGCTGGGATGCCAGGGATCAGATCCCCATTGACATTGAAATGTTTGATTTCCTGAGGGAAGTCGGAATTGATACCCTGATAGCTGCAAACAAGATGGACAAAGTCAAAGAAAACGAGTATGACCCTCTCCTGGATGAAATCGCAGGCCGCCTTGGGCTTGAACCCCCATGGGAAAACTGGAAACACCTGATCGCTCCGATCAGCGTCAAGAAAGGGGACTTAAAAGCCCTCAAAATCCTCCTGAAGGACAGGCTGCACGAAATGAAACGGGACGACCTGTTCAAATATGTTTGAGGGGGGACCTGTTCAAGTACATTTGAGATTTCAGGATTCGAATCTCAAAAATTAAATACAGTTTGGGACTCATAACGAAAATTAAAAAGAATCGCCGGCCAAAGTTCAAAGCTGTTTCCGCTGCTGGGAATAGACCCTTTCGATCCGCTGGATGCTGTCGGCTTCATCAGGGGCTTTATCGTTCCGGATGCGGATGAAACGGGGGAAGCGTAGGGCAAAACCTGAGTCGTAGTTGGGGCTCTTCTGGATTTCTTCGAAAGCGATTTCGACCACTACTTTTGGCCGGACAGCAAAAACTCCTCCGGCTTCCCCGCCCATGAGCCCGGAGAGCATTTCGGTGAGCTCTTTGAGCTGTTCGTCACTCAGGCCGGTGCCTACCTTGCCGATTTGCAGGAAGCGGGTTGTATCAGAGTCGTAGCAGCCGACTGTGTACGAGCCTATAAGGTTTGCCCGTCTCCCGAAACCCCATTCGGCACCGATGACCACAAGGTCAAGGGTTTCCATGAGGGGCTTTTTCTTGAGCCAGTTTTTACCGCGTTTTCCAGGGGAATAAATGGAATCCGGATTTTTGACCATGATGCCTTCGTGCCCGGCATCCAGGGCTTCCTGATAGATCTTTTCCACGAGTTCGAGATCGCCTGTGATGACCTGCTCGTCTACGGAAATGGACTTCGAGTTTTCAACCGAACTTTCCACGCAGGAGCTGAGGGCTTTTCGCCGCTCGCGGAGGGGGAGGTAGATAAGGGTCTCCCCGTTCAGGTACATGATGTCAAAGAGGTTGAGCTGAATCGGGATTGAGGCGGCTTTTTCAGCCACATCATACTTGCGCCGGAAACGCTTCAGGATCTCCTGGAAAGCCCTCGGTTTGCCGTCTTCTGCCACAGCTACGACTTCCCCGTCAAGGATTGCGGATTCAGCTTTCACATGCTTCCGGACGATGTCGACAAGGTCGGGGAGGGAGTTTGTTACGTTTTCGAGTTTCCTTGAGAAAATGGTTACCGAATTCCTGTCCTTGTGGATCTGGACCCTTGCCCCGTCGAACTTCCATTCGATTGCAGCTTCCTTCATGTCCCTTATATCAGCATCGATGTCGGGGCTGATCTGAGAGAGCATCATTTTGATGGGGCGGTTTATTTCGATCCCGAGCTTTTTCAGGCCCTCAACCCCCTCGGCCTTGGCTGCGGCAGCCACATCCCCGAGGTCGTTCGTGACCATAAAAGCTTGTTCCACAACATCTGCCGGCACGTTGAAAGCTTTTGCAATAGCATCCCTTACGACGCCTTCCCCAACTCCAATGCGCAGTTCTTCAAGGGCGAGGCGGGCGATGTACTTTGCTTCTCTGGGGTTGGAAGAGTTGAAAAGGAACTGGAGATTTTTGATTTTCAAATTCTGGGAGCCTTTTCCTGTGGCTTCGGAAGCGGTAATGAAACGCTGGTAGACTTCGGAGATGGAAAATTCGGATTCCTCTTCCAGGAATGAAGTAAAAGTGACCTGGTTTTTCCTCTTTTCCTTCAGGATCAGGAGGGCCGTTTCTCCTATGTCTCCCGTGGTCCGTATCAGGGCTTCAATACTCTTTACCGACATTCCCGACGCTTTCGAGAGAGCCATATAAAGGAGGCTGGTCCCGATCCCCAGCTGTTTTCCTGTCCAGGCAGGGAAGACTTCACTCATGATGAAGTGGGTTGCCAGAGGTAGTTCTTCAACTTCCACTTTCCGTAGAAATTCCGCAACCTTATTCGTGGTTTCGATGGTACTCGATATCTTCTCGATGGCCTGGCAGATCTCTGCAAATTCCCTGAAGCTCGTCATGGTCCCCGCAGCTTTTATTTTTTGGTTTACGATGTGTTAGCTATTTTAGCTCTTCGGGCATCCGGATTTTGATCCGCAGCCTTCTTGTTTCCTTTCACTGCTCCCTGTAAATCGAGACAAGGTCACTGAGAATTGCACTTGCGGTTTCCACAGAGCCGGCACCTCTGCCCGTAACAGTGATTTCTCCTGCAAGTTCGGTATCCAGGGAAGCCACGTTGAGGGTCCCTCCAACAGCCAGGGGGTGGTTAATGGGGACAAGCCTGGGAGCCACATGGATCCGGTCCCTGCTGACCTCCCCTATGAGTTTGATCACGTGTCCGTTCTCGTAAGCCATTTCCAGGGCTTCGGGAGTGATTTTCGTAATTCCCGTAACGTCGACATCCTCATAGGTGGTGTCCAGCCCGAAGATGGCGTTTGCAAGGATTACGAGTTTGCAGGCGGTATCGATTCCTTCCACATCGTAAGTCGGATCTGTCTCCGCAATCCCGAGTTCCATGGACTCGGCAAGGATGTCGGTGTAACTTGCCCTTTCTTCCAGCATCCTTGTCAGGATATAGTTACAGGTCCCGTTCAGGATGCCTTTTATACTCCTGATATTGTTTCCGGCCAGGACTTCTTTTGCAAAGTTGATGACAGGCATCGAACCGCCAACAGTTGCCTCAAACCTGAACTTCGAACCTGCTGCCTTTGCGGTTTCCACGAGTTCCCGGTATTTTAGGGTAAGAGGGCCCTTGTTAGAAGTAACCACGTCCAGTCCTTTTTCGAAGGCTGCAAGCATGTTCTGGAGCCCGGCTCCCCCGGTTTCAATATTAGTAGGAGTGGTTTCGATTACCAGTTCATGGTCGATGGACTTGATGACTTCAAGGCCCGTGATTTTTTCCTGGGCAACTGTTCCCTTTTCCCTTTTGCGGGCAAGGCAGTCAGCAAGGTCCACCCCCTCGGGAGAGAGGGTTGCACCTCTCGAGTCCACTACCGCAATCACGCGGACGTCAAGGCCCATATTTTCCAGGTACTCTTTCTTCATCAGGAGCACTTCGGCTACACCCTGTCCGATCGCACCGAATCCGATAATGGAACAGCGTACTGTTTTCATCTTCTAATTCTCCTAAGATCTTTTTTTCAAGCCTGGACGTCTATTGGCAGGACCATCAGCAGGTCTTTTTTTGCTGACACTTCTTTCAGGATGTTGAGCGACTTCTGGATTTCCTCTTTCCCCAGGGCATTGATTTTTATGAGAGCCGAAGAAATCATGTCAATACCTGGCATGGAAAGGGTAAGGTCCGCGACCTCGGCAAACCCGGTCTTGTCTATTTCATCAATGGTATCCTGAATCCCGGTATGGACCACGTGCCCTATAAGGACCACGTTAATACTTTCCCTGAAACGGTGCTCACCAACCCTTACGACTTTGATTCCGTTCTCTTCGAGCCTTGCCTTGATGTCCGGGATATTTTCGGGTCTGGTTTCGAGTACGAGCTGCACAGGAACCGTTTTTCGGGGGGTAAGCTTCTGGTGGTGGTGCAGAACAGTTATCAGGTTAGCCCTGCATTCCGACAGAGGCTGAAGGGCTAAAAGCATCTGACCGGGCACGTCCTTTAATTCAATGTCCATGGAAACTCGCATATTGTCCCTCGGTGTAATTTCAGTTATGAAGTATCTTCAAGATATGAGAAGCAAAAAGGGCATTAACTAAAATCATCACATTCTAAAATATTTCAAATGTATTCCCATACTTCCTGCTGTTAGTAGGTGAATTCAGTTATATAATTTGCTATTTTTGGTTTTTCAGAAGAAGTCTCTTTTCTGGAGAAGAAGTATTAATTCAGGGATCTTCAATCATTTAAGTGACTTTCTACTATTTTAGGGACTTTCCCCTTTCTTATCCTTTTTATTTTCATTATCCCTTTTATTTTCATTAT
>DUKH01000170.1:1250-3641 GCA_013329415.1 Methanosarcinaceae archaeon | reverse complement strand
CCAGGTCCGAGAGCATCAGGCTTACCTTTGACTCGGAATAGCGGGATTTCTTTCTGAGCTCCAGCTGGGTAATCCGGTTCCCGCTCTCACGGATGAGTTCCAGAACCTCCTTAAGGTCTTCCGGAAGGTTAGCTTCGGGATCCTCCAGAACTTCCGGATCAGGCTCTACAGGCTCCTGTGAAATTGAAGGAGGCACAGCAACTCCAGGATTCCTCAGGACTTTCCCTGCTCCCTCTTCAGACATTTCCTTTCCCGGACCTTTTTCTTCAATATCTTCCCCTTTTAGCATTTTATCTTCCGGAACATCTTCTCCCATCGCTTCTTTTACCGAAGCTTCCTCTTCATTCAGTATTTCATCTTCCGACATGCCTTCCGACATGCCTTCTTTCAGCACTTCATCTTCCGGTATATCTTCTTTCAAAGGTTCCACTCCGGGTCCCTGAATATTTATCTCGGGCCTCCGAACCTCTTCTTCAACAACCTGTAAAGCAGGAGAGTCCGAACCCTGTTTAGGGAATTCTTCAAAAGTTCCGCCATTTTTCCCTGGCTCTTCAAAGTTTTCGGATTCGGTCCCGGATTCATATTCCTTCCCGGAAACCCCTGGTTGTGCGCTGTTTCTGCCACCCGGAGATTTTTGTAAATTATTTGACACATCCAGAGGTTTCCTGGGCCCTCTTTTCCAGAAATAACCGGCAAGTAACAGAGCGCAGAGAACAAGCAGTATGAATGCGTAGATGCTGTTCCTGGAGCTTTCTTCAGTTACAAGCTCCGTTTCTTCAAAATCCTGATCAAAGTCTGCAAATTCGCTCTGGTCCAGAAGTTCTTCCTCGTAGGTGGGAAATAGGAGAAGGTCAAGCACATAATCCCCGTTCTCGGTAATAGTTACCGTCTCCTCTGCCGCATACACTACGGTCCCCCCTTCAAAATAGCTTGCCGCTATAAGGTAGCTTCCCGGTGTCAGGTTGAAGGAATATACCGCATCAGACGCAACAAAGTACTGTTCAGGGGTGGAGTTTACTTCAACAACTGCGTTTTCGAGCGGCTCGAAACTGTACCACTCGTAAACAGTCCCATGCACTGTGGCAGCAAGAGCGTCTCCCGGGATAAGCAGGAGGAAAAAAACATACAACCGATTGTGCAGAGCTTTTTAAAATTCACGCAATGTTAAATGGGTTTTTAACATAAATCTTTTACTTCCCTCACGTAATGCTCGGAATTTAAAGGCACAATAAAGTTTTATCTACTAAATAAGGTCATTATCAAGCTTTAAAATCCCTGCGTTTCAACTCATCAAGTGTTTTTCAGAAAGTATGCTTATATTTTCCCCTTTCCAATAGAGCATCAGTTACAAAATTATGAATGATTAAATGGAGGCAGTCAGATGGAAAAATCAAAAAAAGTCATACGGTATGTATCATGTTTCACCGTCTTACTTATTCTCCTCAGTATCCTGCCGGCTACCGCCTTTGCCGGGAACGACAAGGCAGTGAATGGAGCTGAGAACGGGAAGTCATGGAAAGTAGTTAATAATTCCGAAGATTCAAACACTGAAGAGGATGTAGATACTGAAGAGGAAGCAGACGACGATGATTCAGCTTCCGAACCTCTCAATAAAAAGGAATTGATACAGCAAAGGGTCCTGGAAAAGAAACAGTTTAAAGAACAAATCCAGACCCAGAAAAGAGAATATCAGGATGCAAAAGGGGCTTTTCTCAGGATCCGGAACCAGATCCGGGCTGGAGAATTTGGGGAGTCGCAAAGGGAAGTTACCAGGGCATATCTTACCTCAAGCATCGACTACATGATAGCTCACCTGGAGAACATAATATACAACCTTGAGCAGTCAAACAGCAACAGTACAGAAGAGAGAATTGACGCTATTGAAAAACAGATAGACCAGCTTGAGGAAGAAAAAGAAGATATTGAAAATGCAGATAACCTCGAAGAATTCGCAAATTCTGCCACATCCGTAAGGGGAGTCTGGAACAACGCCAAGAAAAACGCATCTCTAGAAGCAGGTCAGACTGTCAGTGAGAAAATGGAGGAATCCCTGGACAAGTCCGAATCCCTCTCAGAGGTGCTCCGCGATAGAATCCAGATTCTGAAATGAAACACCGAGGATACCGAGGAACTCGATGAGCTGGAGGAAATGGAAGACAAACTTGACCAGTACGACGATTTAATGGAAGAAGCCCGGAAAAAGCAGGAAGAAGCCAAAGAAACCTACCGGACGGAAAATCCAGATGAAGAGGAAATGGAAGAAGCAAACAACCAGTTGCGTGAAGCTCTTGGCATCATAAACGAAGCAAACGATCTATTGAAAGAAATCTTTAACGAACTGAAAGAATACGAAACCGAAGATAACAACGAAGAAACTGGTTCTGACAACCT
>DUKH01000170.1:0-842 GCA_013329415.1 Methanosarcinaceae archaeon | reverse complement strand
TTCAACCGGCAATTCAACCGACGACGTAAACAATGAAACCGGGATCTAAGGAGGAATTCAATGGTCAAATTCGCTCACCTGCTGATTCTTTCTGCCCTTATGGTCTGGATTGTAGGTTCCGGATGCGTCGGGAACGATGCTGCTGAAGTCGAAGAATCGGAAATTAACTCCGATGCTGCTAAAGCAGGAGAAGAAGTCCAGGATGCGAGAGACCTGGAGCTTAACGAAGCAGAAATCCTGGAACTTGACGCAGATATGGCAGAACTTGAGGCTCTGCTTGAAAATGCAAGCCTTGAGGAAGACATCGTGATTGAGGATCTGTAAAAAGGTATATCCCACCTGCAAAAACAGAACCTCAAAAATATAATCTTAAAAACAGAAATATATAGTGACAAGACCTTTTCCAAAAAAGAAAAGATGTTTTTCAAGTGAAAACGGTCTTTTCTTTATTTTTAATTTTTCGGACATATTTTTCCTGAGTTTCGTTCCGTTTTCAGGCTTTAGAACTTTTTTTTTGGAAATTGCAACGGTTTTCCGGATTTCCTCGGAAATAAAATTAAATGTATATTCAAGTTTTATCAAGGAAATTTAAAAACTATCAAGCTTTAAAATCCGCCTGATTCGGTTCATCAAGCGTTATCAGGAAAGTATGCTTATATTTTCCCCTCCCCAATAAAACAGCATTCACAAAACATTAAGTGGGGGAGTTAGACGAAATCAAGAAAAGTAATACGATATTTATCTTATTTAAGTGTCGTACTTCTCATTTTTAGCACCCTGCCAGCAGTTGCCTTTGCAGGGAATGGAGCCGGAAGTGGAGGCAGTGACAATGGCCAGCAGGG
>DUKH01000087.1 GCA_013329415.1 Methanosarcinaceae archaeon | reverse complement strand
TTTTTCCCTTTTTTTCCCTTTTCTTTTTATGGCCTGTTTTCCTTTTTCATCTTTTGATTTTTCTTCTTATTTTTAATATATAACTCATTCATCCAAAAATTTATATTATGTCCTTGCTTCAATTCATATTAGAAATTTAAGTGGGGGTATGGTTTAATTGGGTAAGGTACGTGAAGTAGGTCCCGAAATCAGGGAAGACCTGCACGGGAGGATTGAGGTTTTTGACCAGAGCATCCGGAGTTTTGAAAAGCGGCTTAGGGCAGTAGAGCGCCGCTTGTCCGTGGAAACGCCCGGGAAGTTGCAGCCCGGTGGTTCCTTCTCTAATTCTTTTTCCGATTCGTTTCTGAAAGGAAATCCTGGGGATTCCATCGCCAGCTCTTCGGTTTCTCCTGAGTGCCCTTCCGTTTCTCCTGAGAATTCTTTAACGCTGCCTGAGGGTTCTTTACCTTCCGATGAGGTCTCTTCGCTTTCGGAAACAGGTGTTTCGAACCTTTCCTTCAGCGCCGTGCTTTCCTCTGCCGATGTCTCGGAAGGTCCTTTTATTTTCGTGAATACCTCTTCCGAAGTCTCCTCGGGTGCCGATAAAGTTAAGGAGATAAATGCCCTTTTTGCCGGGTTTTCCGAAAGCTTGCGCTCTCTTCAGGAGGCAATAATAGGGCTTTCGGATTTTGTGCATGGGGAACTGAGTGCCGAACTCGAGGCTGCGGACAGGGAAATAAAGGAGGCATGTGAAAGGGAAGTTGCGGCAAGGGAGTCTACAGAAAGAATTGAACGGCGCCTTGAGGCTGTTGAGAACCAGAACCGTTTCACCCTGGGCTCAATCAAGGTGCCGGTGGAGATCTCCGGAATCACGGGTTCCTCGGTCCTTTTCCTTACCGGTTTTCTGGTCTGGTCAGGGCGCTGGGATATAATAAGGTCTCCGTTTTTCTCCCTGGGGCTTGCAGCGCTGATGGCCGCAGCCGTGCTTTTGAAGTTTTATATGATGAACCGGGAACAGAAATCGATGGCTGGTCAGGAATAAAAACAAAGAGAAACAAAGTCCCGGGAGCTTAGCACATTATTAATATATATCATAATTTCCATCTATTTTGAATATCCACTTTCTCCTGTGGTGATATCCATTATAGAATTGATAAAAGCTCTTATTCTGGGGTTCACAGTAGGCATATCTGCTGCCCTTGTCCCTGGCCCCATGATGTTCGCAACGATCGTGACGTCTTTTAAAGTAGGCTGGAAGGCAGGGCCTTCGGTATTTATCGGGCATGCGATGACAGAATCGGCATTATTCATGCTCATAGTGGCCGGGGCATCATCTTTCATCGGGGTAAATCTAATCTCATATATGGCTGTAATTGGCGGTTTGGTAATGGTAATTTTCGGGCTTTTTATGATTAAAAGTGCAAAAGAAACCTCTAAAAAAGATATTTCTGCCTCGGCCAGTAAATTGGACCTGTCGGTTGGGCCTTTGCCTGCAGGGATTGTAACCTCCGCATTGAACCCTTTATTCCTGGGATGGTGGTTGACAGCAGGCAGCGTAATTGTCCTTCAGCAGTACCTTGCAGGCATCTTTGCCGTAATTGCATTCGTTGCCGGGCACTGGTTGGCGGACCTCGGATTTCTTGTGGCCGTATCATCATCCTTTTCAAGGGGAAGGGAACTGATCTCACAGCGTACACATGAAAAGGTGCTATGCCTCTGCGGAGGGTTTATGTCGGTTTTTGGCCTTTGGTTCCTGCTCAATTACAAAAACATTTTTGCCGTGGTCTGAACCGGTGAATTAGCTCTTTTTCCGGGGTTGACCTGGCTTTTGAAACAGCTTAAATCCGGGCAATTTTTACAAAATAGTCGTTTACGTAATCCTGATACCCGGTTTTCATGGCTTTCAGGGAGATGTACCCTTCGGCTTTTCCCCGGGGCAACTCCGGGTTTTTGAGCTCTATTATAACTTTTCCTTCCGCGTCCGTGACGCCGGAGTATGCCCGGTTGCGGTCGGGGCTCCAAAGAATCACATTAGCTCCCCCTACCCTCTGGCTCTCCCCGTCAAGCGCCGTGACAAGGAGGGTCAGATTTGTTTCCGTGCTGTTTTCTTCTCCCGCTGGGAGATAAACAGCGCTTACGTTTGCTTCCGCATACAGGGGTTCGGGCGGCGAGGGCGCACTTGAGATGGCTGAGAGGATCTCATAAAACCCTATGAAGCCCACGATCGAAAGGACCACTATTCTTATCGGGAGCCCGACGGTCCCTTCTTCATTCTCAGTGAATTTCCGGGGTGGCATATGCGACCTCCTAACCGAATATCGGCAGTTTTTACTTCTTTTTCCCTTTCCGCTCATTTACTTTTTTTCAGTAATTCCTTTTTCAGTAATTTCTTCTGTTTTTAAATGATTTTTTTTCGAAGGAATTTTTCGAAGAGATTTTTTCTCTTTCAGTAATTTTTCATACTTCTCAGCTTTCTTCTTTTCAGGTCACCCGGGTCTTTATGATCATAATGGCGTCCTGTTTCTCGTAGTCGTAAAAGCCGTCTGCCAGGATCTTCAGGTCCATAGTCCCCTCATTCTGGTTCGGGTCAAGCCTGGGCATTGCCCCCTCCTGCGTTGTCAGGACCGTGATTCCGTTTATGTCCGTGTTATTCGATGCCGCACCTCCGAGGCCAGTAAGCACCACGTTTGCGTCTCTTACGGGGTTACCGTCCTGGTCTGTCGCCTTTATCTTTACCGTTACACCGAAAGGAGTTTCTGCAACGTCTGCGCTTACTATTATCGAATTTCCTGCCTGAAGGTCTTCTTCTCCCAGGGCTGCTCCTTCAATAAAAACCGACATCTCTTTTGTCGGAGTCGGTATGATCGAAATAAGTGTTGCAAGGGCAACCATCCCCACGACCAGCATCACCACAATATTGATCGGGAGTTCCATAGCTCTTTCGTCATTTCTTAAAAACCGGATTCGTCTCATGAGTTCCCCCACTCTTTGATATTTTCCAGATAATTTAATGTAAATTATTTTACATTTTATCAGTACTCGATCAATGTATATAAAATTATTTGATTTTTAGACCGGTTTATTTTTTAATAATCAATGTTTCTGAATATTTCAGGTCATAACTATACACTTATATATCTTCCTGACCATACTAAAATTGAATACTTCATGATTAATCATATCAAATACGCACGAGGAGAAACGGCTTTTTGAACGATAGTGGCTCTGAAGACTCATCAGAAAAAACGGGTCCGCATAGTTTTTTGTGTTTTTTGGGATTGCATAAATGGAAACGAAAGAGCGGTGCACTTTCCTATTTGCCAAAAGTGGTTGAAAAGCGCTATGAATGTGTACACTGCGGTAAGTCAAGGGTAACTTTTGAAAAGACCACAGAAAACAAAACGTTAAAGAACAGAGCAGTAAAGAGCAGGGCAGTAAGGAACCGTTAAAGAGCAGGGCAGTAAGGAACAGAGTTCTTAATTTTTTTCAATCTTCGCACTTTTTTTCAACCTTTACACTTTTTTTCAATCTTTATATATTTGCTCGTAAACTTAATCTATTTTAACTTTATTTGTTAGAGCTATGAAGAGAATCGTGATTCTCGATTATGGGATAGGAAATCTCCGGAGTGTTCAAAAGGGGCTCGAACACGCAGGAGCGAGTCCCGTAATCTCGGGGGAACCTGAAGAGATTCTTGCCGCTGACGGAGTGATTCTTCCGGGTGTTGGTGCTTTTGTGGACGCCATGAGGTGCCTGCTTCCCCTCAAAGAGACCGTCTACGAGTATGCAAAATCCGGGAAACCGATGCTAGGAATCTGCCTCGGGCAGCAGCTTCTTATGAGCACATCCGAGGAAGGACAGCTGACCGACGGGCTCGACCTGGTCCCCGGGAAGGTCATTCGCTTTCCGAAATCCGAGCTTAAAGTGCCCCATATTGGCTGGAACAATATAAAGATCACACAGGACCATCCCCTTTTCAAGGGAATCCCCGACAGGGCTTTCGTGTATTTCGTCCACTCCTATTACGTGGACACTGACCCGGAGCATACCCTTGCGGCATGTGAGTACGGGCTGGAGTTTGCAGCTTCGGTCGTAAACTCGAAGGGCAACGTCATGGGGACGCAGTTCCATCCTGAAAAAAGTGGTGGCGTAGGGCTGCAGATCCTGAAAAACTTTGTCAGTATGTGTTGAAGGCTGTTTCATTTATGGCTTTTATTTTTTTTCCCTTTTTTCCAGTGGTTAAATGGTAAGGAATGTTTTGAAGGTTTTAAGAGTTAATTCTGCGAGAAGATGATATTATGGACATAGAAGGCTACGCAAAACGGGCACTACGGCAGGATCCTGATAATGAAAACGGGCTGAAGGCACAGCTGGCTGAAAGAATTCTTGAGATAAAGAAGCTAAGCCCGGAAGGCGCCCGGGAGATTGCGTCGGCAGTGATTTCCGAAGCCAGGGCGACTCTAAACGTGAAGGGGGAGGTCTTAAGCTCCACTGTCTCGGGGGTTTCCATGGGAGAATTCGGGGTAGGTTCGAGAGGGACCGGAGACTTCTACGTGCACTCCAAGCTCGGGGAGGTCATAGGCCAGACAGGGGCTGTGGTGGACAGCTCTCAGCTTGATGATTCCGGGGTTGTAAGGATCGGCAATGAATACCTGGTGTTGACCATCGACGGTATCCATTCCCGCTTAAGCGATTTTCCCTTCCTTTCAGGTTTCCATGTAGCCAGGGCTGCTCTCCGGGACATTTATTCCATGGGGTCCCGCCCCCTTGCGATGCTCTCCGATATTCACGTAGCAGACGACGGAGACGTTGCAAAGATCTTCGACCACATCGCAGGGATTACTACGGTCTCGGAACTTACCGGAATCCCCCTGATCACGGGAAGCACTCTCCGGATTGGCGGGGACATGGTCATAGGGGACCGCATGACCGGAGGCGTCGGGGCAGTTGGCGTGACCTCTTCCCTCACATCGCGGAACCAGACCGAAGTGGGTGACCTGATCCTGATGACCGAAGGGGCAGGGGGAGGAACTATTTCCACAACTGCGCTTTACTACGGCATGCACGATGTTGTGGACGAAACCATCAACATCCGTTTCCTGGAAGCCTGCGAAGCCGTTCTTGAGTCCGGGCTCCATGTAAATGTCCATTCCATGACCGACGTAACCAACGGTGGGATCCGCGGGGATGCCCGGGAAATCTCAAAAACCGCAGGAGTAAAACTGGTCTTTGAAGAAGCAAAAATGCGGGCCCTTGTGAACCCGAAGGTCCTCTCCATGCTCGAAACCCTGAAAATCGACTACCTCGGCGTGTCCCTGGACGCCCTGCTGGTCATCGCTCCCCCGGAATACGCAGACCGGATCCTCGAGACTGTCCGGGCTGCAGGCGTCGCGATCGACATCATCGGTTGTGTGGAAGAAGGCACCGGAGCCGAAGTAATTATTGACGGGGAACGCAGGGACTTTGCCCCGCGCTTCAGGGAATCCGCCTACACCCCGGTTAAAAAAGTCCACGGGGAAGAAAATCCCAGGGGCTTTGAGGAGATGAGGGCGGCAATCGACAGGGCCGCAGCCGAAGCTATCGGGAAAAAGCAGAAGGTCCTGGAGAAAATAAGGGAAGGAAAGAAAAAATAAAATGAGAATATTTTATACGGATAAAATCTTGAAAAAGAATTAATGTGTAAAAAGAGTAAATCCTGATAATTATAGTCCTAAACGTAAATATTTACACTTAC
>DUKH01000169.1:13730-15856 GCA_013329415.1 Methanosarcinaceae archaeon | reverse complement strand
AGCGTTCCTTATCGTTCATTGCCAGCTTTCCTCCCTCACTCGGAAAGCAGTCTCTGAGCTACCCTTATTGCCTCGGACGCATTGTCAGCATACCCGTCCGCACCGATGCTGTCGCAGAATTCCTGGGAGACAGGGGCTCCTCCAACCATTATCTTGATACCGGGGAATTCTTCTTTGAAAAGCTTGACATCTTCTTTCATTTCCATCATGCTTGTGGTCATGAGGGCTGAAAGAGCTACTAGATCGACTTGTTCCTCTCGGATTTTATCCTGGAAATCTTCGAGAAGGACGTCTTTTCCCAGATCGAAAACATTCAAACCTGCGGTTTCAAGTAAGAGTTTTACGAGGTTTTTGCCGATGTCATGGATGTCTCCCAGGACGACTCCGATAGCGACTTTCCCGGTTTCCTTGATTTCATCGGCTTTAATGTACGGCTTGAGGACATCCACTGCCCCTTGCATAGCCCTTGCAGCCATCAGGATTTCCGGGACAAACATTTCTCTTTTTTCGTATTTGTCGCTGACAATGCCCATCCCTTGGGCACAGCCATTGATGACTGCGTCATAGGCGTCGAGGTTGTTCTCCAGAGCTTTGTTTGCAAGCTCCACGCATTTACTTGCATCGCCTTTAACCACGGCTTCTGTCAGGCCGGTCAGGATTTCATCTCTTGCTGTCATTTTTTTCACCCTTGTTTTAGTTGATTTTGTCACGAATTTTAGACATTAGCATTATCCTTCCATATCTCTACGTTCTCCATCGGTGTTCCAGGTGCAATGTCACAACCTCCTGCAAGAATGTGTCCCACGCCACCTGTCGACTCGATACAGGTTCTTATTTGAGCACGTACATCATCCGGAGTTCCATTGAAAAGTGTGTTTGCCACATCGAGATTACCTAAAAGTGTAACTTTTTCACCCATCACTTTTCGGGCTGCAGCCAGACCAACTGGTAAATCAACGGATAGAACATCATGAGGGATTTCAACTATACTCTCGACTCGATCTGACACATCCCCGCAAATGTGTATCATCACATCTCTTCCAGCCGCTTTGAGAGTACCCGAAAGGTCTGTCATATACGGCTGGGAATAAGTTTCAAACGTTGTTTTTGATATGAGATTACCTGACGCGGTAGGGTCACACATAAACACCCCACCAACATCGAGTGAGTCCATCAGGTACTTATTATATACTTTTAAAGTCTCCGTCGAAAAAGAGAGGAGTTCTTTGACAAAGTCAGGATCTGTGTACAGATCAAGCATCATTACCTCAACGCCACGCAGCTCCCCGGCCAAAGTAAATGGAGCCATTAGATCGTAGTAAGTGTACCGCTCATCTCCGATAACATCAATCAATTTGGCTGCAGTCTCAATACCACTTTTTAGCCTCTTATCCTGACTAGGATCCGGGATCTCAAGAGCCTCAAGTGAAGAGGCATCGGAAACTACGTGTGTCCTGGTGCTTGGTCCACCCACATCAGTTATGTTTACCTCACATCCAAGTGCCGGTAAGGGGGTTTGCCAGTCCCATAACACCTCTAAAGCATCAAAATCGCACTTTTCCAACACTTTAAGCTGAGCCTCTGCAGCGAGAGCAGGATTATCGAACGACTTTTGAACGGACACGTTAGAGTATTCGAGGGCCCAGTAACCCTGGAACGGTCCACAGATAGGAACACTATCCACCGGCTCAAAATTTAGTGCAGCAAGCACTTTCTCTTTATGGGTAGAATCGCTCATTTTTTACACTCCTTTGCCATCTATGTGTTTTTCGGCATGATGACAATCAAGATCTTCTTCTTTTGGCAGGTCTCCAAACCCTGGGTTTTGGCTCTTCACCATTCTCTGTGGGTAAGACGATTTTTAATCCAACGCCATGTTGGTTTTTGTTATGAATACACGCACAAAACAACGAGAAGCCTTTGTTAGTAAAAACCCGAATAGATACCACAATTAAAAAATTCGATATCAATCGGTGTTAACCCTACTACAGTTAAGAATATGTTTCAACTAGTATATAGGAAAAATTATACTTCTATTTCAACCGCTGTATTCCTTTGACATGAATAGAATAGCAATATCATGTGTCACATATTTTGTCAGGGGTCACATGCTTTTGTAAGGGATC
>DUKH01000169.1:8337-13363 GCA_013329415.1 Methanosarcinaceae archaeon | reverse complement strand
GTAAGGGATCACATGCTTTTGTTAATAGTGAAAAAATCCTAATTCAGTCACAGCTTACATATTTTATATCCAAAAATCAAGCTAAAATTTCAATTTTTTTCGCAGAGTTGTTTCAATAATACGTTAGGTATTTAATAAATGTCCATCCCAACAAATGTATAATGAAAAATGATCTACTCAATACCATATGGTTGTCAGAAAAAAGACGAAAACTTATCCACCTTTTAAAAGATGGTCCAAGAGATATTGATGAGATTAAATCCACATTTAATGTATCTTCACGTTTAATTGTACCTCAGATAAAGCAATTGGAAAAACAAAAAATCATAATCGAAAATGATGGAGTATTTCAATTATCAAATATTGGGGAATTATTAATTGACAAAATGCTGAAGATTATCGATATTAACATACTACTGGAAAAAGATAAGGATTATTGGGAGAAACGTACGTTAAATTCATTGCCTCCACAAATGTATGAAAAAATTGGTGATTTGAAAAATAATTATTTATACGAATATAATATTAATAATGTCTTAGAAATACCGCCACCATTTTATCCTCATCTGGTAAAAACCAACCACTATTTTATGTTGCTACCCTACTTTCACCCCAACGTCATAAGAGAAACACTGAACATAACGAAAAATGGAACCAAAACCATATTGCTTACCACACCGAAAGTCGTTAGAAGAATAAAAAAGGAATTTCGAGAAGATTTAACGAAACTTATCAACTCTCCAAATCTAGAAATAAGAATTCTTGATGAAAAAACAAAACCTCCAGCACTCTTTATCACTGACGACCTGATATTAATCGGATTTGCCACCGAAGAAGGTGTGTGGGATGATCGGGAACTAATTAGTCAGGACGAAAAGGCCTTAAATTGGACACAAGAACTCTTCATATATTATAAGCATATGTCTACGCCTTTAAGTGGAATTTGAAAGTCCAATTGATAGGAGATGACATCAATTTTGATACGAAAAGCTGAGAAATCCGACCTCCCGGCAATTCAGAGGCTTCTATCAACCTATTTTCTGGATATTGAAGAACTCAAAGCAGAAGATTTCATGCTTGCGGAAGGGGAAGGGAAAGTTCTGGGCTGTGCTGCCCTTATCAGAGACGGCTCTTCCGAAAAAGAGTTTCTCGAAATCCATTCCATTGCGGTCCACCCTAACTTCCGGGGGAAAGGAATAGGCAGCAGACTTGTTAATCACCTTATTTCAACATCAGTGGGGCAAGATGCCGAACTTTACGTAAAAACTACTGCTCCGGGCTTTTTTGAAAAACTCGGTTTTGTGAGAATTTCAGATTCCGAAAAACTCAGCTTATGGAAGGACTGCGCAAGCTGTGAACATTTGGGGAAATGCACCCAGCATGCCCTAAAATACCGGAAAAGCCGGGAGTAAATGGTTGCAGGTAAACCCGGGCAAGTATAATAATTCGTAAATAAATAATTGAGAAATGAATCATTGATATATGACGGCGGCTTTTCAACGAAACATTATTTTACGAAAAAGCCCAATGAGGCACCTTATGCTCACCCTCGGAATCGTGAATACTTATGATAAGATCAAGGTCCTTGACGCGCACTACCGGGCAATCGCAAGAGCCGCGCCCATCTGCCATGCTTTTGGCTTTCACCTGGCCCTTTTTGACTTTCCTTTCAAAATGACAGCCGAAGAGCTGGTAGCTTTCGTTATGGACAAGACTACAATAGGGAAGTCGGGAAGTTACCTCAAGACCCTTTACGAGACCAACCACCTCTCGGTCTTCGACCTGCCAAAGAAAGGTTTCCAGGCCCAGTTCGGGGAAATCGTTATAACCACTTCGAAGCCCGACCCGAAAAAACAGATCATGCCCGTGCAGATTGCCGAAGAAGCGCTTCGAAACCGGTCATTTCTTTTCCTTGTGGGGCTCGGCAGGAAAGGGCTTCCTAAAGAGCTGTTCGAGAGAGGAAAGTACCATCTGGACATAACCCGCAAGGGGCTCTCCCTTGAGACCTGCACGGCAATCGGAGCAATTCCTGCTAACCTCTCCGGGCTTATGGCAAACCTGGAAACAAAAAAGTAAGTTCTAAAAACCTTCCTGGGCTGTTCATTCAAAATTTTTCCGGAATTATTATATATTATAATCACCAAGTAATATTGCACTGTGGAAAACACAAATGAAGTTTGCCACGTTCGTGTGGGGTTTTGTTTCAGGAATGAGTGAAATATTCTTTTCAGAAACAAATGGAATTTTGACCCTTCGAGCCTGGCGTGTAACATTGAAGAGACAGGAGGGATTTAATGAGTGAATTAAATCCGGAATATAGAAAACGCAAAGAATATAGAAAAGAAAATTTTGTGAACAGCAGTTACCATACTGTTGTAAAAGGCTGTACTGACAGCCTGGACTCAGATGAATTAGACCTTTACCGCTTTATGATAGGCGGGATGCAGGGAAAATAAACCTGCACAAACTTTTTTTATTTAATCTTACCTAGAAAAAAGCATGTACGATGTATATGCGGTTCGCAAAGATTTCCCTGTTTTGAAAGAAGTCGTGTACCTTGATAGCACGGCGACCACGCAGACCCCGGTACCTGCGGTTGAAGCTATGAACGAATTCTTCTATAGGTACGCAGGCAACCACGGGAGGGGAGCCCACCGCCTGGCCCGCGAGACTACAAACCACTATGAAGACGCAAGGGAAACGGTAGCCCACTTCCTGAACAGTGAACCCCCAAAGACCGTTTTTACAAAAAATACCACTGAAGGTATCAACCTCGTGGCAAACAGCTACCCCTGGGAAGCAGGGGACCACATCATCACAACCCTGATAGAACACCATTCCAACCTTCTGCCCTGGCTGCGCCTGCAAAAGTTCGGGGTAAACATAACGGTCGTGCACCCTGACAGGGAAGGCAGGATCGACCCGGCGGTCATAGAAACTGCCATCACCGACAGGACGAAGCTTATTGCGGCAACCCAGGTCTCAAACGTCTTCGGCTCCGTCCAGGACGTGGAAAGGATTACGAAAATTGCCCACCGGCATGGCATAAAGGTCCTGATTGACGGCGCCCAGTCCGCAGGACACATGCCAGTTGACCTCTCAGCGCTTGGCTGCGACTTTTTTGCGACCGCAGGGCATAAGGGTCTCCTCGGCCCCCAGGGCACGGGTGTTCTGTATATTAAAGAACCGGAGGAGCTCGAAAGTGCCTCTGTTGGGGGCGGCACTGTTTCGGAAGTGAGCGGGCTGTCTTATGTCCTGGAACCTTCTCCGGCCTGCTTTGAAGCCGGGACCCCGAACATCCCCGGCGTAATCGGGCTTGGAAGGGCAGTTGAATATGTAAAGGAAATCGGAGTTCCCGAAATCGAAAAGCAGGAAATTACACTTGCGCGGGAGACGGCAAGAAGGCTTTCCGAACTTGAACATGTGGAGGTTTACGGCCCGGAAAAGAGAGCTGGAGTCGTGCCCTTCAACGTCCGCGGGCTGCACGCCCATGACGTTGCCCTGATCCTGGACCAGAGCAGGAAAATCTGCGTCCGAAGCGGACATCACTGCGCAATCCCCAGCGTCCGCTTTCTGGAAGTGGATAGTACGGTAAGGGCATCCTTTGCACTGTACAATACCGAAGAAGAAGTAGACATCCTGGTAAAAGCGGTCAACGAACTCAAAGCCCTGGTTGGCTGAGTCCCTTTCACCCGGGGACTGAATCCCTGCTACTCCGGGATACGGGCCATAGTTAATATATGAAATTTGTATAGAAGTTCCTAACACATTGGAGCAGAAAGTCAACTACCCCGGGGCTAAAGTTCGGGGGTTCCCTGATAACGCCATATAAAAGATTTTATTGAAAATCAAACGTCGGAGCACGAAACATGGAGCGAATAACAAGCGGAATCGAGAACCTTGACCCCTACCTGGGAGGCGGGTACCCTGAAGGAAAAGGAATCCTTATCACAGGACCCACAGGTTCCGGAAAAACAATCTTCGGGATACATTTTTTGTACAGTAACTGCAGCGCCGGAAAGAAAGGGCCTTTGATCCTGACAAGAGGACTTCTGGAAGATCTGGTCCTGCAGTCGAAAGACCTGGGAATGGACCTTGAACCCTTTATAAATTCAGGAAAGCTTGTGGTAGAAAATGTTTTTGAGAACCGTATCAAGGAAACAATTTCTTCTTCACGTCTGGGAAAAGGCCTTGAAATCAGGGAAAAAGACAGGATATCACAGATAAAAATCCTCTCAAAAGATGTTGAAGTTGTTGTTCAGGACAGCCTTGGGGCATTCACAAGTACGCAGGGCTGTGTTGGAGGAGACCCTTTCAAAAAGTTCGACCCTATCTACAGAATCCTGGCAGAACACGGGTGCACATCCCTTTTCCTTATGGACGACCGTGCCCACCGGCAGCTTAAGGGCTTTGCAGACTACCTGGTCTTTGGGAAAATCGAACTGAACCTCAGGGAAGATGCCGTAAGTGGAAAATTTTCACGCCACCTTTCGGTAGCAAAGATGCGCGCCACAGAGCTTTCCCTTGAAAATGTCCAGTTTGAGCTAACCTCGTCCGGGATCAGGATAAAATAAAGCCCGGACCCCGGAGGTTTCAAACTTTTTTGATTTATTTCAGGTCCCGCAGCCGTTTATGAAGCAGTTTTGGCATTAAATATTTATGAAGATATATGTCCAGATATTATCTATTTCAATATTAATTCAGAAAAAGAATAAACATTAAATTGGTAACAGAAATATTTAATCGATAACATGCGCAATAGGTGGCGAGAAGGATAAAAATATATAGATATTAACAAAGAAAAAAAGGATAAAAATTAGATAAAATAGGACAGAGTGATAGAAAGTTTTTATAAGATGTTAATCTCTATATAATTTGATGGAGATGCCTCGAGATTCGCAAGAAATAGCTCAAGATTTGGAGGAAACAACTCCAGAGCTAGGGGAAACAACTCTGGAGCCAGGGGAGACAACTCCGGAGCCAGGGGAGACTGCTCAGGAGTTAGAGGAAACAACTCAGGAGTTAG
>DUKH01000169.1:0-7982 GCA_013329415.1 Methanosarcinaceae archaeon | reverse complement strand
CTCAGGAGTTAGGGGAAACTGCTCAGGAGTCAGAAGAAATAACATTGGAGTTAGGGGAGACTACTCAGGGATTAGAGGAAACAACGCTGGAGTTAGGGGAGACCACCCAGGGATTAGAGGAAACAACGCTGGAGTTAGGGGAGACCACTCAGGGATTAGAGGAAACAACACCGGATTTAGGGGAAACTGCTCAGGAGTCAGAAGAAATAACATTGGAGTTAGGGGAGACTACTCAGGGATTAGAGGAAACAACACTGGAGTTAGGGGAAACTACCCAGGAAATGGAAGAGAAAATTCCAGATTTGGGGGAAACAACCGAAGCCGAAAATAAGGGAAGCGGTAAAAAAATATCAGGAAAATATGGCTTTATTTCCGAGTTGATTGAAAATAATGAATTTATTGCGGAAATAATGGAAAAGGCAAAAAGCCTTTTTGAAAAACCTCTACGCACCCTTCCGGATTACAAACCCGAAATAGATGGCCCACTCATTTCTTTTGAAGTACCCGATGGGTTAAAGGAAGTAGAAAGGTACTGGATTCAGGAGCCTTATGCGTTTATATCAATTCTCGAAGATAGGAGAACCAGGTATTACAAGCTGGTTGAACCTGCCCTGACGAAGTTCGAAAAAGAACTGCTAGAACGGATCTATGAAGACTTCCAGGACATCCTGGTCCTGAACCCCACCACTTCCAGATTCGAAAAGGAAACACTCCTGATTGACAGGACTCTTTACCTGCTCGAACGCTACAGGGCCGAACTTTCAACATCAACCCTTTACAGGATTATGTATTACCTTCGAAGGAACCTGCTTGGTTACGAAAAAATCAATCCTCTTCTTTATGACCCTTATATTGAGGACATCTCATGTGACGGGGTGGGGGTTCCAGTTTACATTTACCACACCAGGTATTTCAACATAGAAAGCAACATTTCCTTTGAAGAAGAAGAGCTTGATTCTCTGGTAATCAAGATGTGCCAGCTGAATAACAAGCACATCTCCGTGAGCCAGCCTATTGTGGACGCGACAATCCTTGACGGGTCAAGGCTCCAGGCAATGCTCGGCAGGGAGATCACACCCCGTGGAAGTACCTTTACCATCCGTAAGTTCAGGAAAGACCCGATTACTCCTATCGACCTGCTCAATTACAAGACATGTGACCTGGAAATGCTAATCTACCTCTGGCTGGTCATTGAAAACGGTTATAACATTCTTTTTGCAGGCGGAACCGCTTCAGGGAAGACTTCAATGCTTAACGCAACCACCCTTTTCATGCCTTCCACCGCGAAGATCGTTTCCATCGAAGACACCAGGGAACTCTTACTCTACCACAACAACTGGATTTCCGGAATCTCAAGAGAAAGCTTCACCTCCGACAGTGCCGGCGAAGTTTCCATGTACGACCTTTTGAGGGCTTCCCTCAGGCAGCGCCCGGATTATATCATAGTGGGTGAAGTGAGGGGCAATGAAGCCCTTACTTTGTTCCAGGCGATGTCTACGGGACACGCGACCAGTTCGACCATGCACGCAGGGGACGTCCAGACCGTCATAAACAGGCTTACCCACGAACCGATCAACGTGCCTCACCTTATGCTGCAGTCCCTGGACGTGCTCTGCATCCAGGAACAGGTATACATAGAAGAGAAAAGGGTGAGGAGGAGCCGGGGCCTCGTTGAAGTCCTTAACGTGGATCCGGAAACCGAAGACCTGAGCATAAACGAACTTTTCAACTGGGAACCTTCGGGGGATTGCTTTGCCAAGGTAGGAGACTCTTACCTCCTCCAGGACATCATGCACATACGGGGCTGGGATACCAGCCGGCTGCGGCAGGAAATTGAAAACAGGATGAAAATCCTGACCTACATGTACGAGAAGGACACGAGGGATTACATCCAGGTGTCCCTGGTGGTGCAGGCATATCAGAGCTATCCGAAGATGGTCATGGAATACATAGAAAATGACAACCTGAAGGATATGATCGAGACTATGGTGAATTGAAGGGGGGAGCATATGATTTTTACACCTGTGGACGAGCTAGCGTACCGGGCTTTCGGGGATTATCTTTATAAAAATAAAGAGAGCTTCAAAGTGCTCAGGGTAAAGATACGCCAATCGCACATTTCCACGCCTGTGGACCAGTACCTGGCTTCGACCTTATTTTATTCACTGCTCTCGGGCTTCATCGGAGGGGTTTTCGGGCTATGGCTGGGCCTTAAGACATTTGCAGACCCCGGGGCACGCCTCAGTCTCTTTGCGGACTCCGTGCGGGTCGGCTTTGCAGGTGACCACCTGTACCTCCTCGCATTTTTAAGCGCCATCGTTTTCTTTTTGCTAGGGTTCCTGTTCATCTTCGGCCTTGCATACATCTACCCCTATCTTCAGGCAGATATCCGCAATGCCTGTATCGAAAAATCCATGCTTCCGGCAGTAACCTACATTTATGCCCTGACAAAAGGAGGCATGTCTCTCTTTGACGTATTCAGGTCTTTGAGCTCGTATACCCATATATTCGGGGCAAGTGCCGAGGAAATATCCTATATCGTGAGGGACATGGACTACCTGGGCAAAGATTTCATAACTGCCCTTAAAGATGCCAAGGAACGGACCCCTTCGGAACGCTTCAAGGATTTTGTAGAAGGGCTGATCCTTGTTTCAAGCAGTGGGAGCGTGACGGAGTACATCAGAAACAAGGCCGAACAGTACCAGGACATGGCCGAACTGGCAAACCGGAACCTGTTAAAGAGGCTTGACGTCCTGGCTGAAGTTTATGTGACAGTGCTGGTAGCAGGCCCCCTCTTCATAATGACAACCCTTGTTGTGCTTCAATTCTTCAGGCCGGCATCAGCTCAGATCCTCTACATGCTCATTTACGTGATAACCCCCCTGGCGAGCATGCTTTTCCTTGTGCTCCTGGACACCATAGGAGAACTTGGGCTGAACCCTGAAAAAGCCAAAGTTTCCGGGTTTCCCCTGAACCTTTCCGATATTCCCGATATAGACTCCGGCCTGAGTGAAGAAGAAGAGGTAGAGAGGAAGAAAAAGTTCCGCCTATACAGACAGCTCTTCAATATAAGGGAAATCATATTCAACCCTTACAGGTCTATCCGGGACGAGCCCAGATACACTTTCGTTTTCGGAATCCCTCTGGGGTTATTCTATCTTGCCCGCCTCCCGAGTACAATTCCGAATATGGATTTAGGCTTCCACTGGAACCCCAACTTTGCCCACATCAGCAGCAACAGCATTGAACTGTTCACCGGACTTGATGATTACATCGTCATTTTCCTTTCCGTCGCCCTGATTCCCTTCATTATTTTTTACGAAATAAGGGCCTGGAGGATACGGAAGATTGACGAGAGGATGCCCGATTTCCTGAGGAGCCTTTCCAGCATGAACGACTCGGGGATCCTGCTTTCCAATTCCCTGAAAATCATGGCAGACGCCAAAATGGGGATCCTGAGCAAAGAACTTAAAAAACTGAAGGAAGACATCTCCTGGGGGACTTCCACTTCAAGAGCCCTGATGAAACTTGAAAATAGTATCAGGACCGCCGTGTCAACCCGGATTCTCCATACCCTGATAAAGGCGAATGAGTCCACAAGCGACCTGAAAAACGTACTTTACATCACTTCGGAACAGGTCAAGAGCGAGGAAAGGCTGAAGAAAGAACGCTCTTCGGAAATGGTGATCTACATTTTCACCATCTACGTGGCTTTCTTTGTCTTCCTTTTCATTGTCTACATCCTGAGCGTGTACTTCTTCCCCGAAAGCGCCTCGTTTAAAAATTCGGCCAACGGAGGCGGGTACGGAGGAGTTGGAAACAGCTTCTTCAATATCGAAGAGTACACGATGCTCATGTTCCACTCGGCCCTGGTCCAGGGCTTCACTTCGGGACTGGTTGCAGGGAAGATGGGGCACGGCTCGGCATACATGGGCCTGAAGTACAGCGTCAGTATGATGATAGTCACATATCTGCTGTTCACATTCTTTGTCTGATAGACCGTGAAAGGGGGAGATCAGGTGTCCAAGCGAAAAAGTTTCATGAGAAATGACCGGGCAGTATCGGAAGTAATGGGAGTGGCTCTCATGATAGGCATTGTAGTCATCATGCTCAGCGTCGAGGGAGCATTCGTATTTTCCCGGAATGCCCCGGACGACCTCCCCCATACCAGCCTGCAGGAGTGGATGGACACCTCGACTGAGACCATTTACATCAAGCACTGCTCCGGGGAAGCGATAAGGACCGACGAACTGGAAATAGTGGCCAATATCAACGGGAAAAGGTATGTCCATACATCCTCCGAAATATGCGAGGACCTTGGAAACAAAAGCCACTGGGAACTTGGAGAAGTTCTGGTTATCAATGCGAGCAGCGAATGGGGCCTCAATCTCAAGGACTACGATCAAATAGACTTCTATATCGTTGACACCCCCACGAAAGAGTTAATCCAGAGAGTGAAGTTTACGACAGATTATCGAAAGGCTCCATATGAAATCGGATGGATTACCCCAATAGGAGGAGCACGTGACACCTCACCCGGCGGCTCAGCGGAACTCTACCATGTCCAGTTTGAAGAGAGGAGCGATGATGAAGGTACGCATACCGTTTATCACACCCCTGAGAGGAACGGGACCGAAACGATCCCAGCCATATACCAGGAATTTGATTTTGGGGTCAATCCCTGCATGTACGGGTACAGGCCGGGAGACAGTCTCTCAAATGTAACACTCAAGATAGTCTACAGGACAAACGACAACTCTATCCTTAAAATACAATTGAGATTCTATGACGTGGACAATTCCTCAAACTGGTTTTACAGAAATATAACGCTTCCGGAGAGAAATGCCTTCAATGTCTCATACATATCCTTGACAGAATACATCAATACTACCGAAGACCTGGCTAATTTTACGGTAAGGCTTGAAGCCGTAACGAATGCGGAGGAACATGCCGAAAAAGAGGTAAACATCGATTATCTGGGTCTATGGATCGAGTGAGGGCCTGAAAAGATCAAAAGAAAAAAACTGAAAATTTTCACCTACCCGGTCCCAGATAGAGCGGGAAAATTACATTGTGGGAAAGTTGATAAAGAGAGGAATTCTTTTGCCTGATTTAAAAAAATTCATAAGAAACCGTTCTGCTGTTTCAGAGGTTATGGGAGAGGTCCTCCTTACGACCATAGCAGTCCTTCTTGTAAGTTTTATTGCCATATTCATATCCACATATGACGGAGCTACTGACATCCCCCACACCCAGGTAAAAGAATGGATGGATGCGGATGCCAATAAGATCTATCTGGAACACAGCGGAGGAGAGTTTCTCGAAACCGACGCCCTTGAAATCGCTGCAAGCATTAATGGAGAAAGGTATGTGTATAACTCATCCGAAATTTACGCAAACCTCGGAAACAAAAGCAGCTGGCAACTGGGAGACATAATAGAGATTGATACGGGTAGCGCATGGGAGCGTAGCATTACGGATGAAGACGAAGTCAAGGTCTTCCTGATAGATAAACCTTCAAGACAGGTGATCCAGTTTTTGACTATGTCTCTGGGAGATGCCGAAAGTTCCGACTGGGTAACTCCTCAGGGAACAGTGACAGATACGTCCACGGGAGGCTTGGCAACCCCCTTTGATGTCTATGAGAACGATGGTACATACTACACTACCTACCACCCGCCTGCCACATACAGTACCAACATATATGAAGAGTTTGTTTTTGGAGTACATCCCTCGCTATGGGGGATCGGACCGGAAGACAATGTTACGAATGTGAACCTCACCATCGTTTACAGGGTAAACGACAATTCATGCAAAAATTTAAAACTTAGGGTATGGGATCAGGATCCTTCTAATAAATGGCATGATGAAAGCCTCCCGGAGCACAATTCATTTATGTCCGAATCAAAGGACCTGTCCGCCTACATAAACTGCACTGAGGACGTGGCGAATTTTAAGGTCCGGCTGCTGGCTACAGCAAACACTAACGTAACTAACAAAAGCCTGAATGTAGACTATATAGTAATATCTGTAAGTTAATAAAGTAAAATGAAGCCGGAAAGGGAAGAACATGAAAAATAGGGGCTTTAAAACAATTTCCTCTTTTTGCAGGTCCGAGTCAGGGGTGTCCACTGCCGTTGCCGCAGCCCTGCTTATCGGTGTCCTGGTTGCCTTTATGACGACAGTTCAGATCAATTACATGCCTGTCTGGAAAGAAGACGCAGAATACGCCCATATGTCCGATGTCTGGCAGGACATGTCAAGGCTCAAGTCAAACATTGACATCCTTACCGCAGGGCTTGTAATTAACGATGATGCTAGAATCGCAATGAACAGCCCTATAGCAGTGGGAGGAAGCGAGATCCCCTTTATAAGAAGCACGACAACAGGGGGCACTCTTGCTATTAATAATGATATGTCCGGCATCTCGGCGAAAATGGAGCATAACGGTTCTACCTTTACCACAGGTACAAGCCTTTACTACACCGGCGCTGTTTCATATCGTCCAGCAAATCTTCATTACGTGGAAGAAACTTACTGTTATGAAAACGGAGCCCTGATAGTCTCCCAGGGAGACAGATCGGTTATGAAGCTTGCACCGGGGATCGTACTCGAGAAAGACACCGATTCCGTGAACTTTTTAGTTCGAGCGGTGACCCTGGAAGGTGAACGCGGCGTCATGTCCAGCAATACCGTTGAAGACATCAGGCTTACCACCCAATACTTGAACAACATTTATCCCCCGGGTGAAGAGGGATTTACCAACATCACCTCGGTAGACCTCACCATCTACACTGAAAACAAAGAGGCCTGGGAAAAGTACTTTGAAAATTCGGTAGATGACATCAACCTTCATAACGAGGACTACAACCTGAGCAATAGTACCTACACCGTAACCTTTTCCCTCCACCCCCAGGATAAAGAGCTATACATCGACATAGACGAAGCCGTAATAAAAATCGAAACGGGCATTCAGTAAAAGTGAAAAACATACACGAAAATAATGATAGATTTTAGTGAAAAAATTTAATCAGGTAGAGATTTCGATCTAAATTAAAATTAACTCAAGCACGGTTTGATGGTGAAAATATTTTATTTTAAAGCCATTAAACAGTGAAAAATATTTTATTCATCTCACTTTTTTATTTTTTATACCATCTTGCAGAGTCTTTTGGGATTAAGCATCCTCTGATTTTACGGAAGAAATTGTTTCAGAGGCAAAGCTGATTTTGGAAAGCCTGTAAATTACCCAAACCATAGGGCCAGGTTGCCCCTCATCAATTGGTCGCGGTTATACTGAAATACCTTGGAGGCAGGGTTCATACCGAATTCTTACGTGCCTCCGACGCGCCCGGTCCTTTGGTCCCACTTTAGATGAAAAAAGCACCAAAGACCCCCAAAAGCCCCGGAAAAATGCCATCCAAGTAATACCTCAACCCCGTTATGAACCGAAAACAGGGAGAAACTCGAGATAAAGAAAGTAAACCAGCAAAAAAGAAAGATAAAAAGCACCTGTGAAGGTGCCAAATATTCGTGCTTAGAACCTCAGTTCCTTGTCAGCGATAAGCTGCTTGGTCTTTTCGTCCACGATCTTGACGGTAGCGAACTGGCCGCTGTCCATATCAAGTGTCACCGGAGTTCCAGAAGAATTATCAATAAGTTCTATAGTTAGCGTGTCTCCAACGTCGAAATATGCCTCAGCAGCTTCAACCTGATTTTCTACATCAATTGTGTAAGAGTCTGTATCCGTTGCAAACATTACCCTTGTCACGGCAGAGTCATTCATGATAATGGTGTCTCCACCAAGGTGCTCAAGCTTTACAGCGCTCTCGTTAATCATGATTATGTCTACGTTCGCCTGCGGTGCGGATTCTGAAGGTCCCTGGCCGAATACGGATGAACCGATTGCAGCGGCGAGGATGACGGTGATTGCAACCATCAACACGACACCGATAACCGGGACACTGCGTCGTCTTTCTTGA
>DUKH01000024.1 GCA_013329415.1 Methanosarcinaceae archaeon | reverse complement strand
GACAATGCCAATGGCACTGTTGGCGAGGAGGTAGGGGAATTAGAGGATAGTGGCGAAACAGGTGATACCGGAAACGGGGAGCTTCCCTATACCACAAGGTCCCTTTCGGATGCCGAAGGGCAGGATGAAACAGTAAATATCGGGGCGTTTAATATTCAGGTATTCGGGGTTACCAAGGCCTCAAAACCCGAAGTTATGGAAGTCCTTGCGCAGATCATACGCAGCTATGACGTCGTTGCGGTCCAGGAGATCCGGGACAGTTCCCAGACTGCCCTCCCCCAGCTTGTCGAGACCGTGAACAGTGAAGGGGCAAACTACGAGTATGTGGTGAGCGAGCGGCTGGGCAGGACTACAAGCAAGGAACAGTATGCCTACGTGTATGACAGCAGCAGGCTCAGGCTGGTAGGAGAGCCTCATACCTACCCCGAACCCGAAGGTACGGACCCCTTCCACAGGCAGCCTTATATTGCCGGGTTCGAGCTGCCGGGGGAAAACTTCAGTTTTGTCCTGCTCACCGTCCACACCGACCCGGACGAAGCTGAAGAAGAGATAAATTCCCTGGACGAGGCTGTTGAATACGCCCGGACTGCCTACCCTGGGGAAGACGACTTCATCCTGATGGGGGACCTTAACGCTGATGGCTCATATTACGATGAGGACGCCCCGGGCGACCTTAGCGGCGATGACTACTACTGGCTGATAAACAACAGCCTGGACACCACAACAAAGGCAACCGATTACACCTATGACAGGATAATCGTAAGCGAAGGCGCAGAGTCCCAATTCACCGGGAATGTCGGGGTTTTCAGGTATGACCTGACTTATAACCTTACTTATGATGAAACGATTGCCGTTTCCGACCACTACCCCGTTTATGCAGAATTCCTCACCTCCGGGGATGAGTTTTAAGGAAATGTGCATGGAGAAGCATTTAAGAAAAGCATTTAAGAAAAGCATTTAAGAGAAGCATTTAAGAAAAGCATTTAAGAAAAGCATTTAAGAAAAGCATTTAAGAAAATGAGTTCCAGGGAGGTGCGCTTTAAAATTTATTCTCATCTCCTGATTCTTTTATTGTTTTAGAGGTCCCTGCCTTTTTTGGGTTTGGATAACCGGATCTTCTTTTCCTCGATATTGAAGTAATTTCATTATTATGTTTATATTTCTCTAGTTATTATAGTCTGCGATGTCCAACATGAGCCAAAATTTTTATATGTTTTGAGCTCGAATTAACTACTAACTTTGTTAAATTTTATCATGCCTTGGGGGGAGTAGCTAGGGTACTGGATACAATTTTGGATATTCAATTTTATCTATTTTTATCTCTTAGTTGAAAATATAATTTCAAAACGTTTTTATATTACAATTATAAAAATATCAGTAATAATTAATTAAAATAATAATTATGTTATACAATATTCCGGGTATGTTGGCTGATGGATGAATAACTGCGAAAGGGGCTCTTGATTCATATGTCACTGGTGCGGTAAGGAAAACAAAATGTTTTGGCATGGCGATATCTAATGAAGAATATACTGGTAGTTGAGGACAATCCTGTGATAATGGAACTTGTCAGAACCCTACTGACATCATTTGGTTATGGCCATACAGGGGTAGAAGATGGGTTTGAAACTCTGAAAGTTGTAAAAGAAAGTGATTTTGACCTTATCTTGCTGGATATATAACTTCCCGGAATGGACGGACTTGAAGTCCTCAAGAGGCTTAAAGAAGATTCGGAAACAGAGAATATTCCTGTTATTGCTCTGACAGCCCATGCCATGTACGGGGATGAACAGAAGTTTCTGAGAGCAGGGTGCAGCGGCTATGTTTCAAAACCTATTGACATTCCAGGGTTCAAATTGTTGCTGGAAAAGTTATTGCCGGATACTAAAATCCGATACTAAAATCCGATACTAAAATCCGATACTAAAATCCGATACTAAAATCCGATACTAAAATCCGATACTAAAATCCGATAATGAATAAGATACTGAATTGTTTGAGATAAGAGATAAAAAGTGTCCATAAAAATGATTTTTCGCTTTGTGGGGGTTGTGTGGTGCAGAGTTTTTCCAGAGTTCAGTTCTCAAAAACACTAAGTGAATTGCTCTTAATTTTGACTGTAGGTCTTATCTTTACAATAATTGCTTCCAGTTATAACCTTTTTGAATCTGTAGTGGCATTTGTCGAGCAGTCTAACAGGTGGGAATTGGGGGGTTTGCTAACTCTTTCGGTTTATCTTTCCTTCGGGCTTGGGGTTTTTTCCCTGAGACGCTGGATGGATACGGAAAACGCCCTTGCCCTTCACAGGATAGCCGAGGCTAACCTCAGGGAAAAAGACGAAAGGTACAGATCCCTGTTCGAACAGTCCAATGACTCAATCATCATTTCGGACGGCAAATGGGTGCTGGATATCAATGAAAGGGGCAGGGAAGTCCTGGGTGTTGACCGGTTCGACACCGGGAAAGTTTCCCTTATGTCCCTGGTCCCAGGAGAGTATCTCCCCGAAGCCCGGGAAGCCCTGAAGGTGACATGCGAGAACGGTTCTTCAAGCTTTGAAATGAAGTACCTGAAATCGGACGGGAAGCTTATTGACGTGGAGGTAAGGTCGTCTCTTATACATAATGATGAAAGGCTGGTCCAGATTGTTGCCCGGGACATAAGCTCCCGCAAAAAAGCCGAAAGGTGGGAGCAGGAAAGCAGGGAGAGGTTGAAAACAATAATTGATAATACCCTCTGCGGAATTTTGCTCATTGAGGCCTCCAGCAAAAAAATAGTGGACGCAAACCCTGTTGCAGTGACCACTCTCGGGATGTCCGAAAAAGAGCTTTTAGGGGAAATCTGCCACCGTTTCCTTTCCCCGGAAGAAGAAGATAAATGCCTTTCCTTTGACCCGAATCATCCTTCAGACGTTGCCGAAAGTTCCCTCCTGAATGCCAGAGGAGAATCCGTCCCCATCCTGAAGAGTGTGGTGCCCGTGTCCATCGGGGGGACCGCTTACTTTGTAGAGAGTTTCATTGACCTTTCCGAACGCAAAAAAGCAGAAGAAGAGCTGCTCCAGGCAAAGTTTGCCGCCGAAGGGGCAAATCGTGCAAAGAGTGAATTCCTTGCTACTATGAGCCATGAACTGAGGACCCCCCTTACCGCAATCATCGGGTTTTCGGACCTGATGCTCGGAGGCATGACCGGGGGACTCGATGAGCAGAACATGCGTTTCCTCAAAAATATCTCCAACAGTGGCATACACCTCCTTGCGCTGATCAACAACATTCTCGACCTCTCGAAAATCGAAGCCGGGAAAATGGACCTTGAAATTGAGAATTTCTCTGTCCACGAGGTCTTTGCCGATACCAGGACCGTAACAACTCCCCTCTCCATGAAGAAAAATATTTCAGTAGACTTCGATGTGAAACAGGGCTTTTTCATCAGTGCCGACAGGGTCCGCTTCAAGCAGATCCTCTACAATCTTGTGAGCAATGCAATCAAGTTTACCTCGAACGAAGGGGCCGTGAAAGTTTCGGCTTTTCGATGCGAAGACAGGGTCCGGGTAAAGGTTGAGGACACCGGGATCGGGATTGCAAAAGAAGATATGGAACACCTGTTCAGGCCCTTTAAACAGATTGACTCGGCAACCAACCGTCATTATGAAGGCACGGGTCTCGGGCTCGTCCTTGTCAGGAAGTTTGTTGATCTGCACGGAGGCTCTCTCCATGTGGAAAGTGAGCCCGGGAAAGGCTCCTCTTTCATGTTCGAATTGCCGCTAAGGTGCACCGGAAATGAGAGAATACCGGGGGGGAATAACGAAAGTGCAAAGTCTGTCAGGGCTGCCGAAACAGGGATCTCCGGAAATGATGCTGGAACAGAGCTTTCAGGTATTAAAGGTGGCGAAGTTGAGGGAAAGGCTGCGGATGAGACTGAAAAAGGTCCGAAAATCCCGGAAATTATCAAACCTGAAGGTTCCCCTGGTTCCGAACCGCTGGTGCTGGTCGTCGAAGACGATGAAATGTCCCGGGAACTGCTTGTTATCACATTAACGGAGGCAGGTTACAGGGTGGTTCAGGCTTCCAGCGGGAAACAGGCCCTTTTGCTGGCTCAGGAGTTGAAACCTTTCGTGATCACCCTGGACATTATGATGCCGGAGATGAACGGCTGGGTGGTGCTCAAGGACCTGAAAGAGGACGCTGCAACGGCTGAAATTCCTGTGCTGGTAATTTCCATGGACGACGACAGGAAATGCAGCATGCTCTGGGGCGCATTCGACCACCTGGTAAAACCTGTTGAAAAAGGAGTGCTGCTCTCCTCCCTGGACCGCATGAGGGGAAGGGCCGATATAACAAACCCGAAAATCCTCGTTGTTGACGACGAGGCCGCAATAGTTGAGCTTATGGTCTCGATGGTCGAGAATAGCGGTTATGAAGTTAGCCGTGCATACGGGGGCCGGGAAGCAATTGAAAAGACCGTAAATGAGCACCCTGACGCTCTTATTCTTGACCTGATGATGCCAGGGGTCTCCGGCTTTGACGTAATCCAGGCCCTCAAGCGGAATCCGGATACGGTGGATATCCCGATCATAGTCTGCACCGCAAAAGACCTCACAAGCGAGGAAAAAGAAATGCTCAACAGCAATGTTTCATATGTCATGCAAAAAGGGGACCTGAGCAGGGATAACCTTATTGCCTTCATCAGATGCGTTGAGCGCAGTGCTGAAACATGCAGGTGCTGTGGAAGATAATAAAACCGGAGTGGAGATTTCGCTCCGTAGAAATCCTGTTATATCGCTTGAAATGGCCCTGGTTTGTGCCCGGGTTAAATCCCGGTTTCAAGTCCTGTTGTGATCTTCATATCTTTCCCGGGGCTCTCATCTCCCGCAAAGCGGGCAGCCTTTTCCGAAATCACTGAGAATAAATGCTTGAAGAATAAGCTGCTGACGGAACCCTGCACTCTGATTCGACATCCTGCCTCTAAGAAAGCCACTACATGAAAAACAGGGAAGGGATTTCTGCAAAATTCTTTTTAGGGATTTTGATTTTGTTTTTATCCTTATTTTGATTCATTTTTTCTGGAGCTGGCAGAGAGTTTTACCCTCGGAGGGCATTGCCTCAAAAAAGTTTTCGATGCTTTATAATTATTCTGCGGATTTATATTGATTTATTTTGATAAAAAAGCCCTAAAAACGCTCATTATATAATTAGATTGCATAATAAAGGATAATTTTTATAGATAGGTGCTGATACTCCTTTAATTATAAAATAAAGGATGTTAGAGACTAATCAACTCTGGATGTTCAAAAAAGAACTTCCGGTTGGTTCTGGATACCTTGATGGGGGGAATTATGAGAAAATCGTACATAATACCTTTAGCGGTAGTACTATTATTTTGTTTCATTGCACATGCGGCCGATGTTGTGCCTACTGATATCATGCAGCCGGGGACGCAGCCTGGAGAAGTTGAAAAACTTCTGGTCGTTGATACCTGCAATGGTTGCCACGGAGAATATGACCTGGATGTGGAACCGGTATATAACTGGCGGGGAAGCATGATGGCAAACGCCGGGCGTGACCCGATTTTCTGGGCTACTCTTGCAGTGGTGGAACAGGACTTCGATGGGGCGGGTAACCTCTGTATACGCTGCCACAGCCCTACTGGATGGCTCGCCGGAAATGCCATACCCACGGACGGGTCCGGCCTGATGGAGGTGGATGAGAACGGGGTTGAATGTGGCCCTTGTCATAAGCTGACGAATCCGGATAATTCGGAGCACATTGGCGTGCAGACCGAGCCTTTCTGGGCAAATAATGAAGGGGATCCGGATTGGATCACTGGAGATCAGGTCAATGCTTATTACGGGACCGGGATGTATGTCCTGTGGGGCAGGATACACAGGATGGGGCTGTATGCTGATGCCAAACCCAAGCATGCTTATATGCAGTCCCAGTTCCACCGTTCGGTTGACTTCTGCGGGACCTGCCATGATGTGTCCAACCCGGCTGTGGGGGACCTTGCGATCGGTAACGGTGCGCAGGAGGGTTCTGAACCTGTGGACTATAATGGGATCCCCGGTGCACCTGTAGAAGACAAGGCAGCTTTCAACAACTTCCCGTACGAATATGGGATTGTAGAAAGGACCCAGAGTGAGTATAAATCCGGGCTTCTCTCCCAGACCAGGGTCTCAGATTACTATACCCTTCCTGTGGACCTCCAGGCAGGCGCTGTCAAGGCTGTTTATGACAGCGCTCAGGCTGCCGGTACCGGTGGAAATTATGAGGACGGTACTGTAAGGTACTTCAGCTGCCAGACCTGCCACGAGCCCCCGGTAACCGGGTATGGGGCTAACAGACCCGACACCCCGGAACGAACGGATCTCCCGCTTCATGACATGACAGGCGGCAACTACTGGGTCCCGGATGCGATAAGGTATCTTGACTCCCAGAACCTGCTCAGGCTTGGCGGAGGGCTTACGGCTACTCAGCGTGCAGCACTGGAGGACGGAAAGGACCGGGCCAGGACACAGCTTGAGAATGCAGCCGTCCTGAATGTGACTGACAATACCCTGAAAGTCATAAACACTGCAGGGCACAAGCTTCCCACGGGATATCCCGAGGGGCGGAGGATGTGGTTGAATGTCAAATGGTATGATGAAACCGGAAACACCCTTCTCCGGGAAGACGGGGCATACGGTCCGATCCAGCTCCAGATGGACCTTGATGGAGATGGGAAGAACGACACGGTTGATACGATCCTGGACCTCGAGGGCACTAACACAAAAATATACGAGTGCTATCCTGCCATAACGCAGGAGTGGGCAGCCCAGCACGTGGCTTTAAACTCGTCGGAAAATATGCCATTAAGCTTTGACCGCACTACAGGTGATGTGAAATTAACCCTGGGAGAACTTGCGGCTAAGGAAGAAGGCAGCTATAGTAAGACCTTCCACTTTGTCCTGAACAATAAAATTGCGATGGATAACCGTATCCCGCCCTATGGGATGGATTATGACGAAGCAAAACTCAGGAATGCCCTTCCAAAGCCTGCGGGACAGTACGGAAGTCCGGAGTCCGGAGGAGTATATAATTACTGGGACGAAATTACCCTTAACCCCCCGGAGGGGGCCGCAAGGGCGGAAATAAGGCTCCTCTACCAGCCCACCAGCTGGGAATATGTGCAGTTCCTTTACCTTGCAAACAACGGCTCGGTTCCTTTCCTGGCAGAAGAGGGAGATAAATTACTGGATGCCTGGCTGAATAACGGTATGGCAGAGCCCTATGTGATGGCAGCTACAACCTGGACCGCTCCGACAGCAGCTCCGGCTTCCGAACTCTTAGTTAGTGGTCTGGAGACGTTGTCCGTTGACAGGAAGGGTAATCCTGCCGGGCCAGGTAGTACGTTTGCTCAAAAGGATACTGTGGCCATAGGAGTCAGGATAGAGGATTCTACAAGCTTGCCAATTTCAGACGCCACTGTGTTCCTGAGCATTCTTGACCCTGAAGGTAAAGAAGTAGCTTCGCTTCAGGGGCTTACTGACGAAAGCGGGCAGGCTGTTATTATGTGGAAAACTTCAAAGAAACAGGGAACTGGAGAGTACACAGTTATAGTGAACGATGTGCTTATGGACGGATATCTCTATGATTCGGAGGACAAGGTGACATTTAACATAGAATAAATAATAGCTTTTGAAAACAGGAGTCTAATAATAGCTTTTGAAAACAGGATTTTGTCCGAAAAATAATCTTGTTGAAAAAGGGAATTTTTCCCTCTTTCTCTTTTTTCCCCGAAACTCATCCTATCCAAGAATACGAACTTTGCTTACCACACGCCATTGTTTTTTATGGTGGCCAGGATATTCGTGAACTCGTTGTTAAACTTGCATTTCCGGAAATCGGGAGAATCGAGGATGTTTTTCTTTATGCCCTGTAACGCTATCATGAGGCTAATATCACTGCTGTACTCAAATTCTTCTTCGCAAGGTGTGATGTTTTCGGAGAGAATTTCCAGGAATCTCGGGTCCAGGTCGTTTGTAAGGTAGATGTCCAGGATAAGGAGATCTGCAATTCTTTTGTAGAAGTCGATGAGTTCCTGGTAGCAGGCCAGGGAGCAGACGCTTGAAATATATTTTTGCCGGTTCAGGTAAATGAGGTAGCGGGAGATTGTGCTTATCAGGATTTCGGTGCTTTCGTCTTTCGGGAATGCTATGGGAAATCGCTTAAGCATTTTCGGGTAAAGGTTGCTGTCTGTCCTCAATTTTTCACGTTTCCAGATTTCAGGGAAGGCCCGTGATATGGAGCAGTTTAGCACTGCCGTGATGTAATGGTAAAGGGCGGGATCGCCAAGAACAATTCCTATCCCGTCCGCAAACACATGGTCGCCGGTTGCATCATAGGAAGCCTGGAAACGGTAGTGGTTGGTAATGATAATTTTGGGGGTGCTGGTGTACCTGAGAAACTTTTCTTCCTCAAGCTGGTAGCAGTCAGCCGAACCTAGCCCCCCCGAATCTAGCCCTCCTGAATCTAGCCCCCCTCCTGCATCGGGCAGGGACTTCTTTTTTATTTCCAGAAGCCTTTCGTAAGCCATGGGGAACCTTACTTTCAGGTCTTCGGGCTGGATGACCCGGTACTCCTTTCTGATGCCGTCGCTGAGAATGTCGTAAGGCAACATAAAGCGATAAGAGGTCTGGCGGATAGCAAATTCGTTTGAAAGAGCCCCATCCATGTAGGAGTGCATTAATTCCCTTTCTATGTTTACGTTTTTGTATAACTTCCTGCAAACGTACGGTGCATCAGGGCAGTTTTCTCTCGAAAGGTTCACCCTGTGCAGGAAATCATTTTTTGAAGGAACTCCCTTGAAGATATCTATTGAGATGTCCTCAAGTGTGCGCGGAATCTGGCTCAATCTCCCTATAATGTCGTCCTTACTCCAAAACATGTTTTTCCCCTACATTTTTTATATATTTCAGAAGTTTTACCCGGTAGCATCTCTTCGGGGCAGCAATTTCACAAAAGCTGCAGCCTTTACCCGGATAGGCTGAATTTTTGACCTTCTAAAATCCCCATATGAAGTTTGATTATACAGTATTAATATAATAAATTTTCTATGTCACGGGTTTACATTTATGGAATATTCCTTCTCTTAAAGGGAATCTCCCTGCCATGAAGCTCAAAAAACCGAAAGCAGCCTCCCCAAAGTCCTGAGGCCGGGGGAGGGCAGAAATCAGGAATGCAAGAACAGGGTTGACAATTATTTTCGAGCATTTGAAGAATATCTGCAAATTTGAGAATATCTGAAGAATTTTTATTGAATAATTTTTCTCCGCAGTCTCTTCAAGTCCTTTCTTTGAGTAGTCGTACCTGTTCCATTCCCTGCTACTGTTCAAATGATTATATAGGGCAACGGCAGATGGCTTTTGAGGTGCATGTCCATTCAAAGCACCTGAAGCAGGTTCAGAACCCCATGACAGGTACACGTGGTCGCCACGAAGAAAACCCTCTTTTCCGGAGCATGTCCACTCCCTTTTTCAGCCCTCTCCTTTTGAAGCTCTTTTACAAATCCCACTATTTCCAGCAGGTTCATCTTCAGATCGCTTCCCCGAATGCCTCCGATGCCCGGTTTCATCTGGCAGCTCTCAAAGACCCAGCCCTGCACAGCCGGTACCAGCTCTCCTGCATATTCGGTTATGGTTTTCGGCTTTTCACGGTCAAAGTTCGGGCAGTACTCTTCAGAACCCGGACAGCAGTCAGGGCAGATCTCCCCGGGTCTGGCGTAAGAGAAAAAGAGCACGCCGTGTTCAGGGTATTTGCCTGCGAGTACGTTTTCAGGGAAGGAGGCTGCCACGCTTTCGAAAAAGGACAGGTTGCGAACATCATTATTTTTCATGTAAAGTTCTCTGGCAAGTCCTTTTTCCTCCGGGTCAGAGGCCTTGCTGAGGATTTCGGTAAGCTCACTGCCTGTCTCCGGCGGCTTTCCTTTCGCCAGGACCCTTTGCAGGGGGAGTTTCAGGAAATCAACTGCAAGGTAAGCAGCCGCATGGCAGGGTACGGCAGGGACGATGTATTCCGGGATTCCGAAGCTCAGGAGGAACGGGATTTTGTGCAGGTCCGACCGGTAAAAATAGGTCTCCGTTTCGCTGCCTCCTTCCGATACCAGGGAACTCGTCTTTGACCTGAGCAGCTTTACGAGTTCTTCCTCGTTTTCCAAAACTTTTGCCTTTTTTGAAGCAGGGGCATTTTTGTCGCTGTCGATGACGAGCACGAAGGGAAATTTGTTTTCCAGGGCATACTCGAGGAAATCCGTGCCGATTTTTCCTCCTCCGAGAACAAGGTAATAACCTTTGATTACTGGGAGTTCTTCAAGTATTCCTTTTTCGGTATCTATTGCAGATAAGGTTTCAGATAAGGTTTCAGATAAGGTTTCAGATAAGGTTTCAGATGATTTTTCGGCTAAAATTTCAGATCGGTTATTTCCGGCTTTCTCCATGGTAACCCCCCACAGGTGTTTAATTTTGGTATTTGGCGGATATTTTTATTGGAAAGTGTTCTGTATATTTTCGCCAGTTATAACAGGACGGCTACCCCTGCTCCGTAAATGAATGCAGTCGGTGCAATATAGTCCGTAATAGGTGGTGATTGAGAAAAGGTGGACCCGGTCAAGCGCTCGATATTATATTTTGGCGTTCCAAGTCTTCTTTTGATTTTTAGTGTTATGCTTTGTAGTGAATGTTTTTTCGCAGTACCGCTAAAAAACAATTTTTCTATCGCTGTTTTTTTATACCATTACTTACATATATACAATTGGTCCATAGGGCTAGTCCCAAATGTATGAAGAAGACGTACGAAGTAGGTATGTGACTTAAATAAGTAGTAACTTGAGTAAGTAGTAACTTAATTGAGTAAGGACTTAAATAAGTATTAACTAACTGAGTACAGAACTAAACTGCATTAAATTTGGACTTTGAGTAAGTAATTTAAGTAAGTAAATTAAGTAAGTAATTTAAGT
>DUKH01000173.1:1741-4077 GCA_013329415.1 Methanosarcinaceae archaeon | reverse complement strand
TCATCTGAAATATCATCTGAAAATTATTCACTGGAAAAAAAAAGGTTTGAGCCGGAGAAAATGGAAGGTGAGGCAGTAACAGGCGGAAAAATGCCTTTCTTTTCCAAACCCAACCCGAAAATAAAGAACATCCAGAGCGTGAGGGTTAGCACTGAACAGCTTGACAAGTTGATGAACCTGGCAGGAGAACTCGTGATCACGAGAAGCAGGATCAACCAGCTGACCCTGGACTTTAAATCCAAGGAACTGGAGGAGACACTTTCGGAACTCCGAAAACTTACCGGTGAAATGCAAGAAGAAGTGATAGAAGCAAGGATGGTGCCTCTTGACCATATTCTCAATATCTTCCCCAGAATGGTAAGAGACCTTGCAAAGTCAGAAAACAAGAAACTTTATTTCATTATAAGGGGAAAGGAAATCAAGCTCGACCGGACCGTTCTGGACGAAATAGGAGACCCACTGGTCCACCTCCTGAGAAATGCAGTAGATCACGGGATTGAGAGTCCGGAACAGCGCCTTGAACTCGGGAAAAAAGAGATAGGGACGATAATGCTCACGGCTTCAAGACAGGAAAATTACGTCATCATAAAAATCGAAGACGACGGGCAGGGAATAGACACGGTGCAACTCCGGAAGGCTGCCGAAGAACAGGGGATTATCTCCCGGGAAGAAGCGGAACAGCTTCCTGACAGGGAAGCAATGCAGTTGATCTTTACCCACGGTTTCAGTACTGCCAGCAGGGTCACTGATGTTTCTGGCAGGGGTGTGGGGATGGATGTTGTAAAGAACCGGATTGAAAATCTCGGAGGATCCATAAAAATCGAATCAAAACCCGGGAAAGGAACCAGGTTCGAATTAAAACTGCCCCTGACCATCGCCCTTTATCAGGCCATGCTGGTCGAAATCGGGGATGAAAGGTATGCAATCCCCTTCACCAACATAATAAAAAATATAGAAGTCCGGAAGGAAGCCGTCCGGCATATCAACGGCGAAGAAGTTACTATGGAAAGCGGAAAAGTGCTCCCCTTACTGAGGTTGCGCAATCTTTTTGGGCTGCCCCTTGAAGATAGAGAAAAACTCGTTGTCGTAGTAGCGGAAAAAGCTGGACAGATCATGGGAATTGTAGTTGACAGGCTGCTGGGAAAACAGGAAGTTATAATAAAAACTTTCAAAAGCAAACTACTGGAGGAGACAAAGGGATTCGCAGGTGCGACAATTATGGGCGACGGGAATGTGGTTTTGATCCTTGACATCAATACTCTTGTCTGAAAAAGCTACTCGCTGAAAAATCTCCGGAAAAATCTCTGAAAAAATCTCTGAAAAAATTTCTGGAAAACGACTAAAAAAATCGGAATACTCTCTGGAAAACGCACTAGAAAAATCTCCGGAAAACTCTCTGGAAAACAATGTTTTTAGATACTGGAAAATGTGGACAAAATGGAAAATGAGAAATTAAGAAACGATGAAATCCAGGAGGAAGATCCGGATTTGGAGCTGCTGAAGAGAGCCATCAAGAAAAATCTAGGCTTTAACTGCGAGCAGTATAAAGAGTCTCATTTCAGGCGCAGAATTAACGTACGTGTCAGAGCCACCAATTCAAGTAGCTATGCAGAGTACCTGAAAATCCTGAAAAAAGATCAGGATGAATACAGAAATCTGATTGAAGCCCTTACCGTAAATGTCAGTGAATTTTTTCGGAACCCGGAAACCTACACGGTGATTGAAAAAGAAGTCCTGCCAGCCCTGATAAAATCCAAATCCAATTCACTGGTGAAATCAATTCGCATCTGGAGCGCGGGCTGTGCAGCCGGGGAAGAAGCTTATTCCCTTGCAATACTGCTGCACATGCTTCTGGACAAGGAATTTGGGAAATACAGGATAAGCATAATGGGCACGGACATTGATTCTTCTAGCCTGGAAAAGGCCAGGAAAGGTGTCTACGGTGAAAACGTACTTAAAAACGTGGATGAAAAAACAAGGGAACGCTACTTCATAAAGAAAGGCGGGATGTACCAGGTCACCGACCAGTTGAAGAACATCACGCATTTCAAGCAGCATGACCTGATATCCGGACCGAAATTGAGTCATTTTGATATGATTATCTGCCGGAACGTCATGATATACTTTAATAAAGAAATCCAGGAACAACTGCATCTTGACTTTTATAAAGCCCTGAGCCAGGGGGGCTTTTTCATAATAGGAAAAGCGGAAACTCTGCTCGGAACGGCTGCCGGTTATTTCAAGCCTTACAATACAAGAGAACGCCTTTACGTAAAGGAAAATGAAGGAAATATCCACGGGAAAAGAGAAGATATCCATGGGAAAAGAGGGGATAT
>DUKH01000173.1:0-1391 GCA_013329415.1 Methanosarcinaceae archaeon | reverse complement strand
GAAGATGTCCATGGGAAAAGAGAAGATATCCATGGGAAAAGAGAAGATATCCATGGGAAAAGAGATCAGGAAGCTAAGTGACTTCGAGTATGGAGCATTAAAAGAGATCGGAAACATAGGGATGGGAAATTCTGCAACCTCCCTTTCAAAGCTCACACATACTGGTGTCCACGCCAATATTCTGGGTGCAGGGTTTGAATTTATTGAAAATATACCGAAAATCACAGGCACCTCAGATTCCCTGGTTATGGGAACCTTCATGCATGTCAAAAAAGAGTTGAATGGTTATATCCTGATCTTTTTCCCTGAAGACAGCGCCAGAAATCTCTGCCAGGCCATAACCGGAGAAAGGGAGGTGAACCTTGCAGATAGGCTGAACAGGTCCGTGATTGAAGAGGTTAGCCATATCCTTGCAGGGACCTATATCACTGCCCTTGCGGATTTTTTACATATGGACGTTTCCATTTCAACACCTTACAGTGCATACGATATGTTAGGCTCAATCCTCAATTACGTGCTAACCGAGATGTGTTATAAGGCGGATTTAGCTCTCATACTGGATTCCGAATTTTTGGTAAAAGAAAATAAGATAGAAGGAATTTTTGTTACCCTTTTTGATCCGGTTTCCCTGGACTACATGTTAGAAAAGATCAATGAAATGTTAAACAAGCCATGAAAATATGAAGTGTGTTTCCATGCTTTCTCAAGTTCAGACATTTTCACCCGGCAGGCCTGCCATGAATGGGTTCTGGATGAAGGCAAAAATCAATCATATTCCACACAAAGGAGGGCTTTGAAAAATGCCTGATATGCCTGATTCCAGCTTGATTATTGTGGGGATAGGGGGCTTTGCAATAGCCAGAAGCCCTGCAAGACTAAAAACCTCAGGACTTGGCTCCTGTGTAGGAGTAACGATCTATGACCGGAAAGAGCGAATCGGAGGTCTTGTCCATGCCATGCTTCCGAGTGCAAAAGGGGACCGCCTTGAGAACAACCCTGCAAAGTACGCAGACTCCGGGATAGTGTACATAATAGAAGAAGCGATAAAAACAGGAGCCTCCAGAAAAAGACTCGAAGCAAAAATCGTCGGTGGAGCAAGCATGTTTCCAAATACCTTTAGGAGAAAGAAACATAAAATGTGCTAAAAAAACATTAGTTGAGTTCGGTATTCCGATTGTTGCGGATGACACCGGGAAAAATTACGGACGCACGATAATACTGGATACATCTACCGGAATTCTTTATGTAAAAAGTGCTCTTTACGGCTGCAAAGAGATCTAAGGTTGTACTTAAAAAGTGAACTTACAACCGGTTATTAGCACTACTTCGTTACACTACTTCTTTACACTACATCTTTACACTACTTCTTTACACTACTTCTTTACACTACT
>DUKH01000166.1:4529-11174 GCA_013329415.1 Methanosarcinaceae archaeon | reverse complement strand
AATCTCAAGTGAAGGTTTAACCACAGAAAACACGGAAAACACGGAATAAAGGAAATAGGGGCACAGTCCTTCCGTGCTTTCTGTGTCTTCCGTGGTTAATGTAAGTGTAAATATTTACGTTTGGGACTATAATTACCTCGTTTACTGGACGTTGACCTGTGAATTAATTAGCTTATTTCCTGGCGTTGAAACTTTAATAAAAAGAGAGGCTCTTTGTTTTATATTAGTTGACCGATTAATTAAAACAAAGAGCATTTCCACATTTCCAAACAAGACGCCCCAACAAGACCATGTGCTTTCCTATTGGCACTACACTTGTTGTCCAATCCTCCTATGTAGCTCACTTTCCAAAGGTGGCTTTTTAAGCATCTGCGGGATGTTTATTGAAACTGTCCTGATAACGGGGTTGTACTTCATCTGGACATTCTGATCTCAACGAGCCAGTGTAAGCCCGCCGGAACTTTGAATATGGGGAATACTCAACAATATTATTAATCGAGAGTGTCTCTATGAAGAGATTCCCATCTATGTCATAATAGAGCGCCGGGAAGTTATCGTAAGTCCAGGTGAATGGGACATCGTCGACTTCGATAATTTCTCCCTGGACTCCAGACCCTGAGGTTTTCAGCATCAAATAGAAACTGAGATCATCACTGTCAGCTACCTTGAACACAAGATTGTCGAAGATTGGCACTTCGGAATCTCTGGAAAGGAGGATTTCCTCATCATTTTCTAATTCAATACTGTAGCTTGTAATGCTGCTGACTTCAAACACTCCGTACTCGCTATCATATCCGACTGTTGTAACGTTTGCGTAGTCAATTAACCAGAGGCCGTTGATCCAGGCAATGTCGTCTCCATCTTCCTGGGTAATCTGGTCTACAAAGACTTTAAAGACCACGATGTCGTTTTCATTTTCGATCCCGTCAAGGTCCAGTACCCAGGTTGATTCTTCCGGGTACGTAATGTCAATGACTTCATCGTCAACATATACCCCATCTTTTGTGAAATTTAACAGGACCTTGTCTCCTCCTACGTCAATTCCCTCCACTTTAAGGGCATACCCGTTCCCGAGGTCCAGAATCTCGCCACTTCCGAGAGAATAGGTATCATCGTCGTCTATGAGAAGCTTTGCAAGCTTGTCCGCATTGAAGGAGCCATATTTAGTGGTTAAAGGTATGTATTCTTCACAAAAAAAGCCCGTGATGTAGTACTGACCCCAGTCATCATAAGCATAATTTTTCAGGGCTGGAGAAGCTTCATAGATGAGGTCTCCTTCTGCGATAGTTATTCCCTCAGTGAGACCACTGTCCTGAATTATGAGGGTCTCCGTATTATCATCTGTGCCATGGTAAAATGCCGGGAAATTCAGACCTGTAAATTCAATCTGGCCGCCTTCGTTTGCCAGGATATCATCAAGGTCTGTGCCAGAAAACACAGGGCTTACAATCTCGCTTTCGACACCATTTTTCACAAACGGGTACACCCTCAGAGTGTCATTGTCTTCAACTCCGAGATACATGTTCTGGGTAATTTCCACAGAGGAAGCTCTGGGAAGGATTATGTTATCAGAGTTTTGAAGTACCAGCCCTTCGCCGATGTTACTTACTTCAAGCTCTCCAAACTCATCCCCTTCCATGACTGTGAAAACGTTTCCAAAGTCGATGAGCCAGAGACCCTGGATCTGGACAATGTAATCGTAAGCTCCCTGAAAGATAGAGTTGATGTGCACTCTCATGACAATGACGTCGTCTTCATCTTCAATGTCCAGGTAAAATACCCCATCAGCAGTTGCTCCTTCAGGAACAGAGACGATTAGATCATCAACATATTCCCCGTCCATGTAGAGTTCAAGCCAGACCTTCCTCCCGTCCAGGTCAACGGTTACGACTTTAAGAGCATACCCGTTTCCGAGATCTAAAATTTCCTCAGTTCTAAGGTTATGGATAGTATTATCATCGATGAGAAGCTTTGCAAGCTTGCCTGCATTGAAGGAGCCGGAGCCATCGGTCAGGGGGACGTATTCTTCATCGAAGAGGACTATGGTTGCGTACTGGCCCCAGTCTTCAAAAGCATAATACGTAAATACGGGGCAAGTTTCATAGACAAGATCCCCCTCGGGGATCATGTAGTCATCCACTGCTTGGGCATTTGCAGTAATAACCATCATAAGTAGCAATGTAAATATTGCTCTCATGACCAAAAGTCGTATTTTCTGAGTCTTCATAAAACACCTTCAAATTTTCTCGATTCGTACTTTTATTTGCTCACATTTCTTAGTTCCTCACATTTTCGTTTTTTCCCATTTGCAGATGGGATTCAAATTATTTAGAGATGATATAATATAAATTTATTTCTCAGGTCAGGAATCATACATTTTAGGGGTAACTAAGCATATACTCCCCCTTAAAATGATTACAATCTAGATATTTGATGCTTCATGCTGCTGTTTTTCAGTGTAACTACGTAAACTTGAACTTACAATCAAGTTCATGAAAATGGGATCAAAAAGTATATTTTTGTCAATTCTGACAAGCTCAGTAGCTTGATTGTAACAAAGAAGAGTGAAATTAGAGAAGAGTATATAGTAAATTTTTAGACACTCTCGCGACTTGTTAAACTTAGTTATCTCAAAAAATTGGCACAGTACTCAGTCTAAATTAATAAATATTGTCTAACTTAGAACCCGTTACTAAATACCTGTGCAATTCACATTTTATTTGAAGTAAAACCAATTGACACTACAGTGAAAATCCTTTGGAACAGTACGAAATACTGCTTATGTTGATTTATCACATGCTCTTAGTTGTCTTATTGGGGAGTGTGAATTAATAACCTCTCTACTGAAGATTTACACTTCCCCCATTACTTTGTCTCCCAGCTATTACTTTTTCCACAAGTTCACAGCCTCATTTCTCATTTCAGCGCCTGGTAATCGAGGACATATTGGTCAGGGAGTCTTTTTCCACCTGGAATACGTGGTCTGCGGAATCGATCAGGGACTCGTCGTGGGATACTACTATGATCTGGCCCACGCCGATGTCCCGCATCATGTCGATGAGTTTGAGCAGCTGCCTTATGTGCCCGCGGTCCAGGAAAACGGTGGGTTCGTCCAGGATCATCGGGGGAAGCCCGTCGGCCCGGTCTCCTCCAAAGCCCAGTGCCAGCAGCCGGTAGATGGCGCAGCGCAGGATGAGGTTGAAGATGGCGCGTTCCCCGCCGCTCAGCAGTTTGGGCTCAAGGGGGGTCCCGTCTTTCCTGTATACGGTCAGGTTGTACTCGGAGTCCAGTTTGATATGGGAGTAGGCGTTGTTTGCGTACATGAAAACAAACATCTCGTTAAGGAGAGTGGAAAGGGCGCCTATGTTCCGGGTCCTCATGTCCGCCCGGATGCGCATGTAGGTGTTTTCGAGCTCTTCGGCGTTCCGGTACACGGCTTCCAGGTAGAGCCGCCTGTTCTCAAGAGCCCGGAGTTCCTCTTTGAGTTCCTTGAGGCGTTTTAAGCTGTTTTCAACCATGCCGATTTCTTTCAGGTCCCTGTCTTTTTCCTCGCTTATTTCCCGGATGTTTTTCATTATGTTTGCCTGGGCATCCGCAAACCGGGCGCGCATTTCCTGGAGTTCTTCAAGTTCGCTCCCTCCAGCTTTTCCTTCGAGCTGCCTTATCCTTTCACTGCGTTCCAGGATTTCCCGGTCGAAAAAGCCTACCTTTTCAGCAAGGTTCTTGATCCCTGTTTCGAGTTCGGAGACCCTGTGTTTTATGGAATCCATGCGGAGCAGGTTTGCCTGAAGCTTTTTAGCCTGCCCGAGAAGTTTTTTGCTCACTTCATGGGCCTTTACCGCTGCCTCTTCTTTTTTCCGCAGGGCTTCGACTTCGAGCTCGAGCTCTTTTAACTTTTCCTTTACGTTGTTTCCCCGCTCCCCGATGCCTCCTGACTTTTCTTCCAGTTCCTTAATCCTCTGTTCGTAATTTCCAATCAGCGCCCGTGAAGTCCCGATTTTCCCGTTAAGTTTCTCGATTTCCGAGGAGGAATCGGCAAGTTTCTTTTCAAGAGTCTTCGCCTCACGGAGAGTCTTTTCACTTCCCGCGTGGGCTTTTACCGCAGCTTCGACCCAGCCTTCCAGGGCCCTGATGTCCGAAAGGAACTGCTGCCTGCCGGATTCAAGTTCCTGCTTTCGCTTTTCAAACCCTTCGAGTTTTCGGTTTTCTTCTTCAACCCGGGCTTTGTGGGTTTCCAGGAGCTTTTCCAGAGCTTTTGCCTTGTCCCTGAGCTTTTCGGTCTGCACGTCGTAGTCCAGGACTTTTTTCTCAAGCTTCCTTGCATCCCTGAGCCGGTTGAGCTTTTTGTCTATTTCCGCCTGCTGGACCTTTATTTCCATGAGCTGTGCGGAAAGTTTCTCTTTTTCCTGTCCCGCTTCCTCGGCCGTGCTTGCAAGCTCCGAGCCTTTCAGTTCCTGCCCGCAGGTGGGGCACTTCCCCTCTGCAAGGAGTTCCCGGTTTTTCCGGAGGCTCTTTTCAAGTTCCCTTATCCGGGTCCCAAGTTCGGCTTCAGTTCCACTCAGCCGGTTTTTGGTCTCGAGCAAAAGTTCTCCGATATCTTCAAGGCTTTCGAGCTGTTCCTCGGAAAAACCAAGTTCCTTGAACCCGTCAAAGGTTTCTGACTTCTGTTCCTGGACTTCCAGCACTTCCCGGGAGTTTTGTCCGAGTTCCTCTTCGAGAAGATCTATATCGGTCTTGCCCTTCCGGATTGTTTCCCTGCAGCCCTTCAGCTCTTTTTCAAGCTCATTTAAATTTCCGTCCCCGGCCTCTTTGTCTTTCAGGGCAAGGGCAAGCTTCCCGGAAACCTCGTTTTTCCGGTCCCGAAGAAGGCTCTCCTTTTCTTCAAAGTCTTTTATCAGGGAAGGAATATCGACATCAGGGTTCCCTCCCCCGATATTTTCCCTTAGCCGCACACTTTCTTCTTCCAGCGTCCGGATATTAGCCTGATAACTTTCGATATCCTTCTTTGCAGCCTCTATGTCCGACCTGCACTGTACGTCTGCCTTTTCTGTTTCCTTCCTTTCAGCTTCAAGTTCATCCAGGGCCTGCACCCGGGCTTCCTTTTCTTTCAGGAGAAGAGCAAGTTCCTTTGCAGCAGCGTTCACTTTTTCCTTTGCCAGGGATTCTTCCTTTTCTTTTCCGGCTAACAGGGCTTCGATTTCAAGGTCCCCGAAACCGCATTCCTCCCGAATCCCGGAATTTTCTTCCCCCAGTTCGAGCAAAGCTTCCCGGTGCTTCTGGATCTCCCCGGAAAAGCTCTCTTTTTCTTTGAAACACCCGGTTTTTTTGTCCTGGGACTCTTTGATAGCCTGCCTGAGCTTCCCGATTTCTTCGAGGCGCTCCTTATGTTCCGCAATCAAGAGGTCGAGTTTTTCCTTCCGCGCCCCTGCATACTCCTTCTTTTCGTTCAGCTCTTTTAAGGAGGCGTCACTTTCCTTCACTTTCTGCCTGAGCAGGTTCAGGGCTGCGAAAGGTTCCGTATTTTCGATTACCCCTATTTCGGCTTTCGTGTCCGCAAGGCTGGTCTTTGTGTCCCTTTCAAGCCTGCTGACTCCGGTCTTTGCGCTGTGAACCCTTTCCCTGTACTCCTCAAGCTTCCCGAGCTGCAGCAGGTCGTCGATCATCCGCTGCCGGTCCTTCGGCCTTGCGTTGATGAGCACATCGATCTCCCCCTGCCGGATGTAGGCACAGTTCCGGTAAGCCTCCTCATCCATATTCAGGAGAGTGCAGACTTCCTCATAGGTCCTGGTGGCCTGGTCGATCACACTTTCCCCGTCCGCATAGAGCACACACTTCGAGTTTGACGCATTTTCACTTTTTAGGGAATAGCGAAAGCCCTGCTCGATCCGGTAGTCCCGCCCCAGATGCTCAAAGTCAAGGGTAAGCTTTGCGTTTTCCGCTCCCTTGAAAATCATGTCCGCAAGCACGAAGTCCTTTGAAAGGATCTTGCTCCCGAAAAGCCCCATAAAACAGGCCTCAAGCAGGCTGGACTTCCCACTCCCGTTCACACCTGAGATTACGGTCACCCCGTCCTCGAAGGCAAGGTCAAGCTTCTTATAGCTCCGGATATTCTCAACGTGCAGGTTTTTCAACTTCACAGGTAATCACCAAGGTTATACTGACGGAGGGCTGAAGGTTTGCCTTTCCCCTTACTCTTTTCCTTTTCTTTTTCCTTTCCGGGCTTCGCGGGTTTCCCGGCATCTTCCGAAGACTGTTCCTGCTTCTTTTCCGGTTCCTGTTCAGGAAGCTCCCCTTTGAGACCTCCTTTATCCTCTGAATCCGGTCCGCCTTTAGCTTTCGGTTCACCCGCAATGAAACTATCCAGACCTCTGGCCGGAGTTTCGGGGCTTTTATTTTCGGAGGACCCAAAAGCCGTAAACGGGTTTTCTTCCCCGGTGCCGTCTCTAACGGACGGTTCGGAAGAAACCGTTCTTACCCCGGATGAAGTTGTAGGTTTCCAGAATACAGGGCCTTCGTTTCGCTCCTCCCTTTCGGGGATATTCCTTTCCTTTTCCGGAGGAACATCTTCAGGCACAGCTGGCACGTCAACTTTTTCTGGAACTTCGGATTCTTCTGGAACTTCAGATTCTTCAGGAACTTCGGATT
>DUKH01000166.1:962-4173 GCA_013329415.1 Methanosarcinaceae archaeon | reverse complement strand
CTTCGGATTCTTCAGGAACTTCAGACTCTACAGAAACTTCGGATTCTTGAAAATGCTCAACCGGTTCAGAGTTTTCTATCAGTTTGAGGGCTTCTAGAGATTCAGGTACCGCATTTGCTTCCGAAACCACGGCTTCTTCTGAAGGCAAAGCTGGTTCAGAGGATACAACTTCTTCGGAAACCATGGCTTCTTCTGAAGGCAAAGCTGGTTCTAAGGGCAAAGCTGGTTCAGAGGATACAACTGCTTCGGAAAACACGGCTGATTCAGGGGTTTCAAGTGCTTCAGGAAAATCAACAGGTTCGGGGTTTTCGGCAATTTCAGAGCCTTCAAGAGTTTCGGGATTTTCAGCATACCCGTATTCACTTCCAATTTCGCGAACTTCAGCCTTTTCGGAATCTCCTTTTTCGGGTTCTTCCAGCTTCACGGGAACATACTCCGGGGCAGGCATTTCTATTTTGAAATCGGGGTCTTTGAAATCAATAGCAGAAATCAATTCCACAAGCCGGTTTTCAGTTTCTTCGTCCACCCTTGACCTGACAACGTTCGGGTTTCGGACGATTTCGTCAACAATCAGCCCGCCATCGGTAAGGCTCATCTTTTTGATTTCTTCGGCAACCGCATGGTCCGGGTCCGAGAAACTGATGTTCAAGACTTCTTCGGGGACCGCTTCTTTTACTCTCAGGTCCCTTACCCTGGGTACGAGAGCCCCTTTATTTAGCAGGTACTCCTCGATTTCACTGAAGGAAAGGACCCCCGTCTGTTCCCCGGAAATTTCCACGAAGACCACGGACTCCGGAAGGGTCTCCTGGTACTCGTCAATGGCTGCAAAAATCTGTTCGTAAGGCTTTTCTTCCCCTTTCAGGTTTATGGAAATAAACACAAAATCCCGGGTCGGAATGGTGCGCCGGGAGATTTCAAGCCCGGGTCCGGAAAGCGTGATGATGTTATAGGAACGGGGCTCACTTTCGGAGGCACTGTTCCTTTCGGTACTGCCCGGGTACGTGACCCAGGTATCCCCCACCTTTATTTTCTCGTATTTGTGGTAGTCTCCCAGGAGAACAGCGTCTACCTTGAAAGGCAGATTTTCGAGCACTTCCTCACAGCTCCATTCCCCGTAGGGGAAAGGCTGCATGATCTGGTGCATTACGAGCAGGTTTTTCCCACCCTCCGGGAGCTTTTCGGGGACCTCGAAATCCGAGTAGTCGAAGATAGGGATTTTTGACTTCGGGACACTGTCGATCCCGTAGATTGCGGCATCTCCGACCGCGCAGGGCTTTTTCCCGAGCCGGCGTGCAATTCCCATCCCCTCGAAGAGGTCCAGCCACTGGGTATTCTGCTTGCTCTCGTGGTTTCCGACAATTGACAGAAAAGGTATGCCTGCAGCCTTCAACCTGGATATGATATTGATCGCATCCAGGAGGTCTTCCAGGGTCGGGTTCCTGGAATCAAAAAGGTCTCCCGCATGCACGACAGCGTCAACCTGCATCTCCAGAGCGTCGTCCACGACGTTTGAAAAAGCATTAAAAAAGTCCTGCCTCCGGACCTCGCTGTGGTACTGCCTGTATCCCAGGTGCGTATCTGCGGTGTGGAGTATCCTTATTTCCCTGGTCATGGTATCGTCTGTTTCTAGTTTTTTGTGTTATAAGGATTTGTATGTTAGTATTTAAGGGATTTCCATGGGGTGCCCGGGCAAATCCAGAGAAGCTTAAAAATATAATCTAGAAGAAGTGGAGTAAAAAGACGGAAAAAGAATACGGAAAAAGAATACGGAAAAAAATTAAATTAAAAACCTTTCCAATAAAACGAGAGCTTGCGACTTGATCACAGGACGATTAAAATTTTTCCGCCTTTTTCTTAAGCGCACGGTTCATTTCCGCAAAACTCCGCTTCGTGCCTTCTTCGATAGACCACGAAGCAGTGATGAAGGGAATAGCCAGGCCGTTGAAGGTTTCCTTCTGGATAAAGCGGACTCTCCGGGTCCCTGTTTCCTCGAGGATTAAACTGTGCTCCCCGTCAAGCACTCCCGGGAGAAAGAAACTTCCCTTCCAGGTAAGCTCTTTTCTGGGTACCAGGCGGAGGACCCGGGGATGGAGAGTCGTGCCCTTTTTTTCCCATTCCGGTTTCATGTAGACTTTCAGTTTTTTCCCGACTTTCACTTCCCCGCTGATTTCCTGAATGTAGGGGTTCCACTTAGGATAGGCTGCAAAATCCATGAGGATTTCCCAGATACGCTCGGCAGGGGCGAAGATTTCGATTTCGGTGCTTATTTCTTTTGTGAACCGGCTGATTCCAATCCCTCTTTCATTTTTTTATTCGGAATTATTTCTTCCCTTCTTGGTTCGGAACTATTAATTCCCTTTCCTGCTAGCAGTTATGAAGACAAACTTCTTAACCTTGCTTATTTTAACCGGCTGAAAAGAAGTTTTAAGGATAAGCAGTCCCGGATTCAGGCAATTCCAAAAATTTTTTTCCGGACCTTCCTTTTTACACTCCCTGCCATCTGTTTGAGGATTATCGGAGTCGGAGACTTTTTCCCGGCAGGGGAAACCTTTCCTTCCCGGATTGCCTGCAGCACGGCGTCCACCGTATTTTCGGATGCTTCGATTTCAGTGTACGCCTGCCCTACCATCTCCGGGATATGGGAATCACTTCCTGCAACAGGTGGGATGCCAAGCCTCTCGGCTTCCAGGAGGGCTTTTTTGTTTGCGCCGTTGAAGAGGCAGCGGGAGTTAAAGACCTCTGCGGCATCAATGTCAAGCCCCTCAAAGCTCCCGATCCCGTGAGAACTGCTCTTGAAGGGGTGAGGAATAATTACCGTGCCCCCGAGTATCCGGGCTTGTCGGATTGTCTCCTCAGGGCTCAGCAAGGGCTCGATATCCTCTTCGATCCCGAGGACCAGGATATGCCCTTTCGAAGAACTCACCTCGACGCCGGGAATAACAATTACTCCTGCCCCCAGTTCCCGGGCTCTCCTTGCGCAGGCAAGCCCGCCATCCACTGTATCATGGTCGCAGATCGCAATTCCGTCAAGTCCCCTTGCCCTTGCAACGGTAAGGATGGCGTCCAGGTCCGAGTTGCTATCCCTTGAATAACGAGAATGGACGTGAAGATCGAATTTCATTCCGGAGATAAGAACGGCAGGAGAATTTATATAAATTTTGAACGGGCGCTGAGGAGAAGGGAAACAAGGGGAAACGAAGGGAAACGAAGG
>DUKH01000166.1:0-601 GCA_013329415.1 Methanosarcinaceae archaeon | reverse complement strand
AACGAAGGGAAACGAAGGGAAAGCCCGGAAGTCGAAAAAGAGAGCTATCAAAAAAGGAGCGCACAAAAACAGTGAGATAAAACAGCAAAGAGATTATTTAAAAAGAAATATAAAAAAATAGTTCGCGAACGGCTGGGATATGGGGATCTTGGGGATAGTTAATGGGGGTATTGGCTCCAAAAAGAAAATTTCCGTCCGCATTTGTATAATAGTCGGGGTATAATAAATACCTTTCGCTTACTTGCGAACAAATAAAGTTTTCTGAGGATATAAGCTCGGATGCTTCCCTTTTTAAAAATTATTTTCACGTTTCTATATCATTTTCACATATCATTTATACAATTCTTGCCTAATTTTTTATTATTATTCGCATATTTTTAAAGTTATTTTCGCATATTTTTTATATGTTTTCTATGTATCCCTTACATATTTTTTTTATATATTTTCACCTTTTTCTCTGGCCATCCTTTTGAGAGCTGATCTTGCAGCAAGACCTCGGGTTGCAAGCACGAATCAAAAGTCAGGAATTGTTTTATCCGGAAAAAAGCCCATGCTCCTGAATCTTGACCCGGAGTAAATTAAAAGATGAAAATATGGTAAA
>DUKH01000062.1 GCA_013329415.1 Methanosarcinaceae archaeon | reverse complement strand
ACCGAATACAAATGGAACATCAGGACTTACGCAGTTGAACAAAAAACCAGTGTCATGAGACACCAAACTGTCTAAATCACAATATTTTTGATAACGCCTTATGCACTTGTTTTCACATTTAAAGTGCGTAACTCCTAATCTCGTTAACTTTTCATACACTATTTGCATGCACTATTTTTCAGACATTTACAGATTCTGACAGCTGCCTCTTCCCGGAAAACTTCCCCAAAATTTTCCCCAAGATCTCCTTTTCTTTTCCCCGGTGCCCGTCCATGTAAACAATCAGGGGTGGGAAAAGCACAAAGGTTACGATCATTGCCAGGAGGACGTCGATAACCGTTACCAGCCCGAAACTGCTGAGCATCGGGAACGACGAGGCTATCAGGGCTGAAAAGCCGAACACGGTCGTTGCTCCAGACGCAATCAGGGCTGTCCCTGTTGTTGTTATTGCCTGGTGTATTGCATCGACTGGGTCCATTCCGGCATCCCTTTCTTCAAAGTAGCGTTCCATCATAAGGATAGAATACTCACACCCTACCCCCAGGATCAGGGCACCCATGACGGCGGTCATGGCGTTATACTCGATGCCCAGGCCTGCCATAACCAGGCCCGACCAGCCGATCACAACTAACATGGGGATGATGGGAGAAAGGGCTTTTACGGGGTCCCGGTAGACCACAAGCAGGCCTATCAGCACAAGGAAGACCCCGAGCATGGTCATCTGGACCCTGCCTTTCGTAAGGCCTTCGATCATTTCGATGCCCACAACCGAGTTTCCCGTAATCGTGACGGATATCCCCGGAGGCGGCTGCATCCACTGGATGTCCTCCTGTACAATATCCCGCAATTCCTCGATGCCCATGATCTCGAGGTCTTCCATCGCAGCCCCGATATCCAGGTCAATATGGAGCAGCTGGCTTCCTTCCAGGTACTTTCTTTTCTGGATCTCCGGAATTTCTTCATAGATTGCCTGCACTTCATCGGAGGTCCCGGGAATTACCCCCCCCGTTTCTTTCCTTTACCAGGTCCACTATGCTTGAGACGCTATTAATGTGTCCCCGGTTTGCAACTTCATGCAGGGAAAATTCGTCTATCCACTCCAGCAGTTCGGGATCGCTGTTATCATCTACTCTCAGGATAACGTTCAGGTGGTCGCCCTGCCCCGGCAGGACACTCTGCATATGCTTGAAGTCGATCAGGGAAGGCATGTCCTGGGGAATGAAGGAATTGGTGTCCGTTTTGATAGGGATTGTCTGGTCGGCATAAAGCCCGGCACAGCAGGTCAGGAGGGCAACAACGAGGATTATCTTTGAGTGTTTCAGGGTAACGCCCGTGAGTTTGTTAAGGGCTTTTTCAATTGCCCCGGATTCATGCCCAACCGTATCAGGACCGGAAAGTTCATCTGAAACGGATAGATTCCCTGGACCGGTTTTAGATCCTTTTCCTTTTCTTTTTCCTTTCTTTATCCTTGTGAACAGGCCGTAAGGATTCTTCTGCGCAAGCCAATCGAAGCTGTAAAGGGTTGCCAGCCCGAAAAACAGCGAAGCAAAGTAACACATTATGATCCCGATGAGCAGGAGTTTTCCAAAGTCCTGGATCATGGGTACGACGGAAGTAAAAAGCGAGACAAAACCAAGAGAGGTCATCATAAGTGCAATCAGTACGGCAGGGCCCGTATGCTTGACTGTTTGGATAAGGGCCTGAGCAGGATCCCCATTGATCTTGATTTCTTCTTCCATCCTGTTGTGGAACTGGATGGCATAGTCGATCCCGATCCCGATCAACACCGGAAAGGCCGACATGGAGACCATTGTCATAGGCACGTCAGCGTACCCCGTGAACCCGAAGGTAAAGATAATTCCCAGGAGCACAATCGGAAGCGGTAAAAGCCCCCATCTGACATGCCTGAAGACCAGGAAAAGTACGACAACCATCAGCAGAGCCGCAATTCCAAGCAGCAAGCCCATACTCTGCCCCATCTCATTGTGAATGTCAAGCATCAGGGCAGGGCGGCCGGTGATAATAAGATTGTAACCCGGGGGGAAAAACGGCTTCCTTTGCGGAGATTTCTACAGCTTTCAGGATGTCTTCCTGCTGCTGGTCCGTGCTGCCCCCTTCTATTTCGACGGAAATCATCATGTGGGTTTTATCAGGCACCAGGGCTGCAAAGTTTTCTCCGTGGTTTTCCATAATCTCCCGGACTTCAGTGTCCGAATCCGGGACTCTTGACCTTCCGGTAAGTCCGTAATTTATCTGTTTAATAATGGATGCCGGGCTTGTGATCCCTACAACTCCTGGCACGGGTTCAACCTGCTGGCCCAGGCGGTCGGTTGCTTTCAGGAGCGCCGCAGATCCGACATCGTTTCCTTCGACCATGATAATGATGCTTTCGGTTTCGAAGGTATTCAGGAAAAGATGGTCATAGTCCTTGTACAGCTGCGAGTCCTTTGACACCCGGGTATCGGTCCCGGATGCCATCTCTATTCGCTGAGCACCCTGGAAAGACAGCAGAATCAGTATGCAGACAACAGCAAGGATAGTTGCTCGGTTGTTCTGGATAAATATTCCTAATTTTTCATATGTGTTTTTTATGGCTGGTTCCCCCTTGCCGGGCTGAATTTATCAATTTTTACTTTTTTAGAATTGTTACCTCAGGAAAACTCCACAGCAACAGCTATCTGCCATGTTAGCTCCTGAAAATCAGCTTAAAATTTGACCTTTTTACCGAATATCGATTTGATTTGCCTGCCGTCAGCCGGATCCCTCGAGTACCGATTCGATTTGCCTGCTATCAATCGGATTTTCTGATAATTATCTGATTTACCTGCTGTCAGTCAGCCCCTCAGAAAATCCTTCGATTTACCAAAAACACCTTCCCTCAAGCCCAAATTGGCTCCCGGACTTTTCCGGGGTACTTTCCGGGGTATCTGCTTGAATTTCCGGCGGCACATGTTCCGCATTCCAGGCTCAAAGCGTTCAGCTCGGAAGAAGTACACCGCTCATTTTCTTTTCCTGACATCCTGGATATTTTCCAATGGTAACCGGTTCAAGAATCATGCTTATCCCACCGCGAAGTCCCTTCATTTTGAGAGGCTGCCGTTCAGTTTCCGCAAAAATTGTACCACGTTTTCCAGGCTTTTCACGTATTCCTCTATTTCCTTCTCATCCACAACCTGAAGTATTTCTTCTGCATTTTCCTCAGCTAACTGTTTCAGATGCACAAAACAAGCCTGCCCTTTTTCAGTGAGGGAGATCATGACCTTTCGTCGGTCCTCAGGATCATTTTTCCTATAAACAAGCCCTTTTTTCTGCAGGTCGTCTACCATCCTCGTGAGGGTGCTTTTTTCCATTCCGGTGTACAGGCCAATAGTAGAAGGCATAATTTCCCCGGAAAGTCCAATTATTCTAATAACATGGGGCTGGTTTTTACTGAGTTCTTTGAGCTCTCCAGAAACCCTTTCCTTAAAGCCCTTCTCAAAAAGTTTGTTTTCAAGGGATTCTCTTTCTATTGAAAGAAGCCCAATTTTCTCAAGCCTGTCAGTGAGAGTTTTCTTATTTTCTTCTTTATCCATGTTTTTCATGGCCTCATTCCGGATTATTTACTATAATCAAAGACCTAAATTCCTTCACCAATCTCAAGTGAAAGTTTAACCACGGAAAGCACGGAAA
>DUKH01000096.1:3437-4187 GCA_013329415.1 Methanosarcinaceae archaeon | reverse complement strand
TCGGCGGTGGAACTTTTGATAAGGTGCAAAGAGCGTTTGAAGTACTCGCTGTTCCTGCCCCAGAGATCGGCAAAGGAAAGGAGAGCTTCGTCCATGCTGCTGTAGGTCCTCAGGTTCAGGTCCCAGATCAACTTTTTCAGGTCCTTTGCAAGGGGCCTTTCCGAGTTACGGGCTGCAAAGAGCACCGCATGCTCCACATTAGGGACCAGTTTCATGGACATGACAATGTAGCTCAGGACTTCGGGGATGTCTCCGAGGGATGCGATCTTCATGAGCTTTGCATGGATCTTCACGTATTCGCTCAGGTAGTAAAGTACGCAAAAAGGTATGAAAATGGTCAGCAATCCCATAAGGGAAAGGGTCCGGGAATTGAAACTCCTTGTGAAGAGCAGGAAAAGGTCGACTCCAAAGAGTATCAGAAATACCGCCAGGGTCCCGAAGTAGGAAAAAAGTACGGTCTCGAAGGATTCCAGGTCAAAGCCCGTGAAACGAAGGGCGTCCCTGTACTCTGGACTCACGCTCTTTTCACACTTCCGGCTGAAAGCGTCCGGGTCGGGAATCGCATCCCCCCATTTCCTGGCCGTGCCCTTACATGCCTTTACATACCAGTTACTTTCTCCCAATTCCCCGGCCCCCCTTATTCTTCTGAGAATTCAGGCCCCCGGATAGGCTCTGGCAAAGTTTTCGAACCATTTTTCCCAGCGACTGTAAAGTTCTTCGAAATCGGTTTCAAAGTCTGCTTCAAAGTCT
>DUKH01000096.1:0-3124 GCA_013329415.1 Methanosarcinaceae archaeon | reverse complement strand
AGTCTGCTTCAAAGTCTGCTTCGAAGTCTGTTTCAAAGCCGGGTGTAAAATTAATTTCGGATTCAATTTCTGCTTTGGTCCCGGTTTCAATTTCTGCTTCAGTCCCTGATCCCTTCCCGGTTTCCGGCTCGAATCCCGGTTTAAACCCGGTTTTGTCCCTGCTTTTCATGGAGTCCATGAGCAACCAGAAAATATTGTTTGCTTCGCTCACGGCTTCGGCTTCGAGCAGGGCAGGCCTTCTTTTGCCTTCTTCTGCGATCTTTTCTTTGATCCGGGTCCTGATTTCGATGTTTTTCAGGGCCTGGTCTATGGAAATCCCCCACTTTCGGGCAATTTTTTCAATTAATTCGGACTGTCCCTGTTCAAGCACTTCCCCCGGAAGCAGGCTGTCCCTGGCCGCATCGTAAGTCATGATATCCGTGAAAAGTTCTCCGGGTTCCGGGTTTTCGATGGGGGAACCGGTGATTTCGGCAATTTGGCTTACCCGCTTTAGCTTTTGCATGCTTCCCCCTGGCCTTATTGTAGAGCAGATAATTACGGCGTCCGTGGCTTTAAATGAGGCCGGAGGGACCCCCAGGGTGTGGACTATTCTTTCGTATACGTTTTCCGCGGAAGAGCCATGGATAGTCCCTATCACGGAGTTCCCGGCCTGTCCCACCTGCATTGCTTCGTAGAGCACCTTCACTTCCGGCCCCCTCACTTCCCCGATCACCAGAGACGAACTCCCGAGCCTCAGAGCTGCCCGAAGCGCAGTTTCGGGGCTGATTTCCGCCCCTGATTTCAGCACGGACGAGTGCGAACTCATCCCCTGCACCTTCCAGCCCAGGCCCTGGAGCTTTTCAATCGGGAGCTCGTGTGTGTCCTCGATTGTCAGGACCCGGTACTTCTGGGGAATTTCAAGGAGCATGGCCGAGAGGAGCGAGGTCTTTCCGGCTCCTACCTCTCCTGCAATCAGCACGGAAGCCTGCCCGTCCATGAGGAAACTTAAAAGCCCGGCTGCGAAGGAGGAGATCGAACCCGTGTTAACCAGTTTCGGGAGAGTCCAGGGGTCCCGGGCATGTTTGCGGAAAGCATAGGCAAGCCCGTTTGCACTCAGGGAGTCTCCTATCACCGAGACCCTCACCCCGAAGTCTTCCAGGTTCAGTTCCAGCACCGGAACCGCTTCCCCGAACGGCCTCCCGCTGATTGTCCTGAACCTTGAGACCAGGGCATCAAGGTCGTCCTGGGAAAGAAAGACATTGCTTACGCACTCTTCCCCTTCCAGGACAACGTGCACGGCGTTCAGGTCCGCAGGCGCGTTGATGTATACGTCCGTGACCCGGGGGTCCGAGAGGAGGTCTTCTACGATCCCGAGCCCATTTGTGTAGCGGGTAAGCAGATCGGAATAACTTTCCAGCTCTTCGGGAGAGACGGACTTCTCCCCGGAGAGCAGCTCTTCGAGCAGGAACTCCCTTGCCATGCGCCTGAAATATTTCCTTGCCCCGGCAGGGTCTGTAAAAGCAAGGTCCCCGGGCCGGTGCCGGATCATTCTTTTCCTGACCTTTTCGAGCAGCCGGAGTTCCTCAGGGCGCAGGTTATACTCGGGGGGCCTGATCATGTAAAGTTTCTCGGGCCGGTCCGTGTAGCGATAAATAGAAATCTCAAGCACCCTTTCGTCTCTTTCATCCCTCCCGCTTATGTCGTAGCACTCAAGAAATTCAGTGTTCCGGGGAGCTTCGGTGTAGATCCGGGAGCTGGAAAAAGGAGGCCTTACATGGGGCTTGATCCGGCTTTCGTATTCAAAGAAAACGTCAGTAGTGCTTCCGTCGGTGTTTGTGCATCCATTTATGGTTAAGGATTCACTTTCTCTTCCTTCTCTTCCTTCTCTTCCTTCTCTTCTCTTTATCCCGTTTTCTCCCTGCTGCAATAAGGATTTCAGGATTTTTGCCGGCGAGTGCGGTGGGACATGCGGTGGGACATGCGGTGGAACATGCGCCATCTCTCCGGGGGCCAGTTCCCCTGAGGTATCCGCAAGCAGGCTTTCCGCGCTCCATCCGGTTTCCCCGGCAGGAACCGAAAAATCGTGATTCTGCGGGGCAGGAATTTTCACAGGCATATTCGGGAGAAACGGGGCTTTCTCCAGTATTTCATAAAGCAGGTGGTAGAAGTGTTCCGAACAGGCCGCGCATTCGGGGGGATCTCCGGGAACTTTCTTTAGCCCCTTTACCTGAATGAACATGCTCAGGGCCAGGCGAGCTTTCATGGGGTCATATTCCGCATTTTCAATCAGGATTTCCATGAAGTCTTTCCTTTCCCCCAGGCAGTCGCTTTTCTCAGGCCGGGTGCACGGTCCAGGAACCATTTTCATACCCCCGTATCCGATAACGCTCTCCCGAAAACCTGCAAGAGTGTAGAGGGACTCCAGGGCTTTTCCTTCGTAGTCCCGTTCATAGAGCCTGGAAAGCACCAGGCAGTCGGCGTGAACTTCCTTTCTCAGGATCCCGAAGATTTTCCTGCGGCAGTCCGGATCATTAAGGGAAGACTCGGAATCGCACTCTTTGCAGTTGATTACGATCGTTTTCCGGTTTTTAGTGTGCCTGTTCTTGTAGGGGCAGAGTTCCTCCCCCTCTTTGCTCTGCCCGTGCAACTGTCCCGGATTGAGACAACTAACCGTGTCCATGATTTTCGCTATCAGATCCAGAATTCAATCCCCCATTTCCCCAAAATATTTACAATCAAAATTCTTACAAAGATACTCTTCAAATGTATTAAATTCTTCTACGAAGGGGAAAACAGGGCTATTAATTATTCATCAGTTATTATTTATGTTGTCAGCAGTTGATTATTTTCGGCCTGTACCACCCACTGTTTAGGGTGTCAGGGTAAAGCTGTTCAAACCTGCCTCCATTTTAATCCCGTCGAATTCGACGGGTTAAAGTCCAGGTTATGAGCCATTTGTGGAAACATTCATGACCGGGGGCTGCTGTTGGGAAACTTAATCAGTGAGGGTTGCGGATTCAGAAATGAGTAAAAAAGTGACCAGGGCTATTCATATTGATTTTTTGCGAAAACCCCGCGGGCCCGAAAAACCCCCCACCCCCCAACTTTTTTTTCCCCCCCCCCCCCGCTCGCGGCGGTGTAAGTA
>DUKH01000094.1 GCA_013329415.1 Methanosarcinaceae archaeon | reverse complement strand
TCCGAGTTGCGTCTCGTAAGTACGCTGTCCGTTTCGCTCTCTCCGAGTTGCGTCTCGGAATTACGCTGTCCGTTTCGCTCACTTTGTTCGCTCAAGCGGACCAATTTTTTGTTTCCTCTCTCACTCCAGAATCGGCGTCCCGTACGTGAAGTCCTCTATTTCGAGCACTTTTTTCCAGAGCTCTTTGCATCCGCAGTCGACTTTTTCGAGGTCTGCGGGATCCTGGCTCAGCGAGAAGTTCCTTATTTCGTCTGCGACGTCCCTGCTGCATATTTTGCAGTTGTGGGGGCCGCGTTTTGAGCCTGCACCGACGGGGTCGGACATGAGGGGAAGGTCCGTGTGGGCTGCTTTTGCCTGTTTCAGGATTTCTACGATGCTCCAGAGCCAGGGGGGGCGGTACTGGCCTTTTTCCCAGAGAGACTCGACCAGGGTTCCTTTCTGGACATTACAGAGGTTGATGGAGATGGTGTCCGAATAGGGGGCAGCGTCGTCGATGGAGCTGAGGATGTCTTCCATGGCCTGTTTTTCGGAGAGGAAGAGGGGTTTTAGCATGAGGTAGGTTTTTACGGTTACCCCGTGCTTTTTTGCTATTTCGGCGGCGCGGGTGAAATCTCTGAAGGTGAAACCTTTGTTGATAGAATCTTTCCTTATCCTATCGGAGCTTGTCTCAAGGCCAAAGGCAAGCTCGAAGGGTTTTTCTTTCAGGATGCTCAGGCAGTCCTGCACGTTTTCGTCGCTTACGAAGCCGGGGCGGGTTTCCACGAGCACCTTGACCACACGGGGGTTGGCTGCCAGGGCTTCGAGGATGATGTGCCGCGCTTCGAGGGGAACTTCCCTGTCATCCAGGAAACTTCCTGAGGTGAAGATCTTGATCATGAGCTCTGGAAAGTTTTCGGCTTTTTTCATCGCTTTTTCAAGCTGGGCCTTATAGTCTTCCAGGGCCGGGGGTTCGCTTGCGCAGTCGTAGACATAGCCGCACATGGTGCACCCTCCGGCTTTTCCCCAGCGGCACCCCGCGGTCTTGAAAATCATCGTCAGGGTCTTTGTCTCTACACCGTTTACCAGGTCGCTTCCTGTCCAGCTTGCCGCCGGCACGTCTGTTGGGGAAGGCCTGACCTTTATCCGCTGCCGGATATCGAGTACTGCTTTATTCAGGGACATGGTTGTGAAAACTCGCTTTAAAGCTAGGTTTGTCGAATGCTTTTCAAAAAAAAGAAAAAGATTGTTTGAAGCCTTTTCCGGCTTTATTCGAACTCGATGGTTGCAGGTGGTTTTGGCGTGATATCGTAGACCACCCTGACCACGCTCGGGATCTCGGAGGTGATCCTGGACTGGAGGTGCCTGAGGACGTCCCAGGGCAGTTCCAGCGCTTCTGCGGTCATCCCGTCCCGGGACCCGACAGCCCTGACTGCCATGATCCAGCCGTAGGCCCGGATGTCACCCTTGACCCCGGTCCCTTTACCGATCAATGCGGCATAGGTCTGCCAGGGGCAGAACCGGTCCAGGAGTTCCTCTTCGACAATGGCGTTTGCCTCACGGGTTGCCTCGAGCTTCTCTTCGGTAACTTCTCCGAGCACGCGCACAGCCAGCCCCGGGCCCGGGAAAGGCATTCTCTCGCAGATCTCTTCCGGCATTTCAAGCGCCCAGGCAACTTCCCTTACCTCGTCCTTGTAAAGGTCGTCAATGGGCTCGACAATTTTCTTGAAATCGACTACGGAAGGCAGCCCACCTACGTTGTGGTGGGACTTGATCCCACCCTCGGACTCGATCCTGTCCGGGTAGATGGTGCCCTGAATAAGGTACTCGGCCTGCAGCTCCTTTGCTTCCTCTTCGAAGACCCGGATGAAAGTCTCTCCGATCGCTTTTCTTTTCTCCTCGGGGTCTGTGATCCCCTTGAGAGCCCCCAGGAACCTGTCCTTCGCAAACACGATGTGCAGGTTCATGTGGGAAAATATATGGGCGATCCTTTCGGTCTCCCCTTTCCTCATGAGCCCGGTATCTATATAGATGGGGCGCAGCTTCTCCCCGATTGCCCTGTAAGCCAGCTCCGCACAGACCGAACTGTCCACGCCGCCGGAAAGGGCAATTATAGCCCTCCCCTCGATTTCGTTTTTAATCCTATCAATTGCCTTTGGAATGAATTTCTCGGGTTTTACCATCAAAATGCTCCTTTGAATGGTACTTTGATTCCTTCGAATTAGATTTCGAATTAGTTACTTTGAATAGGCTTTGAATTGATTTCCGTTGAATAGTAACTGTGATTGGTGAAAGGTAATAGAATTATTAGGATTTGATTATATTTTAGTGGGATATATGTGTCAGTGCATGGGGGTTTTGATATTTAAAGGTATAGTAGGCGGAATGGTACACTGTTGTATGAGCGACATTTTGAAACACTTAAATGTAGAAAGTCTTGCGTGGTAGCCCCTTTGAATCTGTAATCCCACATTCCTTCGCAGGTGCATTTCTATGCGGGTGCAAACCCGGATTTAAACTTTCCCGCCTCGCAAAAATAGTCGAAGGCAGGAGCACCCACAGGATACCGTGTTCTTCATCCGGAAACTCCGGGAAACTCCGGGAAAACCCCGGGAGGCTTGAGATCTTCAATCCGTTCCTTTAACCCATTCCCTCAAGACCTTCCCGGAGTCCTGTCTCGCCTTTCCACCAGCCCGAGATCTTTGAGACGTCGGCGTGGGAGTCCCGGACATCCCCTGCACGGGGGTCGGCATGGACTATTTTGCCCGAGGAGCCGGTGAGGTCCAGGATGGTTTTTGCAAGTTCGAGGATTGTTATGCTCTTTCCCAGGGCAACGTTGAAAACCTCTCCGTCCCCGTTTTCCAGGGCTGCGGCGTTTGCCTTGACCACGTCTTTTACGTGTACGAAGTCCCGGGTCTGGAGGCCGTCTCCGTAAATCGTAAGGTCTTTCCCTGCTTTTGCCCTTTCCAGGAAGATGGGGATTGCCGCTGCATAGGGGGATT
>DUKH01000063.1:10301-20553 GCA_013329415.1 Methanosarcinaceae archaeon | reverse complement strand
GGATCGGGATTATCATTAGATCAGGATTATCTTTAGATAGTACTTGATGTTTACTACAATAAATCATATAATATGTAGTAATAAGACGGAACTTGTTTTAAAATTTTACTACCTTGCGCAACTTCGTTCTCAATTTAACCTTAATTCCGATTTCAGTTGACCGTCTTCAATCAAAACCCCGGGAAACGATAAAAACCTTCTTGAAAGTTTCAAGGGGATACAGACTTATTCAGTAATTCGGAACCACATCCGACCAGAACATAAATAATATAAAAATATAGTAATAATATGAGAATGACTATATTGCATGCAGTTGTATATAGAAGGGGGTAAGCATGGAAATCGAATCAAAGTTTCTTGTAATGGATGAAGCGGACTTTCTGGCCCTTGAAAAGCTGTCCCGGTTGGGGGACTATTCCCTTTCCGAAGCTGTGGCCCAGCCCACGGAGGACACCTTTCTGGACACGGAAAATATGGCTATAATGGCGTCGGGATACTATCTGCGGATGCGTAAGGATGTCGGAAAAGAGGGGCACTGGATAACCATCAAAAGCCTGGGAGGGTTCGAAGGGGGAGCCCACAGGCGAGAAGAACACGTCTGTTTTCTGCCTGAGGGTGTTCCTCTCCTGGAATGCCCCGACCCCGAAATCAGAAACAGGATTTTCGAACTTACCGCAGATTTTGATCTCTCCCCACTTCTGAAACTCAAACAAAACAGGGTTGTCAGCCAGGTGAAACTTGGAGGAAGGCATGTGGCCGAACTCTCCCTGGACAGGGTAAACCTGAAAAGCGAAAACAGGGAAAAGACATACAGCGAGCTTGAAGTGGAACTGAAAAGTGGCGGGACCTCCGAAGACCTGGCCATTATCTCGGAATACCTTCTGAAAAACTACAACCTGACCGAGAGCCACTTTTCCAAATTCGAAAGAGCTGTCCTCTTCGCGGAGAATCTTCCCGATAAAACCCTGCTGTCCCACCAGGAAAGGGCATTCTGCCTGCAGCTCAGAGAACACAGGAATATCTACGGAAAACATGCCGGGATTCTCCTTGAGCTTGACAGGGGCAAATCGAGTTCTGAACTGAGCCTCCTGTTTAAAATCCCCGAGCCTGAAATCGAAGTCCTCCATTCGAAGTTCGAAAAAGAGAGGCTTTCCTTCTTTCCCTTTGCAATAGAAGACGTTGCAGATCGAGAAATCCACTTTAACCCCGGAAGCGGGACTCCGGACCAGGGCTGGGAAGCCATGGGTTTTGAAGAATGGACTCCTGAAACCCTCTTTGAACTCTACAGTGTGGACGAGACAAAGGCAAAAAGGGTCAGAGATGCTGCCCTTACCCTCTTTGACGGGCTTTCCCCCTACCATGGCCTGGGAGCTGGAGAAAGGGAACTGCTGGCTCTGGCAGCCCTCATGAAAGACATCGGAATTTCCGTCTCCAGGGAAGAAAAAGCCCGGATGGGCAAAGAAATTCTCCTGAGCCACCCCCTGAAAGGCCTCCAACTCCACAGTTTACGCATGCTCGCCCTGATCACGGAACTTCAGGACCCCGGAGTCAGTGAAAAAACTCTCGGACAAGCCCTGAAAGGGTCACATATCCGGCTCCCTCCAGAGCTCCAGAATAAAGCCCTGGTGCTCGCAGCCTTCGTCCGGATTGCAGACCTCCTGGAAACCCAGAATTCCCCTGTCCGGCCAGGCAGGATCCGGCAGCTTGAAGATGCCCTGGAAATCGAACTGATAGGGCCTGATTCGGAAAAAGCAGGAAAGAAAGCAGAGAAGCGAAGCGAACTCTGGGAATACCTCTTCGGCACAAAACTCTGGTTCACCCCGATGGAGCAACCGCACGAAGCCGGAACCGAAGAAAAAAAGGGAGCTAAAGAAAAAGTCGGAGAAAAAGTCGAGAAGAAAAAAGAAAAAACCAGAGAGGGAGGAGAAAAAACCAGAGAGGGAGGAGAAAAAGTAGAGGAGAAAAGAGAAAAAGTAAGAGAGGAAGAAGCAAAATCTAAAGAAAAGAAAAAAGGCAAATCCTCCGAAAAGTTCACTGTCAAACCCGGAGATTCTATGGGAGAAGTCGCCCACAGGATATTTTCCTACCAGTTTGACCAGATGCTGCCCCATGAAAAAGGGACCCGGAAAGGGGAAGATATCGAAGAACTGCACGACATACGGGTTGCGGTCAGGCGCATGCGGGCGGCATCAAAGGTCTTTGAAGCCTACCTTGACTCGGAGCAGCTGGGCCCGCACCTGAAGGGACTTCGCCGGACCCTGGGAGCTCTCGGGGATGTCCGGGACCTGGACGTTTTCCGGGAAAAGGCAGAGGAGTATCTGGAGACTCTGCCGGAGGACCACGAACAGGACCTCAGCCCCCTCTTTGCCATGCTCGGAGAAGAAAGGGAAAAAGCCCGAAAGACCATGCTTGCGTACCTGGACAGCGAAAAATACGCCCGTTTCAAAAGGGATTTCTCAGAATTCCTTGAAGTCCCCGGAGCAGGGGCGCTTCCCACCAGCAACAAAAAACATGACGCTCTCCCCCACAGGGTAAAGGACGTGCTCCCTTCAGTGATTTACGCCCGCTTCGCCGACATCGGGGCCTATTCCGAATGGGTGGAGGGGCCTTACGTCTCGGTAGAACGCCTGCACAGGCTCAGGATCGCGGCCAAAGGGCTGCGCTACACCTTCGAGTTCTTCGAAGACGTACTGGGAGACAATGCAAAAATCATGATCAAGGAGTTCAAGGGCCTGCAGGACCACTTGGGAGACCTGCACGACGCCGTGGTCGCAATCGACCTGCTGAGCTCTTACCTCAGGACCGGGGCCTGGGGCCTGGCAGAAAACGAAAGCGGGAAAAAAGCCGGAAAACAAGCAAATCTTGAAGGAATGGAAGGAGTTGAAACCTACCTGGCATACAGGGAAAAAGAACTCAGGACTCTTCTCGACACGTTCCCCTGCGCCTGGGCAAAGTTCAGGAGCAAGGAGTTCAGGGAAAAGGTCGAAGAAGCTATCGAAAACCTGTAAGATTCTCCTTCATGAATTTCATTATAGTCCTTAACATAAATATTTACACTTATATTCTAACCACGGAAGACGCGGAAAGCACGGAAGGATTGTGCCCCTAATTCCTTTATTCCGTGTTTTCCGGGCTTTCGGTGGTTTTCCGGGCTTTCGGTGGTTAAACTTTCACTTGAGATTTATGAAGGAATTTGGGTCATTGACTATAATTAAATGTTTTCAGGTACCTTTCAGCTTTTGTTTTCCTGAAAATTTATCGCGGCAGGCGGGAAGAACCTTTCCTCAACAGCCGGAGAAGGGAGGGAGGGAGAGTTGATATCATGTATTTTCAATTTCGGGCTCTTCCTCGAGGGTAGAAAAAGGTACAGTCCCCTGTTCAATGATCGTCTTGTACTGCAGATTGTACCCCAAAATTTTTGTGAAAAACTTCTTGTGCTTCTCAAGGTCCCAGAGTTCAAGCTGGCAGTCTTTCCGGGCATGCATCTCAAGCACAACGGTGTCAGTTGAGGCTATATAAAAACGGACATGGGAAATGATCCCTGTGTGGGAGCGGTCAAGGCCTTCGGCGATTCGGAGCAGGGCAGCCAGGATACGCACGCTTTTCAAGGAACTTTTCTCTAGCCCTGCAAGGTTCGGGTGTTTTTTCTTGGGAGTGCCTTTCCTGTGGAAATAGGCAAGATTGGCAATGATTTCGATTTCTTCGGGCTGGAAACCGGGAAGACTGCTCTCCTTGATTATGTGGTAGGCATGGGCCTGGTGGTTATCGTAGGAAAGAAACTTCCCTATATCATGCAGGGTTGCCCCATACTCCAGCAGTTCCCTCTCTCCTTTCTCAAACTCGTAGATCCCCAGGGCCTGGGCACTGTCAAAGAGTTCCAGGGCCAGCCGGGTCACGGTATGGGCATGCTCTTCATCGAAATGACAGGCCAGGCCGAGCTGCATAATACTCCGCTTCCGGACCGACATCTGGGTAATCATGTAGGAAAATTCGCTCTTTGAAAGGTAATCAACAAGAAGGCCTTCCCTGAGTCCCCGCTTACTGATCCGGATTTCGGAAAGTCCCATTTCTTCCATAAGGGTCTCGATAATCGCAGCTCCGGCAATGAGGATATCCGCTCTCTGGGAGTTGATCCCCGGGAACTTCCGGCGCTCTTCCAGGGGCAGGGCACACATATCCCCGACTATTGTTTTCAGGTCTTCATACCCCAGGCGGTCATAGTTTTCCTGGCCCGTTTTGTGCAGATAGACAAAAGCTATCCTGGCAAGGTTTTCAATGGTCCCCGAACTTCCCACAGCACAGTTTATCCTGTACCTGGAAAGCTCTTTTATCACGAGCATGGCCTTGCGCCGGATATGGGCTTTGATCAGCCTGTAGCGTTCCATGGAAACCGGCCCGGTCTCGTCCGGAAGAAACATGTTTGTCAGGCGGATAGCTCCCAGGTTGAAGGAATGGAGGAAATAGTACTGCTTATCGCCCCCGACCGAGACCTCGGTGCTCTCTCCCCCGATATCAATTAACAGAGCTCTGGAGTCCCCGAGCCGAAGCCCGCTCGAAACCCCCAGGTAAATAAGACGGGCTTCCTCAATCCCGGAAATCGGGCAGACTTCCAGGTTTGCCTCACTTTTCAGCATTTCGAGGAACTGGACCTTGTTGCTGGCATCCCGGGTAGCCGAGGTAGCCACGGCTATGACCTCTTCAGCCCCGTAAGCCCGGGCAAGTTCCACGAACTTCTTGCAAACAATGACCGCCCGCTGCATAGCTTCAGGCTGGAGGATCCTGTCGATGAATTCCTTATCCCCAAGCCTCACGGATTCCTTCTGTTTGGTCAGGGGTTTATAGGACCCGTTCTGGTTAATCCGGACCAGGAGAAGCCTGACCGAGTTTGTCCCAATGTCTATGAAAGCAACAACCCTACCTTCAGAAGGTTTTTCGGACTCCATTTATGACCACCTGTCAGACCTCACTGCCCTTTTACCTTTTCCCTGGAAACCGAGTACTCCAAACTAAGTTTCATTACATTCATCACATACTCCATTTGATATTTATTTTCCGGAATTATTTCTTTATAAGGAGACAGTGTAACTCCTGAAACCCTGCCTGCCTGAAATAAATTTGAAAAACAGATATGGAGAACGCAAAAAAGAGAACTGCAAAAAGAAGGAAAAGACCTGAAGGTTCGAACTCCGGAAGGGCCAAACTTTTCAGCCCTTTTCGGGCTTGATGTCCCAGCATCCCCTGTGCTCGAGTATCCATATCTGGGAATCGAGTTCTTCTTCTTCCGGCTGCGTGAAAGCTCTTTCCGACCTGCCGTTAGGAAGTGCAAGGCGTGCCTTCATATTGTCTTTCAGGTGGAGCCCCAGGATAACGTCCCGTACCAGGGGTATGTATTCCTTTGCAAGGGGGAAGAGGACTTCAACCCTGTTATCCAGGTTGCGGGGCATGAGGTCGGCACTTCCCATGAAGATCTCATCATTTCCGCCATTCCTGAAGTAGTAGACCCTGGGGTGTTCCAGGAACCTGCCGACAATCGAAGTAACCCTGATATTTTCACTGAGCCCGCAGACCCCGGGCCTGAGGCAGCAGATTCCTCTTACCTGCAGGTCCACCTTTACCCCTGCCCGGGAGGCCCTGTAAAGTTCAAGGATGCACTGGTAGTCAACCAGGGAATTCATCTTGAAGATTATATGCCCGTTTCCTTCTTTTTCGTGCAGGTCGATCTCCCGCCGGATGCGTTCCAGGATCTGGTGCCTTAAGGTTTGGGGAGCGACCAGGAGTTTGGTATAGTGGTCTTTTCTCGAGTAGCCGGTCAGGGCATTGAAAAGGTCCGAGACGTCCTTGCCTATGAAGGAATCACTTGTGAGATAACCGAAGTCAGTGTAGAGTTTTGCGGTAACTGCGTTGTAGTTCCCGGTGCCCAGGTGTGCATAGTAGCGGATGCCCTCTTTTTCGGCGCGGACCACCAGGCACATCTTGGAATGGATTTTCAGGCGCGGTAAACCATAGGCTACGTGGACGTTCTTACGTTCGAGTTCTTTTGCCCATCCGATGTTGTTTTCCTCATCAAAACGGGCTTTGAGCTCTACCAGGACTGCGACCTGCTTGTTCCTATCCGCGGCTTTCATAAGTGTCTGGATAATCCGGGAGTTGTCGTCCACCCGGTACAGCGTCATCTTGATTGCCAGCACATCCGGGTCGTCAGCGGCATGTTCCACGAAATCGATGACCGATTCGAAACTGTCATAAGGATGATAAAGCAGGACGTCTCCTTTTCTCAGAGCTGAAAAAATGTTTTCCTTATCAGCAAGCCGGGGATGCTTCCTGGGTTCAAGAGGTTCATATTTCAGCTCGGGACAGTCCAGTTTAGTAAGTTTCATAAGGCTTGAAAGGCCCAGGGGGGCAGCCAACCTGAACATCAGCGAAGGGGTAAGCTCCAGGTTCTCAAGCAGGATATCGGAAACACGTTCCGGCATGGTATAATCGGTCTCAAGCCGGATAGCGGACCCGAAATAGTTTCTTCCGATCCGCTGCTGGACTGCGGTCAGGAGGTCCTTGTCCCCGTCCTCGTCAAAACCGAGGTCCGCGTCCCGCGTGATCCGGAAAGGATAAGCCCCCAGAATATGCTGTCCCGGGAAGAGGAAATCCAGGTTTGCGGCGATAAGCTGTTCGAGCCAGACAAAACGCCCTTCTTTCAGCTCATCAAGCTTCCGGCCGGTAGGCCATTCTTCGCCTTCTTTAGGAACCGGGATAAGCCTCGGAAAAAGGGGAGGAATCTTGACCCTGGCAAAGCGCTCCCCGTAATCGGGGTCGTCAATAAGTACGGCAAGGTTGAGGCTTAAGTTGGAAATATGCGGAAAAGGATGCCCGGCATCAAAACCAAGAGGGGTTAGTACCGGGAAAATGTTATTTTCAAAATAGTCCCTTAGCTTTTCCCGTTCCTTACCCGAAAGTTCGAAGTAGTTGAGGACATTGATGTCCTTTTCTCTCAGGGCCGGCTGAAGGACCCCGTTCCAGCACTTATCGCGAGTGACAAGCTGCCTGAGAAGCTCTTCCCTGACAACCCGGAGTTGCTCCAGGGCAAGCTCATCTGTCCGGTCCCGGGCAGACTCTTCAACAAGCCTTTTCTGAATTCCTGAAACCCGGACCATGAAAAATTCGTCCAGGTTACTTCCGAAAATGGAAAGAAACTTGACCCTTTCAAGCAAAGGGCTACGCTCGTCAAAAGCCTCTTCAAGCACCCTTTTGTTGAACTGGAGCCAGCTGTACTCCCGGTCCACATACAGGCGCGAGTCACTGAGGTCAGGCATGCCGGAGCTTTCCACCCGAGTACCTTCAACATTATCCGATAGTAACCTGCCAAAGTCTGCACACTGGATAGGAAAGTTACGCTCCATTATTACCACGCAAGAGTTGATTTTGTTCTTTCTTTCGAGCTGTCCTTAACAACGTAAGATCACTGTTCATTTCATTAATTTTTAAGATCATTGTTTATTTCATTAATTTCGAAGGTCACTGTTCATTTCATTAATTTTTAAGATCATTGTTTATTTAACTAATTTTTAAGATCGCTGTTTATTTAACTAATTTTTAAGATTATTGTTTATTTAACTAATTTTTAATATTTATGCTATTTTGTTATTTAATGTGGTACGATGCAAAAATCCCGAACCCACCTGTCCTGAAAAACCGTCACCATTAAGGGTTTTCCTATAAATCCGGATAAGGTTCAAAGCTTGAGTGCCGGGAAGACGAATTCCGGGCTTATACGAGCAGCCGAAAACGTCACATTCACAGGAAACAACTTCCGGGATATATTAATCTTTGTTCTCAGACCGGACAAAGCCTTCCGGTCGCCTGATGAAAGGGAACCACATCTCCATGTAGTAATAGAAAATGGATTCAAAACAACCCCTATATAGGCTTTTGGTTAAACAGAGAACCCAGGAATGCCTGAATCTCCCGAGAAACGTGAAAGTATGTACTGATATATAGAACTAAAGATTTATAACATTATCTCTTAACAAAGAAGAAAAATAAAAAAATAGGAACAGATGAGGCTTTTAATGAAGCGGTTTTACCCCCTGAATTTCCCTTTCAAATGTGCATAAAACTCCTGTTCTTTTCCTGAGGTTTTCCTGAAAAGGCGCTCCACAATCAGTTCGGGCGTACTCCTTGCCACATGGTTGTAGACCGGAGTCCTGTCCACGACCAGCTCCAGGTTTGAGTCCAGCCCTTTTGCTTCGATCCCGTCCACCCGGACCTCAGCCTCCGTATTTTCCAGGATCGGCTCCGAGAGGTGAGAGACAAATATCCCCAGGCTCTGCTCGTTTCGGACAAGGTATTCAAGGATTCCTGCAATGATCCTGGCCGAAGCCCCTGGCTCGGTGATGGACTCAAGTTCGTCGGCAAGTACCAGTTTCCCGGAACTTTCGGAGAGCACAGAGAACTGTTTAAGGGTGGTCTCGAACGCCCCCGCATCCAGGGTCCCTTTCGATTTTCCGAAATAGTAGAGTTCTTCAATGGGACCGAGCTCAAGCTCTTGAGCAGGGACTGGGAAACCCATGTGTCCCAGGATAACGCATTGGGCGAGAAGTTCAAGCAGGGAGGTCTTGCCCCCGGAATTCACGCCGCTCAGGAGCACCACCCGGTTTTCTCCCGCTTCAGGGAAAAAACTTGTCTTTCCAACGGAATAACTGACAGGATCAATTTCCCCGTGTCTGGCTTTCAAAAAAAGGTTTTCCCCTTTCAAAAGCCCTATCCCCGCATCAGGGACAAGCTCCGGCATTTTCAGGAAAAAATGCTCTGCAAAGCAGCCCACCGAAAAGCCCAGGTCAAATTCCAGGACTTCCCTGACGAGCTTTCCTACAAGCGGCCCGTAAGCGGAAAGGACTTTTGCGATTTCCCTTTTCCGGGAAAGCCTTGCCTTTTCCAGCCCCCTGGAAAGTTTCTGCCTGAAGAGCTGGAGCTGGGCCTGATCGGCCTGGAGGGGATAGGAAATCTCATCGGAAAAAAGAGAGTCCAGAAGCAGTTTTTCAGGCGAAAGCAGTCCGAGCTTCCCTGCCAGTTCTTCCTTTACGGCTTCAAGCTCCTCCCTGTAGAGTTTGTAGAGCTCCTTTGCCAGCAGGTCCTTGATTTCAATGCCCCCGCTTACGAGCTTGAGGAGGTCCTGCCCGCTCAGAGTAAGGGAACTCTCTTCAAGTGCCCGGTTCATCCGCAGGTTTGCTTCCTGCAGGGCAGTGGCAAGGGTGGTGTCCAGCCCTTCAAGAGCGGCCCCCAGACGGTCCAGTTCCGGGTCAAACCCTTCTTTCGGCTTTCCGTCTTCTCCCAGCTTCGAAAGGGCGGTTTCGAGGGTTTCAAGGTCTTTTCCCGACAGTGTCTCAAAGAAGCTGAAATTGTGAGTTCGAAGGACGGAGACGACCTGCAGACAGGCCCGGATACAGTCCAGGTTCCGGGCAAAAAAGGCAAGTTCCATTTCCGGCACTATCTGCCAGAATTCCACTTTTTCAGGGTCAGGGAAAAATTCGGGCTCAAGGTCCTCGGGCATGTCGAAGCCCAGGAAAGTGTTATCAAAAACGATCGTATGGGAATAGCCCCTGGCAAGGTCCACGAATTCGGAAAGGCTCTCCACGGCCTGGACAGGGAGAAAAGCCTGGAACCTCTCCTTTACAACCCCGAAAGTTTTCGGATCTCCGGAGAGAATGATACGGTCTCTTGCCCGCAGGTTTCCGGGCACGGGCTTAAGCTTCCTGACCCTTGAGAGCAGGCCCGGAAATTCCGAATCCCCGGAAAGGCTGCGGGCGAGTTCGAGATACTCCTCCACGAAAACCCTTCTCTTCTCGATCAGGTCCCTGCGGGAAGCAGGGTAAGGATAAAAGAGGTTCATTTTGTCCCGGGCATGGGGTGTATGTGCAAAGCTTTTAACCAGTTCGAGCAGGCGGGAGTAGAGGTCTGTTGCCTCTTTAGTCTTCAAAAAATCGGAAATCGAACAGCCTTCTGCCCTGGCTTTCGCGTCCCTGGCAAGGGAAAGGGCAAAGTTGTGGCTGACCCCGTTAACCTCGGCAAGCGCGGCAACGTCCCCTTCGAGAATTGCCCCGAGTGCCGCTTCTTCGGTCCCGAAATGTTCGACCAGCCTTTCGGCAACTCGTTCACCTATTCCAGAAAGATCCTTTACACCCGAAAGCTGCTGAACAGACGCCATATTCAAAACACTTTGAAAGGTTTATGAGATTAGTTAATCAGAGGTATTGGTTAA
>DUKH01000063.1:5505-9916 GCA_013329415.1 Methanosarcinaceae archaeon | reverse complement strand
AATCAGAGGTATTGGTTAATCAATAAAAAATGAGTGCAAGTTCCTCTTCGAGATGGGGACGCATGGAAGCCGTATACCCGTGCCTGGCCTCGCTTACATTATACATTGCCTTTGGTTCCCCTGCGAGGGAAAAAGTGCCAAGCGCCATTTCATGGGGGACCACTGTATCATTTGAAGAGTGCAGGAGCACGAGCCTTGCCGGAGTGAGCTCGGGAAGATAGGTATCCGGGTCAATAGAACGGTAAAAACTGTAGACATCAGGGTCTTTTACCTGAGATGGATCGATTTCCCCGGTGCCGTAGCCCGCGGTACTGATTCCTACCACTCCCCGCAGGGAGGGTTCAAGGGCACAGGCAATGATTGCAAACCTGCCGCCGTTGCTTTCTCCGACGATGGCAAGCTTTTCAGGGTCGATTTCCGGCTGGGCGGAAAGGACGTCCGTGGCTTTCAGGGCATCGTAAACCATTTTGTATTCGAGGGGTTCGAGCCCGGCTTTGAAAAGTTCAAGGTCTCCTTCGGGGTTTATGGCTCCGAAATTGCGCTGATCCAGGGTAAGAGTGGCATACCCGAGTTTAGAAAGTTCCGCTGCAAGGCCCTGTTCTTTTTCCTTGCTGACCCCTGCCCCGGGGAGCAGGACTATGCCGGGGACGCCGGAAGAGTTTGCGGGAGAAGAGCCTGCTGGAGAAGAGTCCGCAGGAATTCTCAAAAGAGCCCGGACATTCTCGCCCCTGCTCTCAAAAGTGAGCAGTTTTAGGGAATCTGCGGATTCCGGGGTGTAAAGATCCTCGGTCACCTCAACAGTGAACGCCGCTTCCCCTCTTTGGGGAAAAGAGAGGATTCCCTCTTCCGAAACGGTCCAGGCTGCCCCGTCGGCTTCGGAGTTTGCAGGGTTGTACAGGACCCCGAAGATACCCACAAGTATGAAGAGAAAACCGAATAGAAAAATTACGGGTTTCGGAGCTTTTGCCCCTGAAGAAACGTGATTCGTTTTTTTGTTTTTCCCGGGAATTTGCTTGCTCAAGGGAACCCTGACCGGAAAAATATGGTTACGGCCAGAAGCCGTTAGCCGCACTCAAGAATAATACTGCCAGTCCCACAATGGCTCCGGCAATAAGCACCATCTTGGGCTGGACCTGGATTGCATTTTTGTCCGCTTCGTAGTAGCGCATCAGCCCTGCGGAGGACTGAAGACCGCTGCCTGATTTTTTAGCCATGAGTTAAACACCTTTATTGATCAATGGAAGGTAATTTTTGATGAATATCAGACGTTCGTATAAGGCAGATACAAACAATTGAAATCAGAGTTGAAATCAAACAATTGATATTTCTGCCAATTTTGATAATCATCAGGTAATTTACAGTTATGATATATAAATCCAGCAGAGTAGATTCAGAGAGTGGACCCGGTAGAATAAATCCGAAAGAACGGATTCAGGGAGTGAAAGCCCGGAAAAGGGGAAATACCCCTCAGACGCGCACCTCATCCAGCAGGAAAGGCGGGTAAAACACTCCTTTCTCCGTGATGACCGCACTCACGTTTTCCATGGGGGTTGCATCAAAGGCAGGGTTGTAGACTTCCACGTCTCCGGGGGCTAGCTGTTCGGAGCCGAAGAAGCGAAGTTCGTCAGGGTCCCGCATCTCTATTTTCACACTGCCCTCCCAGCCCTTGAAATCAAAGCTGGAGACCGGGGCTGCAACGTAGAAGGGGATTTCATGCTCCCGCGCAAGCACTGAGTGGGTATAGGTCCCGATCTTGTTGAAGACGGCGTCCTGGGTGATCCGGTCAGCCCCTACGATCACTTTGTTTACAAGTTCCTGGCGCATTGCCCAGCCAGCCATGGAGTCCGTGATCAGGGTGACAGGGATTTTATCCTGCATCAGTTCCCAGGTGGTAATCCGGCTGCCCTGGTTAAGGGGCCTGGTCTCGCAGGCAATGACCTTGATTTCCTTACCCTGCTCAACTGCGGAGCGTACCACGCCAAGGGCTGTGCCCCAGTCCACACAGGCCATCCTGCCGGCGTTGCAGTGCGTGAGCACCGTGTCCCCGTCTTCCAGGAGTTTGGCCCCGTGTTTTCCTATCAGCTTATTGATATACACGTCTTCGTCGGCAATAGCCCGGGCCTCGTAAAGGGCAATGTCCCGGACCCCGGCGACGTCATAGGCGTCCGACAAAGCATCCAGGACCCGTTTCACACCCCAGCTAAGGTTCACGGCCGTGGGCCGGGTTGATACGATGGCTTTTCCAGCCACCTTAAGGTCCCGCATTATGCTGTCCATATCCTTTGCGCTGCTCAGGTAAGCTGCAAGAGCAATCCCGAAACCCCCGGCAGCCCCGAGTGCAGGCGCCCCCCGGACCCTGAGGCTCTTGATCGCCTCACAGAGGGAACTAAGGGTTTTGCATTCGATTACCCTGTACTCTTTAGGGAGCAGGGTCTGGTCCACAAGCATAACGGAATTGGACTCCTCATTCCAGTCAATCGTCCTCATGCAAATCACTGTCCGGTGTGAAGTTTTTAATTCTGCAATCGCTGTAAAGCTTGATTTTGCCTTAAAGCTGACTCCCGCCAAAAATCTCTGGCTTCCCTTTCAAGCCCCACATCCGATAAAAAACTATTCAACTTTCGGTTCAATTTTCCAATAGATCTTTTCCCTTTTTCAAAATAAAGAAGTATTTTAATTCCCGGACCTGGCAGAAAACTAAAGATATTTATCTCAATAGAAAAAGGCTTTTGAGAGGATTTATAATATAATTTTTATATATAGTGATTGGGCAGCGATTTTTAAATATGTATAAAATCAGTATGTATTTGGGGACATTTGGGGATATTCAGGGAAAGTTTGCATGAATTAATTTATAGAGTGACTGTCTAAATAATACAAGACTTAAAATTCAACTAATCCAACTCAACTAAATTCAACTAAATTCAACTCAACTAATCCAACTCAACTAAATTCAAATTAAAACAAATTGACAAATTAAAACAAATTGGCAAATTTAAACAAATTGACAAATTAAAACAAATTGGCAAATTTAAACAAATTGACAAACTTAAGATAATCAGGGTGTTCACCGGAGAGTAAGCGCTTATGAAGAAAATAAAAATAGCTATCACAGGGATCGGAAACTGTGCAAGCTCCCTGATACAGGGTATTGAGTATTACAAAAACGACAACATACGTGAACCTATAGGGTTGATGCACCGGGAACTGGGGGGATACAGACCCGGTGACATTGAAGTCGTGGCCGCTTTTGACATCGACGCCCGGAAAGTGGGAAAGGATGTCTCCGAGGCTATTTTCGCCCCTCCGAACTGCACGACGGTTTTTTGTCCTGAGATCCCGGTCACGGGTGTGGAGGTTAAAATGGGGAAACTCCTTGACGGAGTCTCGGACCATATGAAAAACTATGCTGAAAAGTACACCTTTGTGCCCGCGAAAGAGCCTGATTCCACAAAAGAAGATATTGTGGAGGAACTGAAAAGTTCGGGTGCCGAGATGCTCCTGAACTACCTTCCGGTGGGGTCCGAGGAAGCCGTCCGCTTCTATGCCGAATGCGCCCTGGACGCAGGGATAGGATTCATAAACAACATGCCCGTCTTCATCGCAAGCAACAAGGCCTGGGCAAAACGTTTTGAAGAAAAGAACCTCCCTATCATAGGAGACGATATCAAAGCCCAGCTAGGGGCAACCATCACCCACAGGGTCCTGGCAGACCTCTTTGAAAAGCGCGGGGTAAAACTCGACCGGACCTACCAGCTTAATACGGGAGGAAATACCGACTTCCTTAACATGCTCAATCAGGACCGTCTGGCTTCCAAAAGGGAATCAAAAACCGAAGCAGTCCAGTCCGTGCTCTCCCAAAAACTCGAGGAAGAAAATATCCACATAGGTCCGAGCGATTACGTGGCCTGGCAGAAAGACAACAAAGTCTGTTTCCTCAGGATGGAAGGCAGGCTCTTCGGGGACGTGCCCATGAACCTTGAACTCCGGCTCTCGGTAGAAGACTCCCCGAACTCCGCAGGTGTGGTCATCGACGCCATCCGCTGCTGCAAGCTTGCCCTGGATCGGGGAATCGGCGGGGTGCTCTATTCTCCAGCCTCCTACTTCATGAAACACCCCGCAATCCAGTACCCGGACGGCGAAGCCTACAGCCGGACCGAAGAATTCATAGCCGGAAGCAGGGAACGCTGAGGATAAAACAAAGAAAAGGAAGAAAAACTCTGAGCAGAAATAGGCTTTTAAAACGGGTTTTAAACCCGGAAATCCCGGAAGTTTCCGGGAAAATTTACATTTTTTGAAACATTTACGGAGTTACGGATTTCTTTACATCACTACTTTTTCTTTACAACACTACTTTTTCGTTGGTTTCCACAAAAAGAACCTATAACCGAGAACCTACCACTGAGAACCT
>DUKH01000063.1:0-5171 GCA_013329415.1 Methanosarcinaceae archaeon | reverse complement strand
CCTACCACTGAGAACCTATCACCGGAGCCCGTCCGCCGTAATCGTGAACAAGCAGGTGGAACCTTCGGGACGGGAGCGGTGTTTGAAGAGGATGGCGCGCCTTTTCCCCTCGCCAGTGCGTTCGAGCTGGAGGATGGTCTTTGAGATGTGTTCCATTGAAGTGCCGCCCAGAGGACGCACTCCGCCAGCGCTGATGTCGGAATAAACCTGGTTAGTTATGACCGCGGCAAAGCCGAATTTCCGGGCAAGGGCGTGGAGGAAACCGATCTGGCTTGCCAGTTCCCGGCGGCTTTTCAGGCTCTTTTCATCATCCTCAAGTTCGAACCTGTAGTAAGCTGTGGCAGAGTCCAGGACAACGAGCCCTATGTTTTCACCGGCTATCTTTTCCACTTCTCTTACTGCCGAATACTGCTCTTCAAAGTTCAGAGGCTCGTAGATTATGATTTTTTTTGCAATTTCCTTTGCATTTTCCCCGGCAATCTGCTTGAAACGGGAAGGAGAAAACCCTTCGGTATCGATGAAAATGACCTTTTGCCCCTGCTTTACACATTCTACGGCAAGCTGGATGCAGACATTGGTTTTTCCGCTTCCTGCAACCCCGAAAATCTGGGTTACGATTCCTTTTTCAAAACCTCCTCCAAGGAGGTCGTCCAGGGGTTTGCAGCCGGAAGGCAGTAATTTTTCTATGGGATGACACCTCTTTTTACACTTGACAGAGGGTATAACAGACAAATGATATAACATTTTTTTGTAATTAGGTTTTTTATGATGTGTAATGTCCTCCGGAGAAGAGGGGGCGAAAAGTTGAATAAGTAAAAGGGTCCAGAAACTCGAAACCCGGAAAGCCCGAACAAAGCGGCAGAATATGCCGGAACAATAACAAATGTGGAAAAACTGATAAGCTAAACAGATAAAATGAAGAATCAGTAAAGTGAAAAATACTGAAAAACGTAGTTCTCCTAATCTGTGACCAGATATGGTAACAAACTAATATTAGTTGTATACAGAACTGGAATGAAAAAGCATTATTAAGCTCCAGAACATTTAGAATATCTACACGAAAAGTTAAAAATATCCATTCCAGAAAATGAGAAAAACGAGATCAAAAGGGGTCGCCTTCCTAAAACTGCTCTCCCTGTCCCTGTATTGCGGACACGGAAATTCGCAAGATATAGCTTGAGAGTCAGCTCAGGAACGGCAGCTCGGGTGGGGCTTTATTTTGTTACTGCGATGCACTTTGCATCCGGACGCTCACCCCCCACACACTAGAAATAAATATAATATGTATGGATAAATACAATAAATAAATACAATAAATAAAATGTAGAGAGGGTCAGGAAGCATGTCAAAAATAGTAGTCTACACAACAGAACGCTGCCCGAAGTGCAACAAGTTAAAACAGTTTTTGAAAACAAATTCAGTGGACTTCGAAGTCGCGGATATGGCCACCCCGGAAGCCCTCACCGAACTGCGCTTCAATGGGGTATTTACAGTAACAGCACCTGTATTACAGGTCGATGACACCTTCTTAACCCATGAAAAACTTTTCAACGGGGATGAAGTGAATCCGGAAAAATTCCAGGGCATTCTTTAAGAGTCCCTGAAAACAGCAAGTGAAGATGAGTAAAATGACAGGCGACACTCTCTTATCAGATAGCCAGCTCTCCGATGGCCAGCTCTCCGACAACCAGCCCGTGCAAAAAACACTTGACGGGCTGTCCCTTCCCTCCCTCCCGAAGGTCAGGACAACAGACGGTTTTATAGTTAACTGGGACCGGAACATCATTGTGAACCAGCTCCTGAAAGAAACAAAACTCAGCGAGATCTTTTACAACAAGCCCGCGATAACGAAAGAAGAAGCTGTAGATATCGCAAAAGAGGCTGAAAGAATCATCCGCAGGATGAACGCAAAGTTTCTCTCAGGCCCCCTGATCCGTGAAATAGTGAACACCATTCTCCTTGAAAGGGGACATGTGGAGTGGAGGAATATCATGACCAGGGTCGGGGCCTCGGTCTACGATGCATATGAAATTGATACGGGATACGGTTTTGAGGCAAACGACAACGCCAACCAGCTCAACAATGCCGAAACCTCCCACAAGAAAAAAGCCGACAAGATGTCCAAGGAACAGAACCTCCTGCTCATGCCAAAGGAACTTGCCGACCTGCACCTTAACGGGGACTTCCATATCCACGACCTTGAATACATGGGGACAAGGCCATTTTGCCAGGACTGGGACCTGCGCTACTTCTTCTACTACGGGCTCATGCCCGACGGGGTAGGGACACAGTCAAGTGTGGCAAAACCCGCGAAAAACGCCGAAGTCGCTTTCCTCCACGCAGTGAAAGCCATGGGCTCGGCCCAGACGAACTTTGCAGGTGGGCAGGGTTTTTACAATTTCCTGACATTTCTGGCACCTTACCTTGAGGGCAAGTCCTACAAGGAAATCAAGCAGCTCATGCAGATGTTCGTCTACGAGATGATGCAGATGATGTGCGCCCGGGGTGGACAGACCGTATTTTCCTCCGTACAGCTGTCCCCCGGCGTTCCCAAACTCTGGAAAGACAAGCCTGTAGTTGCTATGGGCAAGGTCTGGAACGGGAAACAGGCAGCTCTGCAGACCTACGGGGAGCTTGAAAAGGAAGTGCGCCTTGGCTTCAAGGCCATCATGGACGTCATGCTCGAAGGGGATGCCTGGGGCAAACCGTTCAGCTTCCCGAAACCCGAAATCTCTCTCGAACCGGACTTCATGGAAGAAGACGAGGAATTCAACAGGGAACACCCTGACCTTCCGACATATAAAGAACTTTACAGGATGACCTTCGAACTGGCGGCCAAATTCGGAACGCCGTACTTTGACAACCAGCTTCCGGAATACAGGGGAGCAGGGGAAGGCATTTCATGCTACCAGTGCTGTGCCTACCAGTTTTCCTCAAACCCCACCGATGATGAGGAATTTAATAACAAGCTCTATTTCGAGGACGGAAAACACTTTTCCATGGGTTCCTGGATGGTAATGAGCCTTAACTGTCCCAGGGCAGCTTACAAAGCCGAGCAGGACGATGAAAAGCTCTTCAATGAACTGAAGTTTCTGATGAACAAAGCCATTGAAGTTTTCAAGATCAAGCGGAGATGGATGAATAGCCTCATAAAAATGAACAGGATACCCTTTGCTTCCCAGCGCCCGAGAGACCCGACCACTGGAGAAAAAGGCGCCATGGCAGTGGACTTCGAAAGCCTGGTCTACACAATCGGGGTTGTCGGGATCAACGAGATGGTCCAGTACCACACCGGGTACCAGATGCACGAATCTCCTGCCGCGTACAAGCTTGCGATCAGGGCGATGTTTGAGATGAAAATGTATGCCCAGAAACTCTCAGAGGAAACAGGCATGGAAATCGCCCTTGCAAGGACCCCTGCGGAAACCACGGCCCAGCGCTTTGCGGTTTCGGACATGCTCCACAAAGAGTACGCAGATAAAGCCGAGCTCACTATCAAGGGAAACCTGGACGCTGCAATGCGTGAAATCCACGATACCCATGACCTGCCCATCTACTATACGAACGGGACCCACATCCCGCCGGGAGCTGACATTTCCCTGGTGGACCGGATCAACTACGAGCACACTTTCTTCCCGGTCGTGGACGGCGGAAATATCATGCACATCTGGCTCGGGGAAGGCAACCCTGACCCTGACGGCCTGCAGGAACTTGCAATGCACATAGCAAAGAACACCCAGACAGGTTACTTTGCCTTCACGCGGGACATGACGGTCTGTACGGACGGAGGGTACGTAGCTTCAGGGCTCCTGGACAAATGCCCGAAGTGCGGCTCGGAGAATGTGGAACACCTCTCGAGGATCACAGGGTACCTCCAACCCGTAGACGGCTGGAACAAGGGAAAACAGCAGGAACTCCTGGACAGGAAACGCTACGGTACAAGGAACCTCCGGTGAGGTTTCTTTAACCCCTTCTTTTTTAGTACCAGAAAAAAACAGCAAGGAACGATAGTTTCCATGAAAGTAAACTACGCAAATACGCTTTCCCTCTCCACCATGGACTGGACGGGAAAAGCCGCAGTCACCGTATTTTTCCGCGGATGCCCCCTTCGCTGCCCCTACTGCCAGAACCACTCCTACCTCGAAGAGCCGGACCTGAGGGAACTCGGTTTCGTGCAGGAGCAGATCAAAAAGTCCGGGCCCTTCGTGAGCGCAGTGGTGTTTTCGGGAGGAGAACCCCTGATGCAGGAAGCAATCGTACCCCTGGCAGGGTTTGCAAAGGAATTCGGGCTTTCCGTGGGCATCCACACTAACGGCTATTACCCGGAAAGAGCTGCCGAACTGCTCGAAAAAGGCCTGGTCGACAAGTTCTTTATTGATGTGAAAGCCCCCCCGAATGACCCCGGACTTTACGGGAAAGTCGTGGGCTGGGAAGAATACGAAGCCGTCAGGAAAAGCCCGGAAGAAATTGCAACAGCAGTTGCAAAAACAATCGAACTCGCAGCCTCCGGCACCTCCGGACTGGAACTCCGGACAACTCTTATCCGGGACTTCATCGGAAGCAAAGAAGAGGTAGCCCGGATAGCTGCATGGATTTCGGAAAATGTAAAAAACCGGGAAGTCAGCTACGTGCTCCAGCAGGGTATTTCCGAACACAGCATGCGGGAAAGCCTCCGGGAAATCCCGTTCCTGACCAGGGAAGAAATGCTTGAACTTGCAAAAGAAGCAAAACAATACCTGGAAAATGTAAGAATCCGGACAACAGAAGAAGGAGAAGAGGAAGTTTAACGAGAAGAAGTTTGAGCCTCCTTCATGAGGATTTCAATTCCTCAAATTCCTTTGCGTGAGGATTTCAATTCCTCAAATTCCTTTGCGTGAGGATTTCAATCCCCGAATACCTTTTTTGCTTTAGATATCGAGTCCCGGAACTCTCACCGACCGCAGAGCGGAGCGAGGCGGACGGTCTTTCCAAAATGTAGATTAATAAGATTTTACCCAGTTTAATAAGATTCTACCAAATTACAGTCAAAAACCCAAATTCCTTCACCGATCTCAAGTGAAATTTCAACCACGGAAAGCACGGAAAGCACGGAATAAAGGAAATAGGGGCACAATCCATCCGTGCTTTCCGTGTCTTCCGTGGTTATAATGTAAGTGTAAATATTTGCGTTC
>DUKH01000066.1:7350-8511 GCA_013329415.1 Methanosarcinaceae archaeon | reverse complement strand
CAAACGTTTCCACCAACAAAAAAACAACCTGTATGAGTATAGAGCAATTCCCGATACGAAAATCTGAACTTATATTTTCACCATTCCTTATCATATCAACATAAACTGTTTTGCTAAGAGGTATAGTAAAATGATCAGGCAAAGAAAAAGGAATGAATGCAGCAATATTGCAATCATTACTTCACGATTTACCTTATGAGCTTTCAAAGAGGAGATGTTTTGTTTCAAAGTGGAGGGGGAATTCTTAGGAGAGTCTGTCATAAATTATACAATAATTTCCTCCCATATATAGAATTATAGTTTTGTCGTCAATCGAAACTTCCTGCAATTAATACTCCAGTCTCTAATTTAGTATTGGGGGCTCAACCCCGGAAAAAGGGGCAGAAGCCCTGAAATGCCTGATTTTCTTCAATCCAGCAGAACCAGTGTATAAGGCGATGGAGCCGTATCATCCATCGGGAAGTTCTGAAGGGGCGTTCCCAGCTTTTCAAGCGTTTTGTCCATTCTTACCCCGAGCCCCATGAGGCAGGGCCTGCGGAGGGTCGGGTGGTGGCAGGGGCCAGCGCCTGCGCATTTTACGTCCGAATAGTCGCTGGTAGCGCACCAGGTGCACATGCCCGGGAAGGTGGCAAGGGCGGTGTTGTAACCAAGGGTCCAGGCGAGTTTTTCGATTTCGAGGACTCCGGGCTGGATTGTTTCTTTGCGGTCTTTCATTACGGTTTTCAAATTTTCAAAAAACCGGTTTTTCGTTTCTTCGCTTTCGGGGGGTTCGACGCTGAATTTTATAAAGTTCTCGCTAACTTCCCGGGAAAAGACGTTTTCGGATTTCCATTCAACGAGGAGGGCCCAGTCGTAGTCGGCAAGCATTTTCTTGAACTCATCCACGCCTGGGATGTAAGGGGGACAGACCCGGCTTCCGTAGCCGTTGCAGCCGAAGATGCACTTTAAAATTGTCCGGTTCTCGACCACGATGGTTTCTGCGGGGATCAGCCGGACGGCTTTTGCGCCCAGTGCTTTTGCTTTTTCTTCAAGGAGGCGGTAGTTGTCGGCGTTGATCATCATGGCTTATACAACAGGGTATAAAATAAAAATAGTTTCGTGCATCAGGATGACCCACGGAGGTGCCTGATGCATTGGGCTGACCTTTTGAGATGACCTTTT
>DUKH01000066.1:0-7004 GCA_013329415.1 Methanosarcinaceae archaeon | reverse complement strand
TGACCTTTTGAGATGACCTTTTTCAGGACAGGCCTTTTTCAGGACAGGCCTTTTTATTTCCGGAATTTATTTTCCTGAAAATTCGATGCCATTATATTTCTTGCATGCGGATAGTTAATAGTTAATGGGGGGACTGCATGGCAGGCGCGAGAAGTTCTACTTTTAAGAAAATCATGGTCGCTACGGACGGTTCTGAATGTTCGAAGAAAGCCGTCTCTGCAGGGATCGAACTGGCCCGCCTGAGCGGGGGAGTTGTGTATGCGGTGTACGTCGTGTCAACGGACTATTTTTCTTCCATGGCGGTTGATGCGGGCTGGGAATCGATGTACGAGTTCCTGAAAAAAGAGGGAAAGGAAACCCTTGAATACGTAGCTGCTGCCTGTAAGGAAGCAGGGGTCCCGGTAGAGCCCGTCATGCTTGAAGGACATCCGGCTCCCGAGCTGATTGATTTTGCAGAAGATACCGCGATGGACCTCGTTGTCATGGGGACGACCGGCAGGACAGGCCTGAACCGGATTTTGCTGGGGAGTGTTGCAGGGCATGTGGTAAGGCACTGCAAGGTGCCGGTGATGGTTGTAAGGGGAAAGGGTCAACCAGGAAATTAAGCTAAAGTTAAAGTTTCAGTTTCAGTCTCAGTTTCAGGTTCAGTTTCAGTCTCAGGTTCAGGTTCAGGTTCGGGTTCAGGATTGAGGGGGCGGGAGCAGGAGAGGGAATTGAACGATTATCTTCTTCAAAGCTTCCTACACCATCTAATTTTCAGGACAAGAAGGGCATAAATGCACAGAAAGCCGGATGTGAGGGGCATTAAAGAGAGTGAGCAGCCTGAAAGGCAGTTTGAAAAAGGGGAATATCAGGAACACTGGATGGAGGAATTCCTTGCAACAAGCCAGAACATCGTGTTCCTGGCAGAAAAAGACGGAAGGATTCTCTATGCGAACAGGGCGGGAAATTTCCTCCTCGGGGAATGGAAACTCCGGGTAGGAGACAGGCTGCCTCCCGAAATTGAAAATGTCGCGAGAATTTCGATAGTCAGGGACAGTAAGGAAGAGTTTGAAATCAGAGCCGGGGATAGGGTATTTTTGCTTGTGTTTCACCCTTTTCCGGAAAAGGGGCATATAAGCATCTGCGGCTTTGACATCACGAAGCAGAAGCGGACGGAAGAAGAACTGAGGAAAAGCGAGGAAAAATACCGGTATGTATCGGAACAGACCGGGCAGTTCATCCTGGACTATGACGTAAAAACAAAAACTGTTGAGTGGGCAGGAGCTATTGAGGAGCTTATGGGCTACTCTGCAGAAGAGTTCCGGAAATTTGACCTGCAAACCTTTGCGGAGCATATCCACCCCGAAGACCGGAAAAGAGTCCTGGAAGCCCACACCAGGTGCAGGCAAACCGGGGAAAAGTACCACGGGGAATGCAGGTTCAGGAGGAAAGATGGGAGTTATTTTTATGTAGAAGGCACGGGGATCTGTTTGAAAGACGAGTCAGGCTCTGTCTACCGGGTCCTTGCCATAGTAAAGGACATCACAGAAAAAAAACTTGCAAGGGAGAAACTGGAAAAGAACGAGGAGCGTTTCCGGCTCATTGTGGAACAGACCGGGCAGGGGATCTACGACTATGACGTTTTTGCGGATCACCTGAACTGGGAAGGGGCCATGGAAAAGATTACGGGCTATTCCTGTAAAGATCCCTGCCTGGCCTCAAAAGAACTCTGGATATCCCACATCCATCCTGAAGACCGAAAGAGGGCAGCCGAATTTTTTGGAAATGCCCTGAAAAAGGGTGGAAAGTATCATCAGGAATACCGGTTGGAAAAAAGGACGGGACTTACGCTCACGTGGACGTTAGCGGGATCTTCCTGAAGGACAAAGACGGGCGGGTCTACCGGTTGATCGGAATAATAAAGGACATTACGGAAAGAAAGCTCTCAGAAGAAACCCTCAGGAAATCCGAAGAAATCAGCAAGAAAGAAATTCATCACCGGATCAAGAACAACCTGCAGGTGATCTCCTCCCTCCTCGACCTCCAGGCCGACTTTTTCAGGGACAGAAAAGTAATAGATGCCTTCCGGGAAAGCCAGAACCGGGTGATTTCCATGGCTCTTATCCACGAAGAGCTTTACAGGTCCGAAGACGTCGAAACCCTTGATTTTTCGGCTTACCTCATGAAACTAAGTTCCGACCTCTTCGAGTCCTACAGGATAGGGAACAGTAAAATCCGGCTCCGAGTGGAGGCTGAAAAGAAGATTTACCTTTGCATGGATACCGCAATTCCCCTGGGGATAATCGTCAACGAACTCGTCTCAAATTCCCTGAAATACGCTTTTCCCGAAGGAGAGGAAGGGGAAATCCGGATTCAGCTCCACCGCATGGAAAGCGATGCAATAAGCAAAAGCATTACAAAAGACAGCAGTGGAGGAGAAGAAGAAGAAAGCTCCGGAGTAGAGGGGGATATAAAAAAAGGCAGCTGCTGCGAAAATTTCAGGTGCATGTTGATCGTTTCTGACAACGGCTCAGGTTTCCCGAAAAACATCGACTTTGAAAACCCCGAGACCCTCGGCCTCCAGCTCGTAAACACCCTGGTGAAACAGATCGACGGGGATATCGAGCTTAAAACAAATGGGGGGACAGAGTTCAGGATAGGGTTCGGAAAAACAAGATTAGAATGAAAAAACAAAATGAAAATTCAGAATGAAAAACAGAATAGAATAGTTTGAATAAAAATATAAAGAAGTTTGATGCCATCAAACTTCCAGCTTCTTCTTCACTGCGATAAGGACGTTTTCCGTAGTATCCTTTTCCCAGAGTTTCCTGACCTTTGCGTTCTTGAGGGCAGGCATAAGTGAGTCGATCTTTGCCTGGACGGCTGCAAGTCTTGCCTGGTCGACTTCGGGAGGCTCGATTCCCAGGAACTTCTGGGCTTTGAGAGTTTCGGTTTCCCGGACGACGGCGCGGTCGACTCCTCTCCGGACACCGGTCTTGAGGGACTCTATAGCGTCTCTCCACTGGGCTGCCCAGGGGGTCTCGGGGATTTCGGTGTGGTGGACTTCGGTGCGTTCTACTTTTATGGCTTCCAGGTGGCAGGCCTGTACGCAGGCTCCGCAGTAGGTGCAGTATTCCTCGGCAAAGGCAATCTTCCGGGGGTCTTCGGGGTCGGTGGGGACGTACCAGAGGTCCGAGGGGCAGACATTGAAACAGCCGCGACAACCCTGGGGGTCGCACTCTTTCAGGTTTGCTTCGATGAGGCTTAGCTGGCCTTCCATGGGCTTTTGCAGGTCCACGGCTTCATAGGGACAGACTGCCTGGCAGCGGCCGCATTCCGTGCATTTTTTGTCGTCCACTTTGACATTTCCTTCCACCTTTGGAGCTTCGCAGGGGCGCTCACCCTTGACCTTTATCGCCTCTTCCGGGCAGATGTCCTGGCAGAGCACACAGTAGTCGCACTGGTCCTCGTCTACCAGGAGCTGCTCGAAGGGCACCAGGTTATCCGGGGTGGGCTCGCGCTCAAGCAGGATGAAGGCGTCACAGAAACGGGCGCAGATGCCGCAGAAGTTGCACTTGTCCATGTCGATTTCTATTTCCCCTTCGGCATCCTCTTTCAGGGGTGCAATCTCTTCCTTTTTTGGGAAGGTGAACTCGACTTCGATTGCGTCCTGGGGGCAGGCTCCTTCACAGAGGGCGCAGGGCAGGCATTTCTCGTTGATTTCCACGTAAGTGTCGTATTTCGGGTACTTGTCCTCGTCCGGGACTTCGCCCACGGCTTCGAAGGTAATGGCATGCACCGGGCAGAGGTTCGAGCACATCCTGCAGAAAGTGCACTTGTCAAGGTCCATCATCACGGCAGGGGCGTCAAGCCCGGTTGCGATCTCATGGATTGGGCCCAGTTCCAGGGCGTCCGTGGGGCAGATCTCCACACAGATCCCGCAGCCGTTGCAGCGTTTGTAGTCGTAGTCCAGGTTCTTGATGGACTTTTCCGTAGCCTGGGTGTAGATGAAGTGGGAGCCCTGCAGGTCCATGGTTGTGGTGACCGTGATTTTGTCCTGACCTTCTTCCTCGGCTCCGGTTTCTTCGGCTCCTTCGTTTTCAGATTCTTCAGCTTTAAGCTCTTCAGCTTCAAGTTCTTCAGCGCAGGGTTCTTCGGGTCCGGCTTTTCCGTCTCCGCAGCAACACCCTTTGCACACTGGAATTTCCTCTTCCGGTTCCTGTCCGGATGCCTTTTCGGGGTATTCTTCACTCACTGTATCCCCTCCTGCAGTTCGGTCCCGATCGGGCCTATTTCTTCCAGCTCCTTAACAAACTCGGTAATGGTATTCGAGAAGCGTTCTCCTTCCGCAGCCGAGATCCAGAGGGTCCGGATCCTCTTCGGATCAAGCCCGACTTCCCCGATCACGTCTTTCAGGACTTCTATCCGCTTCTTTTCGTCGTAGTTCCCGTAGATGTAATGGCACTCGTCCATCCGGCAGCCTGCAATAAGGACTCCGTCGGCTCCTCCTTTCAGGGCTTCGAGCACGAACTCGGGGTTGACCCTTGCCGAGCACATGGTCCTTATGACCCTGATGTTCGTGGGGTAGTGGAGCCGAGACATTCCGGTCAGGTCGGCACAGGCGTAGCTGCACCAGTTGCAGAGGAAAGCCACGACAAAGGGGCTCTGGGACTTGTGGGCAGTCGCTTCCCTGACCTGGGCCAGGATCTGTTCGTTTTCGAAGTTCCGCATCTGGATGGCTCCGACCGGGCAGGCTGCACTGCAGTCCCCACAGCCGTAACAGGAAACTTCGTCAACAACGGCTTTCTTGTCCACGATGCTGATCTTCCCGAACTTGCAGACCTCAACGCAGGTCTTGCACCCGATACACTTTTCGGGGTCGACGTGGGCTCCCATGGGGTCGGCTTCGAGCTCGCCCTTCCCGAGGAGTTGCATTGCTTTTGAGGCACAGGCGCTTCCCTGGGCAATTGAGACCTGGATTTCCTTGGGGCCCGAGGCGCAGCCTGCCAGGAAGACCCCGCTTACCGGGGCATCGACAGGGCGCATTTTCGGGTGGGCAGGGGCAAAGAAGCGGTCCGGCCGCCTTGCAAGGTTCAGCATCCTGCCTATTCCTTCCGCAGCCTTTGTGGGCTCGTAGCCCGTGGAGAGCACGACCATGTCATGGACGTCCTCTGCAGCCCGGCATTCCAGGGTGTTTTCGTAGCGGACGGCAAGCCTTCCGTCTTCCGAAGGCTGGACTTCCGCGACCTTTCCGCGGATGAAGTCCACGCCCATACCCTGGGTCCTCGTGTAGTATTCCTCGTACATCTCCCCGGCTGCCCGGATATCGATGTAGTGGATGGTAACGTCCGTGTCCGGGTAACGCTCCCTGATCATCTGGGAGTTTTTGAGGGCTGCCATACAGCAGGCTCTTGAACAGTATTCGTTCCCTACGGTTTTGTCTCGCGACCCGACACACTGGATAAACGCAACACTCTTCGGGGGTACCCCGTCGGAGGGTTTGAGGACCCTGCCTCCCGTCGGCCCTGCGGAGTTCAGCATCCGCTCGAGCTGCATGTTGGTGATAACGTCCGGGTATTTCCCGAAACCCAGTTCCGGTTTTCTCCTGGCGTCGAAGAGCTGGTACCCGGTTGCAACGATGACGGCTCCGGCTTCGAACTCGATTTCCTCGGGTTTCTGTTCGTAGTCAACCGCTTCGGCAGGGCAGGCCTGCTGGCAAAGCCCGCAGCCCACGCACTTTTCCGGGTCAATGAGCACGACCTGGGGGACCGACTGGGGGATGGGCATGTAGATTGCCCTGGTCTTTCCTACCCCGTAATTCATGGGATTTTCGATCTCCACGGGGCAGACCTCGGAACAGAGGTCAACACAGCCCTTGCACCTGTCCTCCAGGACGAACCTGGGTTTTTTGGTTACCTTTACATGGAACTTTCCGACCGAGCCTGAGATGTCAGTGACTTCGGAATAGGTGTAGAGCTTGATGTTGGGGTGGTTCTGGACTTCCGTCATCTTGGGGGCAAGCACGCAGATGGAACAGTCGTTCGTGGGAAACACCTCGTTCATCAGGGCCATCTTTCCCCCTATCGTGGACTCCCTTTCAACCATGGTCACGGGAAAGCCGGTTTCGGCCAGGTTAAGGGCAGCTTCGATTCCCGCAACCCCGCCTCCCACGATGAGGACATTCCTGCTGGCTTCCGAGTGGCTTGCGCTCAGTTCTCTGAGGAACCTGGCTTTTGCAACGCCCATCCTGATCAGGTCGAAGGCTTTCTGGGTCGCCATCTGGGGGTCGTCGGCGTGCACCCAGGAACACTGTTCCCTGATGTTTACCATCTCCATCAGGTAGGGGTTCAGGCCTGCCTTTTCCACCACGCCACGGAACGTTTTTTCATGAAGGCGGGGAGAACAGGCTGCTATCACAATCCTCTCGAGCTTTTCGTCCTTGATATCCTTGATAATGCCTTCCTGTCCGGAATCGGAACACAGAAACTGCACTTCCCGGGCAAGCACCACATCATCCAGTTTGCCTGCCATTTCCTGAAGTGCAGCGACGTCTATTACGCCTGCAATATTCAGTCCGCAGTGGCAAACATATACTCCGATTCGCATATTAATAACTCCTTATATCTATGGCTAATGTTAGGAACTTGAGCATGATATAGCTTTTGATATATTTCCCTATATAATTTGTAAGTTATAATTTCAGGCCTCGGATTTTCCCGAATAATATCCCTTTGAACAGTGTCCCTGTGATTATTTCTCTGAACAACATCCCTGAGATTTTATCTCTGTGATTCTATCTATCTGAATAATATCTCTCTAAACAATATTCCTGAGAGTTTCCCTTGCGGGTACAGAAAAAATAAATTCAACGAGGATTTTCCCCGGAACCGGAAATTTCTGTTTTTTGCGGTTTCCGGGGCTTTTCATTTCTTAATATAATTTTTCTCCTGAACCGGATAAAAATATAGTTATTTTGTACAAAATCAAAACCTTTATTTTATAAGGGTTTTTTTAATTTTTTT
>DUKH01000037.1 GCA_013329415.1 Methanosarcinaceae archaeon | reverse complement strand
GTTTTGTTTTGATTTCCTGATTTGAGAAGGGCAGCCCCCGGGTGAAATATAATAATAAAGTTATGCATAGGGCGGGTTACGGAAGGCAGATAACAGGCAGGGTCAGTTCGGAAACCGAGTGCCACATCGGGCCCAGGGGGAACAAAACTTCCGTTTTTGACGTGTATTTCAGGGACAAAAAGACGCAGGAGCCTGTCAGGATTTTCACTTATGAAGGGATGGAAGAGCTGGACTATTCGATCTTTACGGAAAAATGCATCTATTTCTTCGAAGGGAAGAACTTTCCCGGGGGAGAGGCGGGCTGGACCTGGGCTGGCACAAGATCGCTTTTCCTGCAAGCAGGTTTCGGAAATATTCGGACAGGCGCCTGGTTCCTGCTTATTTTTTGAAGTTGGGGGCGGTGGTTTATTTTGTCGTTTTTCCTGATTTTCAGTTTTATAGGGGTGGGGTTGTCCTGAATGATGAGAGGGGGGTCGAGCCGGAGCATGTTTTTAAGATGGATCTGGGGAGGAGAGAGTGATGGGTGAGAAGTGTACGGGGGGAGTGTAGGGGAGCAGCCCACCGGGAGAAATATAATAAAAAACTAAGTTTAAAGCTCCATAATCTCGGAATACAATAAATTTTTGACAAAGTGTTCGTTACCCTTCGCCTGATAAGTATTCAGAAACTCCCTGATTATAGGATTCACGACAAAGATCTGGATAATCAGGACTTTTAATCTTCAGTCTCAGTATTCATTTCAGCAATTATCGGCTGCATGTTAAGATACATTGGAACGAATTCTCGGTTTTTGTATTTCTCTACAAGTTTGAATTCATTCAGTTGATAGAAGCCGATTGAATTTCTTTTGGAATCAACAAGAATATATCTGCACCCTATACTATCGCAAACAGATAATGTTTTACCTATGGCTGCAAGCAATAGGTATGTACCATCCCTCTTCTTTCGAATCTGGAATCTACCGCAAGTCTTGCAATTTTGACTCCAGGATACTTGCGGTATTCGTAATGTTCAAGTCCGTCTATTACAGCCTTAGCTTCGATTGTATCTGCTATAAGAGTAAAAAATCCTACCAGTTCGTTCTTCCAAAAGCACAAACTGGTCCTGCTTATCAAATTATTTTGATCATTAAGAGCATCATTTTTCAGAAAATCATTCAATTCCCTGCTTAAACAGCTAAAAGAAGAAAGATTGTGGTTTTTATTAAGAGGGATTGTATGAAGTTCAGAGTCTGGAATTATGAAACTCAAGCTTAAAACCTGTTATTCTCATGTATTTTCTTTGCGCGCTTGAACATTCCCACCATTTTCTTTGAAACTACAGGATTTTTTTCGTTCCTGAAAAACTCCTTTGCATCTTCTCCTTCAAGAACAAGACCAAGCTCTATAGGCTTTGCCATTGTCAATTCCTTCTTTTTTATTATCGAATAATCTATGCTAGCCTTATATATATTCTTATTGCAGATGTAACCACCATTGCAAATAATGTAACATTTTGATTTCATTGCTGAGAATTACTCTACCTCTTCAACTGCCCAGTACTTCACAATGGGGAGCTCATATCAGGGTTGCCTTTTTTGATGACCGGATTGAGATAGAAAACCCGGGAATCCTGCTTCCGGGCCTGACTGTTGAGGATATGCTACAGGGCGTATCAAAGATACGCAATCGGGTTATTGCTCGTGTATTCGGGGAACTGGACCTTATCGAGCAGTGGGGAAGCGGTGTCCGGCGCATGTTCAAGGAAGCAGAGGCTCTTGGGCTACCTGAACCTGAGGTAGTTGAAGTGGGTTCTCCACCCGCGGCTCCTCCAATGAGCGAAACTTCTCCGAATACAAAAGCAAACACAATTTAAAACTGTCCGGTCCAACCCCAGGCTACCTTTCAATCGATTTCTACTCCAGGCAGCCGAAAGAGCTGAGGGACAGGAATTGCTATGTGATCAGGACCGGGAAAGGCAACTTCGTCATTTTTGAGGAAAACAGGTCTGGGTTTTTGAGGTTCGAATTTTAGGGAATGGTAGATTGGGGAGTGAGGGAGCAGCCAGCCAGCGAAATATAATAAATCAGTTATACATCTTCGCCATTTTTTATGAAAACATGCCCTGGAAAAACCTATTTCAGGCATCTTAATTTCCAGCCTTTGCCCTAAAAAGTCAACCAGTGACATCTTTACATCATTTATTTTTCCTTATTCAGTGCATCTATTTTTGCATGTATCTTATCCATTTCCTGTTTGTACCTGGCTTTGATTTCTTTAACATCTTTGTAGATAAGCAGGCTTTCATCACTGATTCCTTCCATTGACTCTATATGTGCTACGAATTCATCTCCACCTTCATCCAGTCTCGGTTCTACTTTCCGCCATTCCGCATACTTAATATCCAGCTCTTCTTTCCTTTTGTCTTCGAGCGTAAAAATCTCATCCCAGAAATCCATAATCTGGCTTTCGAGCTCTTCTTTTGTAGGCATTATCTTCCCCCCTGTTCGTTAAACTATTTTATTAGAGCGTTCCTATTAATTCCTTTCAGTAGCTTTTTTTTCTGTCAACTGCCAGGCCAGCTTCTTCAACCAGTGATCTAGGCCCTCATCGAGTATCTTGCACTCCCGGATCCTGTTGGGATTTTTATGATTTACGAACAGCGGTTCTTTTTTGGAAAAATGCTGGCTAATAGCCATAACAACCTTATTAGCCTTATTTGGGTCGTTCTTGTACGGCCGTGAAGTCGGCCGGCCTTTCCCAAATGTAAATGAATAAAGAGTGAAATAAAAAGCAAGGTCGTCCACTATTTATCGGT
>DUKH01000183.1:35782-39919 GCA_013329415.1 Methanosarcinaceae archaeon | reverse complement strand
TACCAATTTAACCTGTTTACCATTTTAAAACGGTTGTTGTCTCAAACCAGTTTTCTTTCTGCAAGAATTGCCCCGATTGCCGAACCGATGATACTTATTATGGCAGTATGGGCCACCAGGATCAGCGTAATTATAACGCCGGATACCGCTACAAATCCCCCCAGAACGGGAATATCACTGAGCACGGCTCCGAGAAACCCTGCCAGAAGGAAACCCGGGATCACCATAAAAACAGTCATCAGGACCCCTGATTTAAGCCCTCCTCCAAAGCCCCCGTCGGCCACATAGCCGCCAAGAAGACCTCCGAGGAAAGGAGCGATTACATTCACGCCAGGAATGAAATAAAAGATAGTGGTACAGACCAGGCCGACAAGTGCACCTTTTACGCTTTCACCCATTTATTCTCGATCTCCAGATTTATCTCAATCACCAGATTCATTTTCCGGATACGGGCATTATTTCCCGGATATAGGTATTTCTGGGTCAATCTATAAAATCTATTTCTTAAAAAAGGAGCTGAAAAAGAACTTTTAGCAGGCCCCCTGTCCGGGAAACAGAAACCTAATATAAACGAAGCCCACAAAACTCTATGGGGGTACAATTCATGACAGAAGATTGCCTTTTTTGCAAGATCATATCAGGAGAGATACCTTCATACAGGATCTATGAAGACCATGCCGTGTACGCATTTCTTGACATCAATCCGGCAAGCGAGGGGCATACGCTGGTTGCCCCAAAAAAGCACTTTAAAAGTTTCACGGACCTGGGAACGGAAGACATTGCAGCACTTTTTGAAGCTGCAAAAAAAGTTACGCTTGCCCTTGAGAAGGCTTTTTCGGCTAACGGGATGAATATAGGGATCAACAACGGAGAGGTTGCCGGACAGGAAGTCCCCCATGTCCACGTCCACGTGATCCCCAGAAAGAAAGGAGACGGTGGAAGAGGGATCAAATCAATCGTCTGGACAGAGCCAGATACCGCCAATCTTGAAGGAATAGCTGAAAAGATAAGGAAAGCCTTCTGAGATCGGAAGAGTTCTGAAAAAATTATAATTTATTTTATAATGTATCCACTTTCCGGAGGAGATGATCCATTAGAAAGTATGACAGTCGGGTCACTGGTAAGATTTTGACTACGAAACCATAATATATTTTTTGAAATATACTGAATGTAGGGGAGGGACTTAATTCTTATTGCAAACCCTTCCTTTTTTCATTGCTTTTGGGGGGAAAGAGCATAGCAGAAATGGAAATCGACGTCAGGGGGGAGACCTGCCCGGTCCCGCTGGTAGAGTGCCGAAAAGCGCTCAAAAAGGCCTCTCCCGGAGACCTTGTGATTGTAAAAGGCACGCATCCCGCATCCAAAAAAGAAATACCCATGGCCTGCGAGGCAATGGGGCTTGAGGTGCTGGGGATCGAAGACAAAGAAAAAGGAAAAGAGTGGGAGATAAAGATCCGGAGATAAAGCCGGATAGGGAGTGAGCATGGGGGGATAGGCAGTCCTGGTCCTGCATAGCGGGGATATGGACAAGGTGTACAGTGCACTCATAATAGGAAACGGAGCCCTGGCAATGGGCATGGAAGCTTCCATATACTTCACCTTCTGGGGGCTCATGAGACTGAAAAAAGGAGGGCTTGAAAAAGGACCGCTTTCCAAGATGCACATGCTGGGCCTTGGGAAGTGGATGGTCAAACAGAGGATGGACAAAGCCAACGTAGCCCCCCTTGAAAAACTCATGAACGACTTCAAGGAACTTGGGGGAAAAATCATCGCCTGTGAAATGACCATGGAGATCATGGGCATAAAGAAAGAGGAGCTTCGGACAGACTGGATAGATGAATGGGGGGCTGTGGGTTCCTATGTCTATGAAGCAAGGGATGCCAGTATAACGCTCTTTATCTGAAGCTCTGGACCTCTGAACCATGGACCTGAATTTCCGAAAATTCCGGCATTCCAATAATTCAGGTATTTCAATAATTCAGGTATTTCAATAATTCAGGTATTCCAATAGTTCCGGTATTCCAATAATTCAGGTAATATCTGAAATTTGCTCTTAACCTTAATTTTATCCGAACTTTATCATATCCGAGGAGGGGTAAAAATATTTGAAGAGATAACCTATCTTGACAATTCTGCCTGTACCCGACTGGACGAAAGGGTGCTTGAGGCAATGAAACCGTACTTTTTTGATACTTATGCAGTGGCGACGTCCGAATTCGGGTACTCGATGGGAATCGAAGCAAAAGAAGGGCTTGAACAGGCCAGGGAAGGAATCGCGTCCAGACTGAGCGCGGATCCCGGGGAAATTGTCTTTACATCGGGGTCCACGGAATCGAGCAACATGGCTCTGAAAGGAGTGGTGTCGGCCCTGAAGGAGAAAAAAGGGAAACACGTCATAGTCTCAAAGATCGAGGACTTCCCGGTGCTGAACACGGCAAAAGCCCTGACAAAGCAGGGGTTTGATGTAACCTTCCTGGAAGTGGACCCGGAGGGTTTCGTAAACCTGAAAGAGCTGGAAAAGGCGATAACTGACGAAACGATCCTGGTCTCGGTCCAGCAGGGCAACCAGGAGATCGGGACCGTTCAGGACCTGAAAGCCGTTTCCGAGATCTGTGAAGCAAAGGACGTGCTCCTGCACAGCGACGCCACCCACAGCTTTACGCGGCTGCCCCTGGACGTAAAGGAACTGCCCGTGGACCTTGTCACCACAGCCGCCCACACCATTCACGGCCCGAGGGGAGTAGGGGCGCTTTACATCCGGGAGGGGACCCCCATCCACAAGTTCATGGACGGCGGGTTCCAGGAGTCAAACAGGCGAGCCGGAGTCGAGAACATCCCGGGAGCCGTTGGCTTTGCAAAAGCCGCCGAACTGGTAACCCCGGAAGAAAACCGACAGCTCGAAGCTATGCGGGACAGGGTTATCGAGCGAGCACTTGCCGAAATTCCCAGAGTCACCCTGAACGGAAGCCGGGAGAGACGCCTGCCCCAGAACGCAAACCTGACCTTTCACTACGTAGAAGGGGAATCTATTACCCTGCACATGGACATGAGGGGCTTTGCCCTGAGCACGGGTTCTGCCTGTTTTTCCCGCTCCCTGGAAGCCAGCCACGTAATCATGGGCATAGGAGGGGACCACGAGAGGGCACACGGTTCGGTGCGCTTTACTTTCGGGCGCTACAACAGCATGGAAGATGCGGATGCTGTAATAGAGGCCATGAGCGAAGTGGTAGCCAGGCTCCGGAAAATCAGCCCCCTGGCTGAGAAATAAGCAGGGAAAAAAGATCGGAAAGAGGAATAGAGGAAAAAGAAGAAAGGAAAAAAGAAAGGAAAAATGAGAGGAAAAATGAGGAAGAAGGGCGGAGAGGAAAGGTGAGAAAATGAAGTTTCCGTACAGTGAAAAGGTGCTTGAGCACTTCAGAAATCCCAGGAATGTGGGGAAAATCGAAGATCCGGATGGGAAAGGGCTGGAAGGGAGCCCCGCCTGCGGGGATATGGTTGCCGTTTACATCAAGGTAGAACCCGAAACAAAAGTTATCGAGGACGTAAAATTCGAGTCCTACGGCTGCGCCTCAAACATCGCGACAGGGTCCGTGATAACCGAACTTGCAAAGGGCAGGACCCTGGAAGAAGCCAAGAAAATAACCTGGAAACAGGCTTCGGAAGAACTGGGGGGACTGCCCCCGATAAAAGCCCACTGTTCCGTGCTTGCTGTAGAAGGTCTCAGGGCTGCAATCCGCGACTACGAAGAAAAACACGGGCTTGTAACAGAACAGGAAGAGACCACCGAAGAAGTGGTCCGCAGAAGGTTAAAACACGTAATGAACCCACTTACGGGCCTTGACGTCGTAAGAACCAACCTGATCCTGAAAACAACCGTGGAAAACGGAGTGGTAAGAGTGGTAGTGGACCTGCCCTCGGATCATCAGTTCGCCTCCGCAATCAAAGAGGACATCACAGAAAAACTGGAGTCTTTGTGGGACGTGAAAAGGGTTGACGTAGTGTTCACAGAATGAAAAAAGGAAAAAGAAAAAAAAAGGAAAAAGGAAAACAGGAAAAAAGGAAAAAGAAAAAAAAGAAAAAAGGAAAAAGAAAAAAAAGGAAAACAGGAAAAAAGAAAAAAAAGGAAAACAGGAAAAA
>DUKH01000183.1:31038-35386 GCA_013329415.1 Methanosarcinaceae archaeon | reverse complement strand
GAAAACAGGAAAAAATGGAAAAACAGAGAAAAAAGCCTGAAAACGGCCAGAGGCCTCAGCCGGGTTGAGCTCCCCGGCCGGGTTGGGCTCCTCAGCCAGGCTGGACATTCAGTTTTTGCTTTTGTTTTTGCTTTTGCTCCATAGTTCGGTCTTTTCCTACATTTTCAGGTCTGATGTGGCAGCACTCTCCCGAGGCTGTCGCGGGGTCCACATGAATGGTAGTTCCCGAGAGGTAGGAGAAATTTTCCAGAAGCCTCTGCCTTATTCCGTCGGCAATCTCACATATATTCCATTTGTTTTCCCTTTGTCCTCCCACAACGCATAAAAACACATCCGGATATATTTAAAGACGGAAGGGAAGAACGTATTTTAACGCAGGTAAAAAAAGGAAGTGAAGCCGTGAATAAAGAAGCTACTGAAAATATGGAAAAAATTGCCCTGAACAGCCAGCAGCCACACTGGGAAAACGTTTTTTCGAACAGTTCTTCCAGGTTTGGGGAAGAAGCAAGCTACCCGGCCCGGAGAGCAGCCGAACGTTTCAAAAAGGAAGGAAAAACAAAAATCCTGGAACTGGGAGGCGGCCAGGGTAGAGACAGCTGTTTTTTTGCAAAGGAGGGTTTTTCCGTCCACGTGCTCGATTATACCGAAAATGGCACAAGGGCAATAAAAGAAAAAGCTGAAGAATCAGGATTATCAGGGTCCGTTAAAGCCCTCAGGCACGACGTCCGAGACCACCTCCCCTTCGAAGACGAAACGTTTGACGCCTGCTATTCCCACATGCTCTACTGCATGGCGCTTACCATCGAAGAGCTGGAGTTCCTCTGCACCGAGGTCAAAAGGGTGCTCAAACCCGGGGGTGTGAACATCTACACCGCAAGGCACAGCGGAGACGCCCACTACGGGACAGGGACCCTCCGGGGAGAGGACATGTACGAGATTAAGGGCGGTTTTATCGTGCAATTCTTCAGCAGGGAAAAAGTTGAGCATCTGGCAGAAGGGTATGAAAGCTTCGAAGTTGAGGAATTTGAGGAGGGAGACCTCCCCAGAAAGCTATTCATGGTAACCATGAGGAAATAACGCAAAAAAAATTCGAAAAAAATCAAAGTTGCGCTGGCGCACCCCGCTGCAAGCAACGGGGTATGTTCGCGCCACCGCTGAAAATCCCGTAAAAGAAGATAATAAACCTAATACGGTTTAGTTTGAGCAGAAGTTAACAAACAAAAAATGGATTTGATATATCGTATATCACCAACGGTTCTCGGGGAAGTTTTCCATCCCCGCAGCAAGCTGGCGGGGTATTCGACTGAAAAAAAAAGGAAACTTAATGATAAAAAAGGAACAGAGATAATAAAAAAGGAAATGAAATGAGAATTTCCCGGGAAAAGTCAAGTGCCAATATAAAGGAGACTATGGAGATGCCGGCAGGGAAAAACTCAGATCGAGGAAACCCGCCTGGACTTTTCCTTATAATACTCAACCAGTTCCTCGCCCCATTTCAGGGCTCCGGGTTCAAAGCTCACAATGTAATTACGGTCAACTCTGCCGTTATTATCAAGCAGGGAAAGGGCAAAGATCTTATCAGTCACAATCAGCATCATCGGTTTTTTCTCGCCCTCGTATACAAAAAAAGTTGAAGTTTCACCGTTCAACAAACGCTGTATTTTCTTTTTGTACTCCGGCAGAGCCATATTGAGAACCAAACTGTCACTGGAAAATGTGGGGGACTCTGACCGACAATCATCCCGCAGAGTCTCGAAAACCGATTCCGTGAGGATAATTGTAACATCGATTTCCTTTTCCAGAAATTTCGAACAAAGCCTGGGGTAAGCAGGATGGAGCGCCGAAAGAAATACCATGATGCGGGAAGAATCCAGCATAAACTTTGCAATGTCTTCCTGAACTTTAAATATCTGAGACAGATCGGGTTTCAGGACCTTACACTGCCCCAATTCTCCGGCTCTTGTAAGAAGATGGAAAGGAATCGGACTCAAATCGTGGTCTGACCAGAAAATCCTGTTTTCCTCATATATCTTCAGGGTGTTTAGCAGAAACTGTACATTTGTAGCTATCACTACCCCCATCTCAGAAAGGGCATACATGCCATCTTTCTGGATAACCAGTCCCAAATCAATAAGTTTTTTGATCTGGGGAATCATTGACTTCCAGGGAAAGTCAAAGGCATTTTTGATTTCCTCACCGCTTTTTGGCCCCTCATCTTTCAACAGCATAAGAAGGTTTTTTCTTTTTTCGGAAAGGAAAATTGCGTCAAGCAACGAGGAACTCATACCAGGACCGGGGTTCATATCACTCAGAATATATTATAGCCAGGAATATATAAATTCACTGTAAACAACATAACCTTTCAAAACAGGCTGCCTTTTGACGTTTCTGCAAAATGAGTATATTCCAAAGGCATTGGAAATGGCAAAAGCCATTGGAACATTCCAATCGAGAAGTAAAAATCATCATCGTTTTGGCTATATACAAATAGGAATTATATAAGTTTGGTAGATAGAAGCGTTATTATACTGTCGTTTCAATTGGGCAAAATATAAAAGTTAAGATGTGGTAGAAACGCTGTGGTTTTTCTTCCGGAGCTACTAAAAACGAAAGCCTCTTCCCGGAGGATACCTTACTGGTGAAAAGCCGATAAATTGATATGCTTCGGGGAGCTCTGGGCAAAAATCCACAGCTAAAACAACTTTTTTGAAAAACAATATTATCTAGCCTCCTCTTTTCACCGTCATTCAGAGTACAGATCATCTTCCTTAACCACCAGGGCCCAGTCCATCAGCTTCCGGATCGGGGGGATCATTGACTTTCGGGGGAAACAAAATGCGCGTTTAATTTCTTCGCTGCTTTTTGGCCCTTCTTCTTTGAGGAAGAGGGGAAGGTTCTTTCTTTTTTCGAAAAGGAAAAATCGTATCAAGCAGAGAAGATTTTCGGTCTGCTCTGGAATTCATCTCACTGAAATTATGCTTTAAATGTATGTATATAAATCCACTGGAAAAAATACCGACCATTTGAAGCCTTGAAAAGCCCTGATAATTCTAACGACGTTTGCCCGGGCAAAAGTCTCTGGAATATTCCAGGCCAAATGTGAAAAAACACCATCGTTTTGGCTATGTAGTATCAAAATGTAATGAATAAAAAGAGCCTGTTTATCGGGAGTCCCGAGAAACAGCTCCAAAAGATCCATACAATGAAACAACTCCATCAAAAGAAATATTCCAGGAAGCAAACTTCAGCGCGCATGAAGTTCCAGGCTTTCTGGAATAGTATTCCCTGTTAATTCTCGAATTTGGTTCAATTATTTTTAGCTATTTTTCACTACGTCCTACTTTTTCCAAATTTTATTTTTGATCACCTGCTAAAAGAAATGATCAGACTCTGGAAAAGAACAGAGATTTTAGGTAAAATCCCAAATACAGGGGAAAAAAGCCAGAAAAATAAAGTTCCCGGACTGCTCAAAAAAGCCAGTACTTTTTGAAGATTCCAAAGACATTTGCCGCAGCAAAACTCTTTGAAACATCCCAGCAGGAAGGAGAAAAACAGGCAACGTTTGGGCTATATACAGACAGGGCATAAGAGCGTGTCTTAAAATTCAATTTGATTATACAATTGGGATATGACTCACGTATTTGAACCGAAAAACGGTAGCATTAAACCGTTAAATGCCTAAAGTGTAAATTTTAACCATGATGTCTAATGCATTTGATTTTATTCATAGGGTGAATAAGTCCGATGTAATTAATTTACAGTATGAACTTAAGATCAACAATGCCCAATATCCAAATGTATAAATGGTTTGAATTTTAAGACAGCCTCTGAAGGTCGGGGTATTCGTGACCTTCCACGCTCCCGTAGTAATAAATTTAAATAACAAAAATACCATAGTGAGTAAGAAACATATTTAACGCCGTTAACATCAGAGCAGCCACAATAAAAAAAGGAGCGAGCCCAATGAGAATGCTGGAAGAATTTTTCCCGGAGTTCACCGAGAAACTTGACGAAATCGATAAGCTCTACGCTGAAAAACGGATGATTGACGAAAAGACCTACCAGTTCATCTGCTTTGCCCTCTCGATTAAAGGCAGGTCAAAACCCTGCGTCCTGAAGCACTTCAAAGGTGCCCTCGAAGCCGGAGCCACGGTCAAGGAACTGTCCTACATCTTTGCCCTGGTCATGCGGGAAGCCGCAGGTGCCGACGACTGCTGGACCCATGACGTGATAGGGGACTGGAAAGAGATTTTGAAAGGAAACATTTCCTGCGGCTGTGCAGGAGACGAAGAGTAAGAAGTCTCTCACCAAAAATCAGACCTGACCAACACATCAGATCTGACCAACA
>DUKH01000183.1:28086-30719 GCA_013329415.1 Methanosarcinaceae archaeon | reverse complement strand
TCAGATCTGACCAACAAATTCCTTAGTTGACCTTAAATCCAAGAAATAGCGATGGGAAAAGTAAGTTAACATTCAATGCGTTCACCTCGCAGCAACTTAACCCATCACTATATTTTGGATCAAATCTATTTGTGTTCAGTTTTTGCAGTGAACTTCTTTATCATGAAAGTTCTGTGTGTACTTCCATTTATTTGAGTTATTCAACAAATTTCATGTACTTTTTCAGCTCTTTTTTTCAGCCCCCTAATTTCAGGCTCCTTAATTATTTTTCTCGGAAAAACCGGCCATCAGGACCCCTGAAATAATGAGTACGCTCCCTATAAGATGATAATATCCGAATTCCTCATGTAGCACAAAGACCCCTGCAATAACTGCTATAACCGGGCAGAGGTTCATGAACACGGCCGACCTGGAAGCTTCCAGTTCACCAAGGCTATAAATGGTCAAAAAAGATGTTCCAACCGAAGTAAAGAGACCCAGATAAAGTATTCCGAGCATGAATTCCGAATTGTGCAGCAGGGATGCGGTATCCTGCAATGTCAAATGTTCGAGCCCGAGGGCCAGCAACAGGAACACGAGAGCTCCGTTTGCCATCATCCCGAAGGTCAGGGTCATGGGGTCAAAACTTTTAGAAAGCTTTCTGCCTGTAACTATGTAGAGAGAAGTGGAAAACACAGATAGAAGGGTGAAAACCACACCCTCAGTATTGAAAACCCCGGCAGCTCCATTCATCACAAAAAGGAATACAATTCCGACTATGGATATGAAAAAAGATCCGAACTGCTTCGGAGTAAGTTTCTCCCCCAGGAAAAACATACCCAAGATTCCCACGGATACCGGGATCAGGGCATTGATAACCCCGGCCTCGGAAGAAGAGATGTACAGCAAACCAAGTGTCTGGAAGGAGAAAAAGAGAACCGGCTGAAAGGCGGACAAAAGAAGCAGGTCTTTAAACTGACTCCGTTTCAAATCAAGCTTTATGTTTATAAGTCCTAATTTAAGCAGCAGGGCCATAAACACAAAAGAGAGCACGAACCTGAAGGCCAGGGTCGTGAAGGGAGCTGCGAAAGTAAGAGACTGTTTGGTAAATAAGAAGGGGAGGCCGATAAAAACGGCGTTGAAAACTGCTGCAATGTAGGCTAACGTTTTTACTCCATTTAGGGAAACAACATATAGAGAAGGATATATAATTTTATGCCAGAGTATACAGTGAAAATATTTAATAATACATATAAAGAAACACTTAGTTTCTTACAACTTGATAAGTACGCAGTTTCTATATTCCCTCTCTTAGGGGCAAAAGTTATTAAACAATATGCACAAATTATTTAATGAGTCCCATATATTTTTCAGTCACTTACAATTTCAAAATATGTTGGGGGATGAACATATTAATCCGGATAAAGAAAACTTTTTTTCACCACCTCCGATTCTGAGAGGGTACATGTACGGGGCAGAGGAAGCCTATGAAGCAAGGGACTCGGACCGGCTTCTGGCAATACGCCTTGAGACAAACACTTCATGCAACCTCCGCTGCCGCTACTGCTATGCACAGAGCGGAGGGGATTCGGTAAAAATAGCTGATTTCGATGTTCTGAAACGGGTTATTTCCGAAGCAAAGGAACTCGGGATAAAGTCCGTGGTCGTGATCGGGGGGGAGAACCTACTCTTTACCCGGATTTCCGGGAATTGATTGCTTACATCGACTCCCTCGGGATCATACCCATGATGTTTTCAAATACTGTTTTGATGACAAGGGACCTTGCGGAATTCCTTTACGAACACAACGTCTCGGTAATGGGAAAACTCGATTCCCTCAAGCCTGAAGTACAGGACTACCTGGCAGGTCGGGAAGGGGCGGCAGCTGATATCCGCGGGGGACTTTCAAACCTCATGAATGCCGGTTTTACCGAACCTGCCGGACCTGGAAAACTCAGGCTTGGGATTTCCTTTGTGAGCAACAGGCTGAACCTGGGGGAAATAGAGGATATCTGGCACTTTTGCCGGCGGAACAACATTTTCCCGAACATGGAGATCCTGACCCCCACGGGCAGGGCAAACGACGAACTTGCGGACAAGATGCTCAGCGCCGAAGAAATCCAGGCCTACAAGATGAAACTGCTTGACATCGACCGGAAATACTACGGTTATGACTGGCTGCCCTACACGCCGATCACAGCAAGCGGCTGCCTGCAGCATCTCTACAGCCTCTACATAACCATAGACGGGAACGTCAGGCCCTGCGCCCCGACCAAGCTGGACGAGCACCCTGCCCTGAAGGTTAACGGGGAATATCCCTGCAATGTGAACAAAACGAGCCTGAAAGAGATTTTTGATTCAGAACTCTTCAGCTATGTCCGGAACATCGACAAAGTCCTTGAAGGCAGGTGTGAGGACTGCAAACACCTTAACGAGTGCATAGGGTGCCGGGGCTATGCTTACAGCGTTGGGGTGAACAAAGGGATGGACCCCCTGGAAGCACTCAGGATGGAATGTCAGCAGTGCTTTAAAGAGTCGCTTGAATGAGATACCCGGAGTGTAAATCAGGATATTGTCAGAATTAAGAAGACAGGACCTGAAGGGAAAATAACGGAACAGGAAGATAAGGACAGAAAGGGAAGATGAAAACCGAA
>DUKH01000183.1:26607-27747 GCA_013329415.1 Methanosarcinaceae archaeon | reverse complement strand
GAAGATGAAAACCGAAAGGGAAAATAAAGACCTAACAGAAGGAGAGACAGGATGCAGGGCACTGGACAATTAAAAAACGATTCCGGGAACAAACTGAAGGTAGTAATGATCGACGAGGAAGGCCTTGAAGAAAAACTGTATGAAAGCCTCAAAAAGCACGAACTTCCCGACTACTTCCTGTACACGGGCACCGGAGGAGCCAGAAACTGGTTAAATCTGGACGAGTCCAGGACATTTCCCGTGGCCCGAAAGCTCAAAGCCCTGCTTGAGGGAAATCTTGTCTCGATAGTGAAATTCATTCCCACAGGGATGAACCTTGCAAGCATCGGGGTAGGAAACGGGGAAAAGGAAAGGATCATCCTTAATGGATTGATAAAGAAAAATGAAGAAGAGGCCAAAAACGAATCTGAAGAAGAAGCCTTCGGGTCCGGGAGAAAAAGACAAATCTACTATTATCCCATCGACATAAATTCCCGGATGGTGGATATCGCCCTCGGAAAAGTTCAGGACCTCCCTGTGGAAAAAAAAGGGATCGTAGGCTTTATCGAGGAAATGCCGTTTCTGAAAAAACACTGGCAACTTCCGGTCCTGTTTTGCATCCTTGGAAATACTTTTTGCAACTATGAACCGGATTTTATCCTGAAACTGGTAGGGGAAAACCTGGAATCAGGGGATCTCTTCATGTTTGATGCCCACATCTTCCCCACCCTTGAAGGAAGTGACGAAGCGAAGTCCGTGAGAAATAAGGTCCTGACGACATATTCTTCGAGGGAAAACGCACTCTTCAACATGTACCCGCTGCTTCACTACGGAATGGCCCCCGAAGACTTTGAATTCGAGCTGCTGCTCTCTCACGTAGAATCAGGGACAGGTCCCCTCTACAGGACCCACAAGACCCTGCAAATCCTGAATGATACGGAGATAAGGGTTGGCCCCGGCACCGTGAAATTCAAAGAAGGGGATGTCATAAAGATGGGGTTCACCTACAAATATACCTTTGAACAGATCAGCACGTTCCTGAATAAAGGGGGATTTGAAATCCTCAGGAAGTTCCTGAGTGAAGACCGGACCAATGTCATAATCCTGGCAAGGAAGCAACTCTGATAAAAACAACTGATAAAAACAACTGAGAAAAACAAC
>DUKH01000183.1:18810-26286 GCA_013329415.1 Methanosarcinaceae archaeon | reverse complement strand
AGAAAAACAACTGAGAAAAACATCTGATAAATCAGAAAATGGGGGGTTGAGAATGAGTTGTCAGATAGGAAAGATTAACACCGAGAAAAAAACCGAACCATGTATCGACTATGGCTGTGATGAACTCGGGAGACTGAAAAGCGTACTTTTACATACCCCGGGAGAAGAACTCTCCCTGATAAACGAATACAATTACAGGTACTGGCTTTATGACGAAGTCCCGGACATCCCTGGATATATAGAAGAGCACCGGCAGTACAGGGAACTGCTAGAGTCAAATGGGGTAAAAGTCCATGAACTCTCCGATTATGTGGAAGAAAACAAAGCCCTGATCGGGAAAATGCCCAACCTGACTTTCCTGCACGATACGGCAGTGATTTCCGAAAAAGGAGCCATGGTTTCCAGGATGCGCCCTCCTGCCAGGGAAAACGAGGAAGTTGTAGTAAAAGAGGCTCTGAACAACCTTGGTATTCCTATCCTGAACGAGTTCAAAAGCAGCAACGGTTTTTTCGAAGGCTGTCTCCTTCTTTCAAGGGGTACCATCTTCGTTGCGGAGACCGAGAGACACACCTATCCTTTTGTCATGGAATTCGTCTCAAACATCCTCAACGAGTTTAAAGAAGTTATCTATGTCCGAACCCCCAAAGCCCGCCGCTACATGCACCCGGACACCATTTTCAACAGGATCAGGGAAGACCTTGCCCTGGCATACCTGCCCGCCTTTGAAGAGACCTGCCTCTTCACCCGGGACTCCCGGGAAAAGATAGATTTCAAGGAATTCATGCAGCAGAGGGGCATGGAAATCATCCCGGCCTCAGACTCCGAGCAGAGCCGCCTTGCCTGCTCCTTCGTACCCCTGGAAAGCGGAACTATTTTCCACTACGACATAGCCCTTAACGGCAAAACAAAAGAAGCCCTGGCCGAAGAAGGCGTGGAAATCATTCCCTTCCACCCGGAAGCCCTACGTGCAGGAGGAGGAAGCCTGCGCTGCCACACCCTGAGGCTTTGTCGGCGGAAGGATTAAACGGGGCAGGGAAAAAAATCAGAAAAAGAAGAAAAACAAAAAAACAAAAAAACAAAAAAATCAGAACGCATAGTCAAGGATTATCGAGACCGCATAGACCAGCAGTGAAGCGTGATAAAGTGGAAGGGCAAACAGTCCCGCCTTCGGACTCTTTTCTTTCAGGAGCTTATAGTTCGCAATTACGATCAGGCCAGCGCCCAGCATAAAGCCGTACATCGCTGTTGTCCCGAGCTGCCCCAGGAACAGGACCGCTGCAAGGAAGTGCAGGAGCGTAAAACCTGCAATCCAGTAGAGAGTCCCCTTAGCCCCGTAGAGCACAGTTATGGACTTCATGCCCCGGGCCCGGTCATTTGCGATATCGGCAAAGTCGTTTACTGCCAGATGTGCCATTGTCCAGGGATAGAAGAAGAGCATGTAGAGCATTACGGTCATGTCAGGCTGCCCGTAGCAGAGGTAGCCTGCAACCGGGAAGAGGGTAAAATCCGTCCTTCCCAGAAGCTGGGCTATCGGGTATTTCTGGTCCCTTTTTTTCACCTGGTAAAAAGCCTCGATCCCGTAAGAGTAGAGCATGATGGTAAAGACGTAGAGGGAATTCGGGAAAGGAAGCGTGAAAATCAGCAAGGAAGTAATCCCTGCAAGCAGGAGAAACATCCGGAGGGCATTTTTCGAAGAAATCTGTCCTGAAGGGATGGGCCTCTCTTTGAAAGGGCGCCAGTATTTAGTGAGGGAATTTTCCACATCCAGCTTATCCCGGTTCCGGTCCACATAATCGTTGAGCACAAACCCTGCTTCAAAACCGAAAAGTCCGATAAGCCCCGCCTTGATGGTCAGAGGCCAGGAAAAGCCCCCGTAGTTCTCGAAAGCAAGAACTAGGCCCGAGCAGAAGATGAGGGGCCAGGCCGGAAGAAAGTGGGCACGGGTGAGGTCGATGTAGGCTTTAAGAGTGTTTATCATTTTTTGGCCTCGAAGAATAATATAAAAGGACATAATTGAATTCATAAAGGTTTTGGAAGAGAATAAAAATAATAAAAGATTAAAGCCCAAATCTTTAAATTTTTGTTATGAAACGTAGAAAATAAGTTGCGAAGAGGGCATCTTTTGTGTATATTTGATATCTAACTTTAGATCTTCTCCTTATTTTCTTTGACTTTAAATATCCAAAATCTTCCTCGACTAAGTCTACTATAAATGTCATACCGTTTGATGTTTCTATACTCAATTCTTTATAATCATAACTATTTACAACGCCATCCCCTACAAAAACATAGGATTTAAACTCATTTTCTGGCTCTATACAGATATGATGAATTCCATAGGAATTGATGATCGATTTAGTATAATCTACACCAATTAATTTACTCCCATTTTTGTAATGTCTAGTTGAAAACACAAAATTTTTTTTGAAAGATAGTTTTTGTTTCTCTGCAGGATTTGGCGCCCAGAGATCAGGCTTGAAATCATGAAAAGAAACTACTTCAATGTCTCCGAATTTTTTTATAGGTTCAGGATGCAAAGTAACTAAAACTGCATTTATTTTTTTATCCTTTGTTAAAAAATTGTATTTTTCATCATTATTAATAAGATCGATTTTATGTTGGAACTTCATTAGATCTTCTAGTAACTCCTTTTTTCTTTTTTCTATTGATCTTCTTTTAAAGTAGTTAAAACCTAAATCCCAATGTTTGCATTCTATGATTACTGAATTGTTTTCATTAAACCCTGCTACATCCAACTCAAAACTACGTGGTTTACCTTGAATAGTATCCTTATAATCAAAAACTAAAAAATTCAATAATTGTTCACCATTGATCGGATTTTTTATTTCGTAACCCCAAATTTGAAGACATAAAAGAACAAGTTCTTCAAATTTTGTACCCCATTTAATTTTATCTTCATTCAAATTTGATTCACATATTTGAGAGGCCAATAATTGGAGATACAAACCACACGTATTTGGAAGGACAAAACATAAATCATCGATTTCGACTATTAAGGGAAATTCGAAATTCAATATTTGGGAGTAAATACTTTGTGGATTGGAAGTTATCTTAGATAGCGATTTAAAGATTTCAGACTTGGTTGTTGGAAACAAACTGCCTGAAACCTCAATTTGGTTAAAAGTCGTTGGAAAGAAATAATGAATAAAATCTTTGTTCAAGTTCTTAATTTCATCTACAAATTTAACATTAGATTTTAGATCACTTAGCAACTTTGATGTACCCGCGGCAAATTGGAAACCATATTTAATCAAATTTAGTTCACTATTCCAAATATATTTTTGAGACCATTGTTTTGGACCTTCTCTTACCAGTTTTAGATCCCTTTCAGAATATAAACCGTATCTTGAAGCTAAGAGCCTGTTAAAATTCCAATCTTCTGTGAACCTTGCCGCAATTATCTCTTCTTTTGACTCTAAATGAAAAGGGTTCATTGCATATTCTTGAATTTTATTTGCAGGTATTTTTACACCGACTACATATCCATCTTGGATTAATGAATGATTAACAAACAATTGTTGAAATTCAAGCTCGTATATGTTGAGTAGACGTTGGAGATTTTCGTAATCAATAGACTCATATCCAAATGCATTGGAATTCTTTTTAATAATTCTATTTAGTGAGTAAATAGTAGAGCAAATATAACGAAAATTTGTTCCTTTAAAAGAGACCGATTCCAGAGACGCGCACAAAGAACCAACGATTGATATTTTACTGAATTTTGCGATTAATCCATTTATATCCTCTGAAAAAGATTTTAGATTCTTACCACTAATCGTTAAAAATTCAGATTTTTCAATAACCTCTATTCCGCTACATTTAGGGCACCATAGTAATGTATCATCAAAATTTTTCCCCACAAGTAATACGGATCCACATTTTATACATGCCATATTAAAATTCCTATAGTATTAGGTTTGACTATTGTATAGATGATAATATAGAAAAAAATTTGGATCAAACGAGAAAAATCAAAAATAAAGAGAGGAACTCAAGAAAAATAGTTTAGAGCTTCCCCACAATGATTAAAAATACAAAATCGGAAAAAGTTTAATCACAAAATCTTACTCAAAAACGACTTTGTCCTCTCGTTCTGGGCGTTGAAGAAAATCTCATCGGGTGTTCCTTTTTCGACAATGACACCTTCGTCCATGAAGAGTACGCGGTCCCCGACTTCCCGGGCAAAGCCCATTTCATGGGTCACGACGACCATGGTCATGCCTTCTTTTGCGAGGTCTTTCATGACGTTCAAGACTTCCCCTACCATTTCGGGGTCAAGGGCTGAAGTGGGTTCGTCAAAGAGCATGATTTTCGGGCGCATGGCAAGGGCTCTTGCGATTGCGACCCTCTGCTGCTGGCCGCCCGAGAGGGAACTGGGGTAGACGTTGGCTTTGTCTTCCAGGCCCACTTTTTTCAGGAGGTCACGGGCGCGGTCGTAGGCTTCCTTTTCGGAAAGGCCCCTTACCCTCATAGGGGCAAGAGCGACGTTTTTAAGGGCGGTCATGTGGGGGAAGAGGTTGAAGCGCTGGAAGACCATCCCGACTTCCTCGCGGATCTTGTTGATGTCCACTTTCGGGTCAGTGACAAGCTCCCCTTCGATCCTGATTTCTCCTGCGGAGGGGGTTTCGAGAAGGTTCAGGCAGCGGAGGAAAGTGCTTTTCCCGGAACCGGACGGCCCGATCACACAGACCACTTCCCTTTCTTTTACCCTTTCCGTAATCCCCTTGAGGACCTCAAGCTTTCCGAAATGTTTGTGAAGATTATTCACTTCTATCACTTACACCAAGCCTCCTCTCGATATATGCAAGTATACGGGAAATTCCCATGGTCAGCGCCAGATACACAAGGGCAACCGAAATGTATGTGGGAAACGCCGCAAAAGTCTTTGAGACATAGAGCATCCCGTTCTTTGAAAGCTCGTGCACGCTGATGATTGCAAGCAGGGAAGAGTCTTTCAAAAGCGCAATGAACTCGTTTCCGAGCGGGGGGATAATCAGTTTTACGGCCTGGGGCATGATGACATCCTTCATCGCTTGCCTTTCCGTCATCCCGAGAGAACGGGCAGCTTCCATCTGCCCCCTGTCCACGGACTTTATCCCCGCACGTACGATTTCTGCGTTATAGGCTCCGCTATTGATACTGCAGACCACGATCCCGGCAATGATCGGGTCTATCCTGAAAATCTCTCCCGTGGCAGCCGTTATCAACCCAGGGATACCGTAATAGAAGAGCAGGATCTGTACGAAGAGGGGAGTCCCCCGGATAAAATCAATGTATACGATACTGGGAACTTTGAAAATCGATCTTTTAGAAAGTTTTCCAAAAGCTGCAATTGTGCCTAGAATGAGTCCAAAGCAGATTGAAAAGGTTGTGACCTCTACGGTAATTACCGCACCCCTTAACAAACTTGGAAATACAGCAGCGGCGTGTTCAAAGTAAGAAACTAAAAGAGACAAAACTCCGACCTCAACTTTTTATAACTTTTTAATTCCGTTACGCAAACTGGACCTTGCCATAAATAAGGCACCTGTTGGGCATTAGCTGATATAAATAAGATTCCGGAACCATAGATCTCGCACGGGAAAACACCCTTTTCAGTGCCAAAATCCCGTAAAAACACAGCAACACCTGTATTAATTGAAAACTTTTCACTAAAACTTTTCACTAAAACTTTTTCACTTTCACAAATACCTGTTTTACAGAAATATATAGGTGCTTTAGACTTTCCAATTATATAAATTAAATGATTTGAGAAAAAATCCTCAACAGACCGAAAAAAATTAGATTAAAAGAAAAAAAAGTAAGCATAAAAAAAGTAAGCATAAAAAAAGTTATGCTTAGAAAAATTACTCGGAAACGACTTCCTCAGTTACGTTCTCTTCGGAAACGACTTCTTCACTTACGTCCTCTCCTGCAGCTTCCTCTTCTTCCATGTACATCGGAAGTTTGGATATGAGTTCATCATACTCACCGCTGTCCTTGACATTCTGCAGCCCGGTGTTGAGCTTCTCAAGAAGTTCGGTGTTGCCTTCCCTTATGGCAAATCCGTAGGATTCACTGTTCAGAGGCTCGCCTACGATCATGATGATGCCCGGCTGTGCAGCGATGAAAGCGTTGGTCACGGGAAGATCGTTGATCATGGCATCTGCGCCGCCAATCCTGACTTCTTCAATTGCTTCGTTGACGTGGGGGAAGTCCTTGATTTCTGCCACAATTCCGGCTTCCTTAAGTTCTTCTGCCTTAAAGTACCCTGTGGATCCGGTCTGGACAGCAAGGGTCTTGCCCTGGAGGTCATCGACGGATGTGATTTCTTCATTGTTAACCGTAACTGCGAGAGCCAGCCCTGCGTTAATGTAAGGTTCACTGAAGTCAACCTGTCCTTCACGTTCTTCGGTGATGGTCATCCCGGAGGCGATGATGTCAATGTTTCCGGTCTGAAGGGCGGGGATAAGGCCTGAAAAGTCCTGGTCCTGGTAGATAACCTTGAAACCCTGGTCTTCTGCAATCGCATTCATAAGGTCAACGTCAAAACCGATGACATTACCTGCGTCATCCACAATTTCGAAGGGAGGAAACTGAGCTTCCGTACCTACGTAATAAGTAGGAATCTCCTCAACTGCACCTTCCTCTGCACCCTCTTCACCCTGTTCGGCACAGCCAGCTGCAAAGACAACTGTCGTGATAACAAGGATAAGTGCTAAGATCTTAAGCATTTTTGTCATAATCGTACCTCTGAAAATCTCTTTTTAAAATATAATAATCTTTGATGAAATTACAAAATATATATGTATAATTAGTTAATTGAAGAAATACCCTTTTATTGTATAATTATTTTATTATTTAGGACGGTTAATAAGTAGGTGCCGAATGACGGTTATCCTCTGATGGTTACCTTCTTTTGTTGGGGCTATTCACCGGATTGTATATTTCCTCAAGAAATGAAAACATACAGCTGGTTCTCTAATCTCACCAAAAGGTCTGAGAGAAAAACCTGAGAAATTGTCGTATATTTCATTTCTATTGCAACAAAGCTTACAATAATAACAGAGAGGATTGCCCCTCAGCAAACTCCACTCTTCTTATTAACTGTCACACCCACGCCCATTTTTATTCGATAATCGATTTTGTATCAAGTTTTAAAACGATGCAAACAGTGAATGAAAATTATAGTACTATAAATACTACACAGTGCCATATTTGAGAAAAGTTAGGATACATAAAATCAGACATAATAAAATAGAGCCAGCGAAACAGAGTCAATAAAACAGAGTCAATAAAACAGAGTCAATAAAACAGAGTCAATAAAAATGAAGTTAGTTTTCTAAAAAAGAAAATTGTAGCCATTAAAAGGCTACCTGAATAGCGATTGTACTCGTTTCTTCAGTTGCAGTTTATTCTTCCACTTCTTCAGCGGCAGGTTCTTCTGCTGCTTCTTCAGCGGCAACGTCTTCTGTT
>DUKH01000183.1:17286-18463 GCA_013329415.1 Methanosarcinaceae archaeon | reverse complement strand
CGTTTTCAGCGGCAACGTCTTCGGTTATTTCTTCAACTGGAGCCTCTTCAGGCTCTTCAACTGCGTCTTCATCTACTTCTTCAGCCTGTTCGGAACAGCCAGCTGCAAAGACAACTGTCGTGATAACAAGGAGCAGGGCCAAGATCTTTAACATTTTCGTCATAATCAAACCTCTGAAAATTCTCTTATTTTTATTTAAACAACTCAAAGAATAAGGAACACTTAGGCATGAGAAGTCGATTACATTAAAACTTTTCGATTTTTACCAATGAGAAGCCTGAGTACGATTAGATAAGAAGGGAAAAATAATAAAGTGGTTAATAATTTTGACTGCTGGAATCTTACACTTATTTATTTAATTACTCATTTATATACATCAGATTAGTGTAAAGAGCGAATACTTATACATAATTATTAGAGATCCGTGGACATACCAGCTATATAATATAGAATAGTTATGAGGCCCATAGATCTTGCTTTAATGAATACTCACCCTCGAATTGGGACCTGAGACTGAAACTCCCCGACCCTGGAGCACAAATGATTACATGAGGATTAATGCTTGGCCAGTTACAAAACACTGAAAGAACCTGGAAAAGTCCAAAAAGAATTCAAAAACTCCATATTCATAGGTTACGCCAGACCCGTGAAAAGTGAAGATGAAGCGAAAGCTTTCGTCAAAGAGATTAAAGAACTCCACCCCGACGCAAACCACAACGTTTCAGCCTACCTCGTAAAAAATGAAAACTTTTTTGCCCTTAAATATGATGATGACGGGGAACCTGCAGGGAGTTCAGGAAAACCCATCTTTAAAGTCCTGGAGTTAAAAGAAATCCGGAATGCCACCGTCGTTGTAACCCGTTATTTCGGAGGGATAAAACTTGGCTACGGGGGACTTTCAAGGGCATACAGGGAAACGGCAACCGCGGCAATCGAGGTAGCAGAGACTGTAGAAGTGTTCGAAAAAGTCCGGTTCAGCATACGCACAGGGTATCCGGAAATCCAGAAAGTAAGGAACCTCATAGGAGAGTATGGGGAGATTTTGGGAGAAGAGTACTCGGATGTGGTAGAATTCACCTTTGAAATAATACAGGGGATGGAAGAAGAGTTTTTAGGAAAACTGGGGAACCTGACAAAGAATCGGGTAGAAATAAAAAAACTGTAACTGAACAAAACT
>DUKH01000183.1:0-16896 GCA_013329415.1 Methanosarcinaceae archaeon | reverse complement strand
GTAACTGAACAAAACTGTAACTTAATTATTAAGTAACACCTTTAACTTCGGCCTGAAAATTATTCTGAAACTCCAAAAGCTTTTACTTCCAACAAAATTTGAATATCATTCCAGTTATTTTTGGGAAATTACTAAAAAGTATAGACTGAATATACTACTAAGGTATTACTTTGCCCATTGGACATACCAGCTATTAAAATTCTCCAGTGGGAATAACGGAGTGTTTGAGTTGAGTCGGAATAGAGTTACATTTATGCTAATTGCACTTGTTTTTTCCGGAATCGTATTGGCCGCGGCCTCAACTTCCGCTGCCGGATCAGCCCTGGAAGGAACGGAAACTGAGATAATTTCAGAGTACGGGAACCAGTTTTTCCCGGTAATCACGGGAGATTACATTGTCTGGCAGGATGAGAGAGAGGACAATTTTGACATCTACATGTATGACCTCTCGGCAGGAAGAACGGAAGTCCCTGTATTTTCGGGTCCCAGGGACGAGATCGACCCTGCAGTCTCAGGTACGCGCCTGGTTGTTGCGGACGACCGACGCAAGAACTTCGATATATACCTGTATGACCTTGAGTCCGGAAAAGAGACCCAGATCACCACAGACAGCAAAGACCAGACAGAACCCGCAATCTGGGAAAACGCAATTGTCTGGACAGACAGGCGCAACCAGCACCTGGACATCTACATGTACGACCTTGAATCCGAAAAGGAGACCAGGGTAACAACCAGCACAGCCGACCAGACCCAGCCTGCTGTAGGGGAAAACATAATCGTCTGGACGGACACCCGAAAAGGGAACAATGACATTTACATGTACGATATCTCTACGGGAAAAGAAAGCCCTGTAGTGACAGACCCTGCGGACCAGTCTAAGCCGGCAGTTGACGGGGATTATATAGTCTGGGAAGACAGGCGTAACGGGAACCTCGACATTTACATGTACAAAATTTCCACGGGGAAAGAAATCGCAGTTTCAAACCATGCGTCCGCTCAGAAAGACCCTGCAATATCGGAAGGAAGAATTGTCTGGACGGATTCAAGAGGAGATGGCACCAATATCTACATTTATGACATTTCCTCGGAAACATTAAAAACCGTCTCCACAGCTTCCGCGTACCAGAGTAACCCGGATATTGACGGAAACAAGATTGTCTGGCAGGACAAGCGCAGCGGGTCAACGGACATTTACCTCTTCACGGAAGATATGCCGGCAGGAGGAGAAGCCTCTGGAGGGGAAACTCCTGAAAGCGAAAGCGAGGCAAAAGAATCGCCCCTCGGAAGCTTTATTGCAGCCGCTTCCGTAACAATGGCATACTTCATTGCGGCAGGGAGAAGAAAGAAGAACTAAAGGCAGAATAGAACTGAAAAGCAAAAAGGGCCGACCCCGGAAAATGACAGATTTTTTACGAGGGGGGGCCTTTATTTTATTCATTTTTACTATTTCACTTATACTTGTTGCAGGATCAGATTTTTTTCAAACCCACCTCTCTTCTCTATCTTCTACACCCTGGTTGCTTCCAGTTCTTCCTTTGAGAAGCCTTTCAATTCAGTGATCCTGTAAATAACCTCGAGGAGGTCAACAAGCTCTTCCGGGTCCTTGCTCTCAAGATATTCCCCCAGTTCTTCGGAGAGCTTTTTTTAAGTTCAGGCAGGAACTCGGAGTCAGTTAAGGCTTTAGAAGTGCATTCCCGACCTGAACTTATGATAATTTCGGGGACCCTGCCCCTGATAGCCTTAAATTGGTCTTTTGTCCTCTGTTTCACCCGAATCAACCGGTATTCAACCGGCCCGGCCACTTTTTACCGGGATAAACCATCATTGCGGAACGTTAACCGACAATGAACACTCTTCCAACAGATATATAAGTGCTATATGTATATTCATCTGGAATGTTCATGGAGAGCAAAAAAGCACACATGGCAGTGCTTATAGGCTGTGTTTTTTACAGCATGAACGGACTGTTCATTGCCCGCATCCATGACATGTCCATATATTCCACAGTCTTTTACAGGCTGTTCTTTGGCCTGCTCTTCTTATTCACCTATATAGTGCTCAGGGGAAAAACCTCCGACCTCCGGCTGAAAAAAAAGAAAAAGAAAGGCTATCTGTTCCTGCAGGGGACTCTGGTCGTAGCCTGCATGCTGCTCTACTTTACCTGCCTTAAGATTACCTGCGTATCCATTGCAATCCTGCTCCAGTATACGGCTCCCATCTATGTGATGCTGGCTTCTCCGTTTATCCTGAACGAAAAGATAGGAAAGGAAAGCATAGCTGCCCTTTTTGTTGCAATTACGGGGGTCTACCTGATAGTAAAACCGGAAGGAGGCTTTTCGGGGATCGAACTTACAGGTACCTACATGCTCGGAATGGCAGCCGGAATGCTTTCGGGAATTGTTTTTGCAGCCATGATTATAAACGTAAAAATCCTGAAGACGGAATATCCGGAACTGGGAATGGTCTTCTGGCCCATGGGAATCGCCTTTTTGCTCCTCAGCCCTTTCGCCTTTAACGTTTCCCCAGCCGTCCTTTCGGACAATGTGCCCGTACTCATGGCCTTCGGGATAGTCTCCATAGGCCTTGGGGAGATATTTACCATAATAGGATTTGCCAACCTTGAAACCCAGACGGGGAGCCTGCTTGCCCTTATAGAACCCGTAAGTGGGGTCTTTTTTGACATCGCAGTTCTGGGCATAGCCTTATCCCCAAACACCCTTATCGGGTGCATCCTTATCATGGCATCAGCCGCAGTGGTGAGCCTAAAAGATTCCGGAAAAAAGGAAAAAGGAAGCCAGGAGTATCTGCCCCTGGAAATCCCTCCCGACAGTTCAATTTGAAAAAATTACGATTTGTTTTTTACGGATCACTTCAAATAGTACTCGTCCCGGGCTCTTACAAAAGCTTTTATGTTTTCCAGGGGGGTGTGGGGAGCAAGCCCGCACCCGGGAGCCAGGATGTCAATCCCGTCTTCAAGACAGGCCCTGGCTTCCATGGCGACGATATCCGGCCCTCTTGTCAGCAGGGTATCCGAAGGCGAGACGTTTCCGATAAGCCTCACCCGGCTTCCCACTATTTCCTTTGCGAAACTGACACCCACCTTCTCCTCTATGCTAATGCCTTCAAAACCGGACTCTGCCAGCGTGTCCAGGACAGCGGTTGCATCCCCACACATATGGAGAATCTTTAATCCTTCTACCCTGCTACAGAATTTCCGGTACAGTGGGTGGACCGAAGTTTCGAACATCCGGGGAGCAATAATATCGGGCCCTGCTTCAGAATCGATCAGGACAACTGCATCGGCCCCCTGCTCAAGGAGAGCGTTTGCATATTCGATGCATGCTTCCATCAAAACAGCAAGAAGGTCTTCCACGACTTCGGGTTTGCTCACAAACCACATAAGATAATTCTTCATTCCGGCAAGCATGGAAGCAAGCCCTGCAGGCCCCACAAGCCCCGCGACCACAGGTACGTCCTCACCTGCTTTCTTCTTCATGATTTCAACCGCGTCCAGGACTGCGGCTGTCCGCCTGCTTTCGAGAAAATCGGCAGGAATTGCAAAATCTTTCACATCAGCCTTTTTCTTTATGGGAAAATCCCTCACGTAAGGCTGGATGTCCACAGTCCCCTCGTCCACGGTGCAGCCAAGGGCCTCCGCAAGCACGGTCGTACAGAAGGGGCAGCGTACATTTTCAAACCCCGCGATCTCGTGCCCTGCAAGGGCCAGAGCAGCCATCTTTTCGGCATCGTAGTTAGCCTCGGGCCAGTAAGCTCCGGTCATTTCCATGAGTTCGGCAATCCCGGTCTGGGTTACGGAACAGACAGGAACCTTATCCACTGCCTCTCCTTTTAGCACTTTTTCGAATCTCTCATTCAGGGTAAACTCGTTCATATATCCTCCCGGGAAATAAGATAAACGGGATGCTTCAAAAAGGTCTATTCAGACGATCAAGAATTTTAATTATATGTAAATAGCTGCAAAAACATATAAATAAAGATACTCTCAAAAAGAGAACTTACAAATATAAATTATAGAGATGCCTGGAGGAAAATAACTCTCAGAAGTAAATTAGAATAAGATGGGCGGGAAAAGGGAAAATGAGAAAACAGAATGAACGGGGACACGGAAAGCCCGAAAAACCACAGTGGATGGTGACATCTTTTGCAGCATGCACAGCCCTGGGGCTCCTCTACGGACGGTATATCCTCGGGCCTTCCATAAGCAGCCTCCAGGAAGGGATAGTCATAGGCCTTTCGATCGGGGTAGGCTCGGGCGTAAGCATAGGAGCAATTCTTGAAGTGGGAAAGAACCCTGAAACAACTGAGAAAAAACACAATAAACTTTTGATACTGGTGGTGGCATCAACAACACTTCTGGTCCTGTTAACATTCCTGTATCTTTGAATTGATCGAGCTTAATTTTTAATTGCCTGGACTTCTATCTTTGAATTAATTGAGGTTTTCAGCGGCGATTCCAACAGCGATTCCAGTGGTGATTCCAGCGGCGGTTTTCAGATCATGACTGATTTTCCGCCAGTTTCCGGCAGGAATGGTGATTTCAAATTTCGCCCCCTTTCCTTCTTTGCCGGTTTCTTTAATTTCCATGCCCGTGATAGAGAGAATTCCTCTTACCAGAAAAAGCCCGAGCCCGGTGTTTTTCCCCACCGATTTCTCAAAGATCAGCCCCTTCATATCTTCCGGAACTCCCACGCCGTTGTCCCGGATTTCGATCACAATGCTTTCCCCTTCCGTCCGGTAACTGCAGGAAATCTCTGTTACCGATTCCCCGTGGGTTCTTGCGTTATCAAAGAGATTGTAAAAGGCTTTCCTGGGCAGGGGGTCGGCATACACTTCCAGGGAACTGTCCTCTATGGAAAAATTAATCCCCTGGCCTGAAAAGGCAAAAGCCGCTTCTCTTATAGCCCCGGCTACGGACTGCCAGGTAGGGGAAACAACCCCGAGGTCCTGGTAGTCCTTTGTGAAGATGATCTGGTTGTGAATTGTCTCGATGCCCTTATTGAGGTTTTTCAGGTATCTGCTGATCCGGGGGTCCTCCTTAACATCAGGAGGCAGCATCTCGGAAATAAGTTCGGTGTAGCCGGAAAGCACGTTAACCTGGTTAAGTATATCGTGCCTGGTGATGTTGCTCATGAGGTTGATCTTCTTGTTGGCCTGTTTCAAAGCTTCCTGATACCGGTGGATCACCGTAATATCATGGATCATTACCAGCCTGCCTTCCGAAGCATCCTTGTGCTCGAGAGGGGTTACGGTGAGAGTAAAATACCCTGACTGAACCCCGTCTTTAAGGGAAAATTCCCTGCTGAAACTGCCCTCGGGAACGTCTCCGGAAAAGAGGGCGATTTCTTCCCCGAAAAATTCATCCAGGCTTATCCCAATTGCTTCTTTTCTAGTTTTGCCCTTCAGGACAAGCGCAGCTTCATTGATATCAACAATAAAATTGGGGAGGTCCACTACAACGTAGCCATCACTCATTGATTCAATAACGTTTTCCCTTGCAATCGGGATAATGTTCAGGAATTCGTGCTGCATTGCCCCCCAGAAAAGAATCATTCCGGTGATGGTAAAGGAAAAGGGGGTGGGGTCAAAAAACTCAAAAGGACCGATATCTGCGATATGGAGCAAATTTCCCAGAACCGGGATACAGGCTGCAGTGAGAGCAATTGCTGCCTGAGCCCGGTAAGGGACCGTCAGGCGGACAAACTGCCTGAAAAAGAAAAGAATCCCCAGGAAAATTAAAAAGAAGGAATAAATGTAGAAAAGCCAGAAAAAGGGCCCGTGCTGGAATACGAGCAGGGGAAAACCCCCGGAGGTATCCAGGGAATAACTTGTGAAATGAAGCCCGTGCAAGCTGTTCGTAAGCATAGAAAGAATTGTAAAAACAGGGATCACAAAAAATATTTTTTCGTGCCTGCGTGTAAACGTCCTGAAAATCCCGGAATACTCAGCAGCAAACAAAAACCAGGATACAGGGGCAAAGGCCATTCCTAAATATTCCATGCGGGCAAAAAAGTACTTGTATTCGATTTCAACGAACCCGACCTCAAAAGCATAATTAAAAGACCATATAGCCATGCTGAGCATGATCAGGACAAAATATTTGGCAAAAGGCATCCTGCGGTAATTGAAGGCCCTGTAAGCTTTTACCGCAAGTGCAAGGGACAGCAAACCTGAAAAAATAAGTGCTCCCATGTAAGGAAGTGCAACGGGGTGGATATCCATACTTATAAAATAACCTTCCTATTTTCGATATGTATTGGCCCGACATTTAGCGCCGCAATAAATGTGGGAATTCAGAACTACAAAATGTTTTATTAGTTACATAGGACATTTGTATATAAATTTATTTCTCACACTATGTTTTTCCGTACATATCGATCCTGAAAAGAGAAACGAAAGCTTAAATGTTCAGAATTATGTTGGAGTTATTGCCCTGTATTTTGAGGAAAAATTCAAGATTCTAAAGCTGAAAGAGTGTATATGGGCAATAACCCGGTTTAAAGCCTTAATGAACAGGAATTTTCCTGCAAGCCTTGAACCTGAAACCCATTACTTGCCCACATTCTTAACGTAATTGCAGATCCTGGAGAAAAAATTCAAACCTGATCTGGAAGTCCCGGAAGGATTTGAAACCGCAGCCGTTTCCTGCAGGCTTCTGACCTCATTTATTTCGGACACGGGATCGGCACGCCGGGCCAACTGCTCGTTCCCGGCACCTTCTTCAAGTTTCCGGAATGCAAGCCTCTTGCGCTCAGCTGCCCTTGCATTAGCCGGACCGGACTCAAGGAATTTTTCATAGCACCTGAGGGCTGCGGAATAATTCCCGCTTTCAAAATAAGCATCTCCCATATGCTCCAGGGCCTCAGGGTAAACGGGTTTCAGTTCGAAGGCATGCTCGTAAGCCAGGACTGCTTCTTCATAGCGCTGCAGTTTGTGCAGGAGAAGGCCCCTGTGGTCCCAGGCTGCAGCATAGGCAGGATCGGAATTTAGCGCCCGGCCAACGTAACGAAGGGCTTCTTTGTAGTGCTTCTGCCGGTGCAGGACCCGGGCTTTCCCGTTGAGGGCTGTTGGGCGGTTGGACTCGATTTTAAGAGCCCGGTCAAAGCAGCGCAGGGAAGCTGAGAAAGATTCTAGCCGGAAAAGGACCCAGCCTTTCCCTTCCAGGGCACTGGCATCCTTCCGGTCGGTTTCAAGTGCAACGTCAAAACAGGAAAGAGCCGCATCATAACGTTTAAGATGGTAAAGGGACCAGCCCTGTGCGGAAAGAGCGGTCACGGACATGGGGTTGAGCCTGACAGCATTTTCAAAAGCAGAAAGCGCTTCCTTATACCGCTCGAGGTTATAGAGAGCCCAGCCAGAGCCCGTAAAAGCGTCCTCGATGGAGGGGTCAACCCTGACCGCCCTGGAAAAACAAAGCTTAAGAAAACTCAAACATGTATAAAAAAATAAATCACTTAAAAATAAATATTTTATTTAACCTGGGCACGGGAAAGCGCCCTGCACGCCCGGAGAGTAAAAAAGATATCCGAGTATTATCCGGACCTTCAATGCGGGTTAGAAAATTTCAACCCAGAAGGTAGAGGCTCAGGGCTACCACAGCCATCCCGGAGACCAGGCCCGAGAATGTCAGGTGCTCGTCCCCGTACTTAATGGCAATGGGCAGAAGCTCGTCAAAACAGATAAATACCATTATTCCTCCTACCGCCCCCAGCACAAGGGAGAGTACTTCAGGGCTCAAAAAGCGAAAGAGAAGCAGATAACCAAGCGCTGCCCCGAGAGGCTCGGCAAGTCCGGCAAGGAAGGAATAGGTAAACGCTTTTTTCCGGTCCCCGCTTGCATAATAGATCGGGACCGAAACCGCAATTCCCCCGGGGATATTATGTATTGCAATGGCCACAGCTACGGAAAGCCCCAGGTAAGGAGAACTCATCGAGGTCACCATCACTGCCATGCCTTCCGGGAAATTATGCATGGCAATTCCCGCAGCAGTGAGCAAGCCGGCCTTCCGGAGTTTCTGGCTTTCAGCCTCAACTCCCGTTTGAAAGTTTCCATCAGGCAGGGTATCCAGATGGACGTGCCAGACAAGCCTGTCCAGGACCCCCATCCCAAGCAACCCCAGGAAAAACGCCGCATTCCCCCGGAAAAACCCCGCACTTTCCACGGAGTCTGCCAGGAGTTCCGCAAAAGAGAGGTAAAGCATGGCCCCGGCTGCAAAGCCGAGAAGAACCGATAGATGGGTCTTTTACGGGTACGGGATAAAAAAAGCGATCAAACTCCCGATTCCAGTGGAAAGCCCGGCAAGGGTTGTAAGGATAAAAGCGGTGGCTGCACCATCCATAATTCTCCCCGATAAAGAAATGAGAGATTATGGGCTTTATAGGAAGTAGAAAAATAGATCATGAGAAAGGAAAGGGAAAGATAAACGATAAGAAAAATAACAATGCAAAAAATATGATATAACATAATATAATGAAATCTCAAAAAGATACTTAATACCGGGAAAATCCGCTCAGGATCCCGGACAATTGAAACATGAAGGAGAACTGCTACTTTCTTCTCAGTACTTCCGGCAGGTGAAACAATGAGCTTTGAAAACCCCAGCTTCCTCGAAAAAATAATGGAAGAAATCCTGGAATATCAGATATTGTCCCGCAGCCCCCTGTATAAAGCGTATCTAAGGAAACTCCCCCTGAAAGGCAGCGAAAAAGTCCTGGAGTTCGGAAGCGGGGGCGGAGCCTGTTCAAGACACCTTGTAAAAATCCTCTCAAAAGGAGGAAAACTGACCTGCATCGATACCTCCGAATACTACATTTCAAAAGCCAGGCAGAGGTTGCAAAAATTCGATAATATCGAATTCCTGAACGGAGACGTCCGCAAACCGGGGATACCCGATTCCTCATTCGATATGGTGCTCATTCACTTTGCCTTCCACCACGTATCCGGACATGAAAAACAGGATATCATGAACTCCCTGGCATCCAAACTGAAAAAAAGCGGGACCGTCTTCATAAGGGAACCGATTGATGAGAAGGGGGCCGAACTTCCTGTCGAAGAGATCAGGAGCCTGATGAAAAAAGCGGGTCTGGAAGAGGTAGATTTCGGGATGAAAAAAATAGTGCTTGCAGGGACGGTCTATGAAGGAGTATATAAAGTGAAGGGAAGGGAATAAAATAAGGAGAAGTAAAACTCAGTTCTGATTTGCCTCAAGTTCAAGTTATAATCCGGTCAGGAGTGACCCGGGTTCAGCTTCAGGACCAGTTCCGATTGACCCGGGTTCAGCTTCAGGACCAGTTCCGATTGACCTCAAGTTCAGCTTCCTGCCCGGCTCTGAAAGAACTCCGGTTCAGAACTCTGGCCGGCTCTGGCTGACCTCCAGTTTCCTGGCGGGACGGGGATCTCGAACCTTGCGCCTTTTCCTTCGGAACCTGTTTCCCGGATATCCATTCCAGTGATTGAGAAGATGTTTTTCACAAGGAAGAGCCCAAGCCCTGTGTTTTTCCCGATGGACTTTTCGAAAATGGTTTCTTTCATGTCCGCGGGGATGCCAACTCCGTTGTCCAGGACTTCGATTACAGCCTTTTCCCCGGCTTCCCTGAAAGTGACGGAAATCTCTGATGCGGACCCCCCGTGTGAAAGGACGTTATCAAAAAGGTTATAGAACGCTTTCTGGAAAAGGGGGTCAGCGTATACTTCCATATCCCCTTCCTGTATGGAAAATACAATCCCGGTGTTTGAAAAAGCAAATGCAGCTTCATTTGCCGCGCTGCGAACGGATTGCCAGACAGGAGACTCTACTCCGAGGTCCTGATAGTCCCCGGTAAAAAGGATCTGGGAATGGATCGTTTCAATGCTTTTTTTGAGGTTGTTCAGGTACCTTTCGGCTTTAGGATCGTTTATTATATTTGCAGGCAGCCTTTCGGAAAGCAGTTCCGTATACCCGGAAAGCACGTTGACCTGGTTAAGGATATCATGGCGAGTGATGCTGCTCATGAGGTTTATCTTTTTATTAGCCTCCTTCAAGGCTTCCCTATACAGATATGCCTCCGTAACGTCCCGGATTATGACCAGTCTTCCCTCTACACGGTCCTCAAAACGGATAGGAGAAACTTTTACGTTAAAGAAGATCTCATTCGAGCCGTTTTTTGTTGAGACTTCCTTAGAAAACTCCTCTTCCAAACCATATCCTGAAAAAGAGTCCGCATGCTCCCCGAAAATTTCCTTCACGCTTTTTCCGAGAGCAAATTTCCTGTTCTTGCCTGCCAGGTCCAGAGCCGCAGGGTTGATATCAGCGATATTTCCTTCCGTGTCCAGCACAATATATCCGTCTTTCAAGGTCTCGATTACATTTTCCCGGGCAATAGGGACAAGGTTGAGGAACTCCTCCTCCCGGGTCCCCCAGAAAAAGAACAGCCCTGCAATGGCAAAGGAAAAAGCGGTCGGGTCAATGAAGGCAAAGGGACCGATGTTCTTTACATAGAGCACATTACCAAAAATTGGCAGAAAAGCTCCGAACGTAAGGATTCCCAGCTGGGGCTTTAAAGCCGGACTCGAACGGATAAACTTGATGACAAAGAAAAAGATTCCGAGCAGGCTCAAAGAAAAGGAATAAACATAAAGTATACGGAAAAGTGGCCCGTGTTCAAGTATGAGTATGGGAACTTCCCCAAAAGTTTTAACGGAATAGCCGCTGTAATAGAGCCAGTGAAAGCTATTGGTATTAACTGCAAGTACCGACAGTACAGGCTCGATAAAAAAGAACTTTTCAAACCTGTGGATGAAGTTTCGGCCTATATCACAGTACTCAGCCGCGAAAAAAAACCACATCACAGAAAGAAATGCATTCCCCGGGTATGAGAGCCGGGTACAAAGAAACTTGGCCTCCGCACCGATGAAACCCACCTCTCCTGCGTAAAATACCGTCCACTCAGCCATGCAGAGCATGAGAAAGATGAAATACTTTGCAAAACGAACCCTTCGGTAGTCAAAGGTCAGGTATGCCTTATATGCCAGGAGAAGTGAGATAAAAGCAGAAAAAACCAGGCCTCCCATATACGTAACTGCGGCAGGATGGATTTGCAAAATTATACGCTTTCCCCCTTTTTCCTTTTTTTATTCATTCATAAGCCCCGGGAAATTGAGACAAAACACTACCCAATTAATATAAGTGTTATACGGAAACTACGTATATAAAAGCTTTCACATATATAGAAAGCACTAAATATTAAAAAATAAGCAGGAGGGAAAAAATAATAGAAGATAAAAGGAAAATGAGAGAGAATAAAGGAAAAAGGGATAAAGGGGTAGAATAAAGGGGAATAAAGAAGAAAAAAGGGAGAATGAAGGAGCATAAGACACATGGGATCTGAGGAGAAACTGGAAGCCCTGGAAACAATGGGAAGAATCCTGATATTCACGCCTCTGACTATGGGCCTTCTGAACTTCATAATGGAGATCTGGGGAAAAGGACCTGACCTGGGATCAGAAGCCGGGTATTCTGGGGTCCTGATGGTCAATACAGGCATTATAACCCTCCTGTATGCCTCGGTCCACCGCTTCAGGGAAGGGGTGCGGCAAGCTGAATCTGGAAAAAGTTGAACGTCAACAGAGAAAAAAGTCCTAAATCCAGAAAATGGGTGCAAAAGGAGTGAAAGAAGGTCTTCCGGGAAAACTCCCGTTGAAAGTAATCAGAGGAAATGGTTAGGGAAGGAGGAAACCCTAACCGGTAAAAATCCCCGCAGCAAGGGGACTTTATTTAGCGTTTTTATTTAGTGTCTTTTTTCAGCAGCCTCTATTGTTTACGGGAAGCTCAGGAGGTCGGGAAGCCCGACGTCAAGCCTGCATTTTTCGAAATCGCACGTGCCCAGAAGCTTCTGTTTTATGCAGTGCATTGCAGCCAGCAGGCTTCCGTCGTTTTCGAATTCCATGCCACCGGCAAACGGGTGGATGTTTTCCTCCAGGATTTCCAGGAAGCGCAAGGACGTGTCCTTTCCGAGATAGGTGTCCATGACCAGGAGGTTTGCGAGTTCTTCGTAGAAACCTGTGAGTTCTGTGAGTTCGTCAAGCCAGCCGGAATTTTCGGCTTCTTTCGCCGCATACTGCTGTCCGTGGAGGTAAATGAGGTAGCTGGAAAGCGTACTGACCAGGTTTTCGACGCGACGGTCTTTCGGGAATGCAATAGGGAAGCGCTTCAGGACCGCAGGGGTCAGGGAGACCGGATACGACATTTCATTTTTGCAGAGCGAGGGGAAGAGCTTTGCAAGCGGACTGTTCAGGACTGCTGTTACGTAGAGGTACTTTTCAGGGTCTTTGAGGACAATCCCGCAGCCTTCCCTGAAAACGTGGTTTCCGGTGGGATCGTAAGCAGCCTGCAGGCGGTAGCCTTCGTTAATGATGATTTTCGGGGTGTTGAGGTACTCCATGACCTTTCTTCCCCTCACGCTGTAATAGTCAGCAGAATCAAGCGGGGAGGCGTCATGGTGGAAAAGCTTCTTGAAATCCATCACCTGGTAGTAAGCCAGCGGATATTTTTCCTGCAGCTCGGAAGGAGGAATTACCCTGCAAGCCTTTCGGACTCCACTGCCTGAAAACTCGTAAGGCAGCATAAAACCATAAGGTGAAGAACGGACTGCAAATTTTCCGGCAAGGGTCCCGGAAACATAAGGATAGACCAGTTCCGGTTCTATGTTTACGGCCACACAGAGCCCTTCGCACATGAACATGGCCTGCGGGTCGTTTTTCCCCGGGAAGCCCACCTTGTGTAAAAAGATGTTACCGGTGCTGATGCCTCCGAATACGTCTTCGGAGATGTCTCCAAGTGTCAACGGCGTTTCACGAATTTTTTCGACAAGACCGTTTTTTTTCAGGAACATTTTGATACTCACTTCGGATAAAATATATTAATGATGATATATAATAAAGGGAATTTCAGGGGAATTTTTTTTGGGATTTTATTGAGGGAAATTTTAGGAAAATATATTGAGGGAAATTTATTGAGGGGAGTAGAAAACTCCTCTTTTTAGGGTATTTTTGCTACGGATAGGATTTTGGAACAAACCAAACGTCCGGGGTTTTCAAAAACCTTTACCATCCAGCCTGTTGAGCACAGGAAACTATTGTTCTGTGCAGAGGTTACTAAATATCATAAGTATATAAATATATTCGCACTGAAAATAAATTATAAATATAAATCATGACAAATGGGATAAAAAGAACTCAATTACGGAAAAAAGGGGCTCAAAACCCGGGAAATCCAGACTAAACTCCCCAAGAATATCACGATTAATAAGGTAAAACCCGGAGTTTCCCTCTTCTCCGGATCGAACAAAATGAGGAAAAATTAAAAAAGTCGTTTTTCAATCAACCTTAAAACCCTGAAAGATTATATCATCCATCCCGGAGCTCCGTTTACGATGCAACCGGCGAGGCAGGCACTCCTGAGACATATTCCATAAACCCGTCTGCGGTGTATGAAACCGGATTTCCCCCTATCGTCCCGTTGACCTGATAGTTTCCGATCATTCCCCAGATAACCCGGAATTTTGCATTCCCACTTTCGTCGACTATTACTATCGGGACAAGTACGGGATGCTCCGTGTTGAACCCTATTTCGAGATTATTGGCATCAGGAGACGAAGCATTTGATGCGCTTATGCTTGTTTCCAGGGGAAAAGAGAAGGAACCGACAGGCAAGGCAATATCCTGAAACGGTAACGGAACAGTTTCATTGATGTATGTCAGGTTATGCTCTATTTTCAGCTCATCCCCGCTGAAACTGGCAGTTATGTTTTCTCCCTTCCAGACAGTCAGGAGAGAGAATACGGATTGCGTATGGGAAGCATTGGTAATGTTTCCAAAACTGAGGGAATATTCCCCGACCTCACTTTCATTCGAGCTGGAATTAAGCTGGGTGACCTGACCCCGTTCCCAGCCAAAGTCCGAATCCCAGGACCAGTAGCCCCAGTTGTGGTCGTGGTACCCTCTCCTGTTATCAAAGGCATATGTTTGCCCGTCAACAGTGAGTGTTCCGTTAACCGTCATTTTCGCAGAAGTTATCAGCCCGTTAATTTCCGATTCCGGTTCAGGCACCCCTGATATATTGTATGCAGGACTGGGCTCCACTTCCGGTACGAAAAGTGCATCAAAAACCTTCGTCCCGTCATCCGATTCGACATGCACGTCATATCCCTGATCTGTCAACGTTACCGTATTGTTAGAGATAGTAACGTTCGGGGATTCGGAAGAATACTCCACCACTCCCGGATCGAGAGGATAAACTCCGTAAAACGAAACATTAGTGGCATTAGCCGAATACCCCATCATGACTTCGGAAGCATTGAGAGCACCGTTCAATTTAAAAGTGCACGTTACCGAGAGGTTCTGTTCCTCATCGATGACGTTGAAATAGTGCCATTCATTGTAAAGGTTTACAGGATCCTCCTCCCCGGGCGGATGGAATGCATCTACCACAGAGAGTTCTTCGATCAGCGAACTATTCGGGGCTGCAAGACCCACATTCGAAACAAACAGAAGCAAAAAAATTCCAGTAAGTATCGGTTTCAGTATTTCTTTAGTTTTCACTCATTAACCCCCACCCAACATCAAAAACGATGATCGTTCTTGCTTTCAAGATAGCATCGGGTTTAAAAGATACCCTTTTGATATGCACAGATTAAATTGATGGGGAATTATAAAAACATAATTATAAACAAAATGCAGGAACTCAATTTCTTCAATTCTTAATTTCAAACAAAAGTATTCTCATAGCAGAATTGGAATCTGCATTTAACCCTGTAAAAAAATCAAGGCCATTTCAAGCAATTGAAAGGATTTCTACAAAGCCGAAGCAACCTTATTGGCCGCCCTCAGGGGTTATTTCCCCGCGCCTTGGCGCGGCTTTTCCATAAAGTAAATTTTAATGAATGAAAATAATGTGTAAGTTGCCAAAAGTATGCTTATGATTAAAAAGCAGAATATCGACATAAAATGAGTTGAATGAAAAGAAAAACCAATAATCAAAGTTTATTTTGCAATACCTTTTTTCAAAAATTAAAGGAAAGGCCGCTTGCTTACGCAAGCGGTGAGGGCCCAGGTTCTCGAAATAAATAAAGAAATAACCAAAATCGGAATCATTAGTAACCCCCGTAATAAAAACCAGGGCCATCTCAAGTAATATGCCACGGTTTCTACAAAGCCGTAAAAGCGTACTCTAAAAACCGGGTTGAAGAAATGAAGATCAAACACCCCAAAAAAGTATATAAATAAGCGAAAAGAAACAATCATTTTTCAGTTCTCGAAGGCATCGGTTATAGCCATAATTTCTTCTTTCAAAACCGGGATGTCGACTTTAACAGTATACCAGACATCTTTCAGATTAACCCCGAAATAATGGTGGATTAACCGGTCTCTCATACCCGCAATATCCTTCCAGGGAACCTGAGGATATTTCTCCCGGAAATCCTTTGATAAATTTTTGGTAGCTTCACCTATGATCTCAATTTGCCTGATCGTCCCGTCCTGGACCAATTTGTTGGAAAGGAAATCGGGTCCTTCCATACCCTCGGTGTACTCCTCAATCCGCTCGATTGAATCAAGGATATGGTCGAGGTAAACCAGATCGTTCTTTTTCATGTTGAGATCACTTTTGCCTCTTTTTTAATCCCATCAATAAGGTACGGACTAATCGATTCTTCAGTAAGCAAATCGACCTTTACCCCAAGAAACTCCGATAATTCCCTCTCAATCCGGACAAGGGTTAGCAGCCCTTTTGTTTCAGAAAACTCCACCAGAACGTCAATATCACTTCCCGGCTTTTCTTCTCCCCTTGCATAGGAGCCAAAAACAGCTACTTTCGTTGCCCCTTCCTTCTGGAGGAACGAAGAGATTTTTTCGAATAACTCTTTGTGACGGTCCGCGTTCTCCATGTCAGTATATTTTGGTTGTTATCATTTAAACGTATCCTGAGACGAAAATAGGTGCTCGGAAAATAGGTTTGATGAAGGAAATATTCAACCTTCTATGACTGTTTTAGTATATTAGTCCGCCAGCCAACCGCCCACCCTAAAATTGACAGATCGAAAAACACAACCAAAAGAAGTGAAACAGAAGAAAGAAAAAACGAAGCGAAAAAAAGAACCTTCAAGTTCCTCAAACCTTTCTCCTCAGCTCTTCATACATCTCCCGAGAAATCCGCACCTGTTTCAGGATCTCCTTAATCAGGCCGATGCCTAAATCTTCATTACCATGTACAGGCACTACTGTCTTCCTGCCGTCAGGGTGAACGTACCTAACATGGCTCCCGACCTGATGCACCTTTTGAAAGCCGAGGCTCTCAAGTATTTTGCACATATCCCTCCCATTCACGGGAAGGAGCCGGCTCATACTTTTACCTCTACCTGCTGAATCCCGATAAATTTCATCGGCAGGATATCTTCCAGTTCTTCAGCCTCAATACAGACCTGGATCGCTTCCTTTACACGCTCCATAGCCTGTTCCACAGTTTTCCCCTGAGTATAGCAACCAGGGATGTCCGGTACTGTTGCGATGTACATCCCATCCTCATCCTGCTCGATCAGGACTGTGTAATTCAAGGTCTTGCCTTCCATTTGTATCATGATATTATTGGGTCCGTGAGTATTTAAAATTGATACAGCCAGGAATCGAATATGGCAGCTGGCTGAAAAAACCGGAGCTACATAACTGTTTTATTATATTTTTCCGCCAGCCAACCGCCCACCCTCGAATCAGCAAGTAGAGAACTGGGACACTAAAAATCCATTTAACCTTTCGAAAAGATGCAGCAGAAAACACTCATTTTTTCATCAGAAAAACGGAATGCTGAAACTTAGCCGAACAACCGAAATAACTATTTTATTATATTTT
>DUKH01000224.1:527-13253 GCA_013329415.1 Methanosarcinaceae archaeon | reverse complement strand
AAATCTGGCAATCGATAAAATCCGGTAAAATTGGCGAATTGGTAAAGAAGGAAGAAAAAGGAAACAGAAAAGGGAAAAATCACAGAATGATTACCCTACTCCGGTTTCCAACGCTCAGTTCGATTTCTTCGTTCAGGCCGTACCTTGCGTATGCGTCTATGATCTGGAGCTCGGAGTCGACGTCCAGGTCTTCGAGCACGTATGCCTGTTCGCCCCAGAGGGTTACGCGGATGCTTCCGGTTTCGTCCGTGAGTTCAAGGCCTCCCACCACACTCTCGGTCCCGTCTTCCCGTTCGAATTCACGGACTTCCCCCAGGTCCGAGACCTTTCCCTGGACGGAATAGCTCTCTCCCGGGATGATGTCGGAAATATCCGTGAACTTCTCCCTGTATTCAACTGTTTTTTCGCTTTTCCGAATGAGACCGTGGTTTCCGATCTGCAGTTCAACCTGCTGGCTGAAGTTGTTTTCCCGGGCGTAGGCATGGATGACCTCGATGGTTTCGTCAAATTCCACTTCATCCAGGAAATCGGATTTTTCGTCCCAGAGAGTGACCCTGATTTTTCCGGTCTCGTCTCCTACCAGAAGGTTTCCGACCCTTCCGGGGGACCCATCCCTTTTCTCAAAAGTGCGGACTTCCGAGATGTCGAGGACCCTTCCCGAAATGTTCACGTCGCTCGCGTCTGCAGCAATGTTTCCTATGGGGACGAATTCCTCTTCGTACTCTATCTCCGTCTCGCTTTTCCGAATGAGGCCGCGGTTTCCGATCTGCAATTCAACTTTCTGGCTGAAGGCGTTTTCCCGGGCATAGGCGTTTATAATCTCCAGGGTATCCCCGTATTCCACTTCGTTTAAAAAGTCGGTTTTTTCATCCCAGAGGGTTACTCGGATTGACCCTGTCCCGTCCCCTATCATCAGGTTTCCTACCTTTCCTTCGGTGCCGTCTTTGCGCTGGAAGGTCCTGACGTCGGAAGTTTCCAGGACTTTTCCTGTGAGGTTCAGGTCGCCCATACCGTCCTTGATATCCTTGATCTGCTGGGCATTCGCAGCCACTTCCACCTCTTCGTCGCTTTCGGCCAGGACGCCGTTGTTTCCGATATTGATCTCGACCCCTGAATAGCCCTGCTTCGTGTACCCGCTGACCTGTACGCTCTCCCCGACTATTACTTTCCCGGTCTTTATCAGGTCCGCCATGTTGTCCCAGAGGGTAACCTTGATTCTCCCTGTTTCGTCTCCCACAATCAGGTTTCCGACTCTCCCGATGGTCCCGTCGTTTCGGGTAAATTCCTTTGGCTCGAAGACGGAAATGATTCTGGCAACAAAATTCACGGTCCCGCTCTCGGCTGTGATGTCGGCAATTTTTACGCTTTCCCGGCCCACATCCGAGAAGCCCAGTTCGTTGGCAACGAGCATGGCAGCCATTGCTTCGTCGCAGAGCCCTCCCATGTTTTCAACTTTTTCCTGGATGCGCTGCAGGAAATCCTCTTTGCTGATGACGTGGCTGAGCTTTTCATAGATCGCGTCGATATCGGTCATGGTGTTTCCTTCAAATGTTTCCCTTTAATGCTTTGTTGTTAATTTGACCTTTTCTTCTATTCACTTATCCCCGGAAGTGCAGTACTTCTTCCAGGAATTCATGGAATAATATGGAATATTATGGATCAATATGGATCTGAAATATTTGGAATCCATGCACATATACATGCATGGAATTTGGAATTCATGCACCTGTATATGCATGAAATTATCGAATTTATGTTTTGAGTGTATAATATGAATGGTAATGTAAATTAAATATTATTTGGTAAGTTCTCCTTTTTTGAAATGAAGTCCTGCTACGGTATGCGGGGCGTCCTACTAAAAATTACCGCATGCTGGGTGAAACTATTCTCGGGTGCGGTCATTCTTTAGGCTGTTTTGGGTGAACTACTACTTGAGATTGTTTTGGCCCTCTTGAATCTCTTGAATCTCTTGACCTTTTACCCTGCCAAACAAAATAACATGTCGGAAAAAATATATTTAAATAAGCCAATGCTTTTCTGGGTGCTGATCGACTTGATACGAATCAATAACATACAGTTCCTGGCGAACATGGCAAATGTTCTCTCTCTTCTTTTCATTCCCATGTTTGCCGAGTCCCTTGGTGCAACTTATCTGGAGATCGGTTTTATCGTGGGGATTTTTTCCGCTTCCACCCTGCTCTCGTCCTTTATTTTCGGGAGGGTTGCTGACCTCCACCACCTGCGCAGCGTGCTCCTATTCGGGTTTGGGATTGCGGTAGCGACTTTTTTCCTCCAGATCTTTGCCAGGGATCCTGCTTCTCTCATGCTGGCAAGAGCCTTTGCAGGTTTCAGCGTCGGTATCTACCCCGGAGCCCTGATAGCCTACGTTCACTACCGGAAGCAGAGCCTGGGCAGGTTCATTTCCCTGGGCTCCCTGGGCTGGATGGTGGGTTTTTTCGCAGCAGGGCTCATCGGAGAAAATATGAACAGGCTTTTCCTGCTTTCTTCCTTTTTCTACCTCATATGTTTCCTGCTAGCCTTCAGGCTCCGGGATATTGAAAAACCCCAGGTGAACCTTTCCTACTTTTCCCTGGATACCCTTCTGAAGAATGCAGGGCCCTATTTCGCCCTCTTCCTGCGGCATACGGGGGCTGTCGGGGTCTGGACGATTTTTCCTCTATACCTCCGGGAGCTCGGGGCAACTGATTTCTGGATCGGACTTATCTACGCCGTCAACCCGGCGGTCCAGTTCCTGGTCATGCGCAGGCTCGACGGGCTTGGAAACGAAAGGCTGATCCATATCGGCTACCCCCTTTCGGCTGTTGGCTTTGTAAGCTTCATCCTGGCGCCTTCCTATCTCTACATCATTCCCGGAATGTTCATCATTGCCTGTTCCTGGTCTTTTCTCTATGTGGGTTCCACGCGGCTGGTTGTCGAAAGGAACCCGGACAAGGCCACATCCGCAGGGCTCATCAACTCCATGATAGGGGCTGCCGGGGTTGTTGGGGCTCTCCTGGGGGGGGGCTTTTTTCCCAGGTTTTCGGTTTCAGGGCAACAATGTTTGCTGCTGTCTTCTTTTGCCTTGCAGGTTTCCTGCTCTTCAAAGTGCTTGAAAAGCAAAGTGCTTGAGGTTTTTTCCCTGAAAGGTCTTTTTCCGGGAAGTATTTTTACAAAGTATATTTATTGAAAAATCTCAGATTCAGAGAGATTTCCGGAAATCCTTTATGCATTGGGCTGCATTGGAGAGCAGAGCAAAAGCTATTCTCTGGTTAGGCCACGAGCCCAACCCGCAGTCAGGACCTGCATACTTTATCAGGTTACCGAAACATCCGTAAGCAAGCTTGAGTCTCTTTGTTATGACAGCCGGGGTTTCGAATTCTGTAATAATTTCCTGAAAGTACTGCTGCTCTTTCCAGACGTTAGTACGGTGTTTTTCGTTAAGGATTCCTGCCAGATTGGAGATATCGGTTCTTACAATTCCCAATCTGAGGAATGAATCCGTACTTTCCAGCACTTTTTTGTCAATTAATTCCAGAGAGGAAGGCTTGCTTGCTGATTCCACTCCTATTATGTTGATTGTAGGAGTCTCGCAGGCAAGCTTATAGTAGAGAGGGGAATGGAGATGAATCCCTACGTCAGCTCCCCGCTTACTTCCTGATTTTGAAGCGTCGGTAAGGGCAGAAATAATATCGTTTTCATCAAAAGCAAGCTCAGGGTTCAGCCCTATACTTGGTTCATCAATAGAAACCGTTGCGATCTTAAAATTTCTCGCAGATTTCATGGAATTTCGAACAAGTTTGTCCACACTTTTTGCAAAAAGAGAGTAGATATCAGCGTACTGTGTACCTCCGAATTCCCTTAAGTAAAGTTCGGTTGGGCCTGTTACACAGATCCGCACCTTAAGGGTTTCTCCGAACTGTTCTTTATAAGCTTTTGCCACTTCCTCTATAGCCTCAAGCTCTTCAATCCTGGCACACTCAAGTTTTACCTCATAAGGGTTATCACAGCAGTCAGGATCCCGAATAATTTCCAGGAACATGAAGACATCCTGACACTGGGGATAGTTGGGAACCTCCACCCCTGCATCTATTTTCTGCTGGAAGGAGTCATTGATTACCGTAAAGAGTTTTTCATCTTCGGCTCTCGTTTTAAAGGCATTCTGGACCCATTCCTTACTGACTCCTTCAGGTAAGGGATAACTTCCTACATCGTCAAAGATGATTTCTTCCATGCCTCTTAGTAGACCGATTACAATTTAACTTTATTGAAAATGTATTTGTAGATATTCTGCTCAGATAAAACAACATCAATAGCTCTCTTTTATAATATTAAATGGGCAAATTCTGTAAATCGATTAATTCTATAAAATATAGACAAAGATTAATAAATCTCAACAAATCCTCTAAATTTAAATCACATTTTAACAAATAAAGTTTCTTAAAACCAAACCTTATTTATGTTAAAGTGTCATAATGTACCGGATACCATGATTCGGAAATGCACTGAGCACGGCTATTTCAGAGGAGCTACATGTCCGCAGTGTAAACATCCTGGCAGGTTCCTGATGGACGACAAGCGGGAAGAGAAACTCGGAAGGTTTGTCTCGGGGGCTCTGCGGCACTTCCCGGAATCGGCAGGTGTTGAAATGGATGAATGCGGCTGGGTTAACCTGAACGCCCTCTACGAAATTATGAAGCGGCGGTACAGGTGGCTGAAAAAAGAGCACCTCTATGCCCTTGTGGAATCCGATGAAAAGGGACGGTATGAGATCAGCGAGGGCTGGGTCCGGGCTCGCTACGGGCATTCCGTTAATGTTGACCTGGATTATGAGGAAAGTGATTCTCCGTACGTCTACTATGGAGCAAGCCCCGAAGAGGTCGATGTCCTGCTGGAAAACGGGATTTTCCCGATCAAGCAGCGCTATGTCCACCTGAGTACTTCTCTGGAAAAAGCAACTGAAGTGGCTCTCGTACATACTGAAAGCCCCGTAATCCTGCAAGTTGATGCCAGAGAAGCCCGGAAAGATGGAATCTCCTTAAAGGTTGCAACCGATTACATTGTGCTTGCAGAAAGAATACCTCCGGGGTACCTGCTTATTGTGTGAATTTTCTGAGATTTTCTTTTTTGCTTCTTTTTCTTATCTTTCAGATCTTTTTTAGAGCTTTCCAGGTTTAGGTTTCATTTTTTCCGGATTTGAAGGCTTTTTCGGTTTTTTGCCCGTTTCAGTCCACCGAAACTTCAAAAAGTCCGTCTTTTTCTCTTATCCGGAATTTAACGTCCAGAAACTGTTCCGTGATCCAGATATTGGTTTTCGTATGCATGGAAAGTTCCCGGGCCGTATAGGAACTGTTTCCTGCCAGGGCCATGTAGGGAATCAGCTGGTCTGCCAGGTGTATGTCCACTGCTGCCAGGGATCTGAGTTCCGGAAGGATTTCTCCCGCGGCTTGCCTTCCAACTTTTTCGGCAGGGAGGCCCTTCTTTCCAAGTGCACTGCCTCCGAAAAAACCCGTCCAGAGGGTTATCCCGCTTCCGGTGGAAAAAAGTTCAAAACATTCGGTCCCGATGTCAGGGGAATACCCCTCTTCCAGAAGCAGGGTTTTTGCAGCTTCTGCCTGCCGGGCAGCCACATGGGAAGGCAGGTTCGAGACATGGGAGATTCCCTGTACTTCAAGATTTAATTTGTTCTTTGGGTTTTTGAACTGGAATCCCCGGAGCTTGCAGGGTTCAAACGTGGCCAGGACCGTTCCCCCTCCTTTCGGGTAGTAACCGCGTTCCTGGAGTTTTACCCTGCCCGCATAGCCCATTTTTTCCAGGGCCTGGAGGGTCACATGCTGCAGGTAATCAATGGTAGGGGACCAGGCAACGTCCGTTCCTCCCCTTACCGTAAGTTCGATTTTTTCTTCTGCAAAGGGGAGGGCGGGCATGAGGCACTGCAGGAGAAGGGGTATGCTCCCTGCGGTTCCTATATCAATCCGATATTTTCCCCCCTTTATTTCCACTGGACTAAAGGAAAACTCGGTTGAACCCGGGGAAAGCCCCGAGACCCGGGCGCTGCAGACCATGGCCGCGGTTTCAAGAGCCTTCAGGTGCTGGGGTTTCAGGCCGGGATTCGGGCGGTTTTTCCTGATGTTTGTGATCTTTACCGGCCTGCTTGTGATCGCGGAAAGAGCCACTGCAGTCCTGACAAGCTGTCCTCCTCCCTCCCCGTAAGAGCCATCGATTTCCATCATTTTCATCTTCCTACCCCTCCCATTAAGTTGTTCGTTCCTGGTTTCCACTCCGCTTATCAGCCTTCAGGTTATTTCTTCAGGTTGCTTGTTATCAGATTATTTGCCGTCAGGTTATTTCTTCAGGTTGCTTGTTATCAGATTATTTGCCGTCAGGTCATTTCTTCAGGTTGCTTGTTATCAGATTATTTGCCGTTTCCACTTTAAACTTCCTGCTGCTCACGATAAAACTGCCTGCCTTTTCCATTCGAGGTTTCCACTCGAAATTTCCATTCTAAGTTTTCACTCGAGTCCTCTCGAAACTTACGGGCTTTACTTAAGCTTCGTTTTCCTGCATCTTTTTGAAAGCAGCTTTTACTGCCGGATGCAGGGGGTCCACGAGCATGGAGACAGGAGGGGCATAGCAGGTCTCCAGTTCCAGGAGTTCCCGGATTGTCGTCTTTTTCCTGATTGCAAGGGCAAGGGTATCTATGCGTTCCTTAACTCCTTCCCCTCCCACAAGCTGGGCTCCGACCAGCTGCTCTTCCCTGAACAGGAGTTTGATGTACAGGTCTTTTCTCCCGGGGTAGTAGGAAGCCCTGGTGCGCCCTCTGGAAAAACCCGTGATAACTCCTATTCCCTGCTCTTCCGCCTGCCTTGAGCTAAGCCCTACTCCGCCGAACTGCAGGCCGCCAGCAACGGCTACCCAGGGATCTGTCAGGGGTCCGAAACTGGCTTCTGTACCGGTCACGTTGTCCCCGATGACATCTGCCATCCTGCGGGCTGTGGTACCGAGCTGGCTCAGCCTGGGCTTTCCTGTTATGAAATCCGTGACTTCAGCACATTCCCCTCCTGCATACACCCCGGGAAGGAATTTTCCGTCTGCCCTGACCTGGAGCCGTTCGTTCACGATTATTCCACCCGCCTCCCCGACATCAATTCCGGCTGCCCGGGCAAGGTCAATTTCGGGCTTTGCCCCGCTTGCCAGGAGCACGAGGTCGGTAGGGATCTTTTTCTTTCCACTTTTCCCCTCTTCGTTTTTCCCCTCTTCGCTTTCCTCGTATGCGGCGTCCCCTTCTTTTCTTTCCTTATCTATGGTGTCCCCAAGGTACACGGTCTTTTTCTTCCAGAACTCTTCCGGGAAGATTACATTTCGCCCTGAGATCACTTCCACTCCCAGGGTCTCGAGGTATTCCCGGACAAATGTTGCCATATCAGGGTCGAACTGTCTGGAAAGGAGGTTTATGCTCCTGCTTACAAGTATGGTGCTTATTCCTCTCCCTGCCAGGGCAGCTGCACATTCGATTCCTATCGTCCCGCCGCCTATGATGCATACTTTTCCTGCCTTTTCCAGGGTTTTTCCGAAGCGTATCCCATCAGCCAGGCTGCGCAGGGTATGGACGCCGCAGGGGAGGATATTTGCACGGCTTTTGCGAGGCACGAAAGGCAGGCTGCCTACGGCGATGACCAGTTTGTCAAAAGGATATGTTCCGTCCCCGGTCCGGACATTTTGCGAGTCCAGGTCTATTTCCCGGACTTCAGTGTTGAGTTGTAAACTAATCCTGTTTTTCCTGAAAAAATCCGGTGGCTTTACCACAAGTTTTTCAAAATTCTCGATTTCCCGGCCGAAAACAAAGGGAATCCCGCAGTGGCTGTAAGCTGTATGGGAATCCCTGGAAAGCACTGTGATTTCAAAATCGCTCTGTCTCCGGATCTTGGTTGCGGCTGCCATGCCGCAGGCTCCCCCTCCGATAATAATCACTCTTATCATGTCTTTTCCCCGGGTTTCCTTTTCGGTCCGGATGCTTTACGGTGTTCTTTTCATCCGTTACCTTTTCATCAATTTTTTAACCGGTTTACCTTTCCCCGATTTTTTAACTGATTTGCCTTTCACTATTTTTTGTGCCGAATTTTGTGCCGGACTCAGAACTCAAATCTTCTAACATCCCTTTAAACATCCTTTTAGAATGGGACTCAGGTCTATTATAGATTTACAGGTTTCTGAATGACAGGAGGGTTTTCGGCCTCCTTTTTATGCAAAACTAAATTAAAATATTTTTAAATAAATGGACATTCCCCCGAAGTCATTGCGTCATAGTATCTAAAATATTTTTAGGATGATGTCCATCTCTGCAAGATCAGGATTCGATGACATTCGAACTCCATAGAAACAGGGGGGTGAACGAGCGAGTTTGGGAGTGGGGGGTTAGTGTACAAAAATAGTTTATAGGTCTCGCCCGTTCACTTTTTTACAACTCTCATGTTTTATTTATACCTTTCTAAATTAATCGGATTGAAGTTTCCTTTTTCCTCAATTTTCCCGGGTTTTTGGGGTTTTTAATTTCCAGATTCATGGGGTATGGGGAAAAAGTCCTAATTGGACGCCACAGTTTTAATCACCACAAAGTTCTTAAGTGCTGCAAGCAATAACCATATGAATTTAAAAATATATGACAACAGACTCCGGGTCCGCCGATGTTGCTTTAGAGGTGGGCGAAAACCGTTCTGTCCGGTCATATTATTAATTAACTACTTCATCCATTCATCATCACGCATTCGTAAAGGTAATCAAACACAGCTAAATGCAATATGCAAATTTAATAGAAATCACAGATTTACATAAATTCACCACTCGCAGTAATCCATCATTCAATGTAACTGAAATCAGACATTGCAGCTTCATTAAAGCAGAGGGTAAAGTCAAGCAGGTGCGCGTTTTAATTTGCCTGACATACATGTTCATTTATTGCTTTGCCGCTTATCGCTATAGGAATCTTTATTAATGGGAGTAAGACGCCTGACACCTTTTGGCTGCCTGTGCCGGAGAATCCCCGGCTTCAGGGGGATTTCTGAAAAAATCAGCACTAGATTGCATTGAATGATATGCATACATATATACACCTGGCCCGGGGTTTGAAACACTTAACTTCAGGGCTTTGAACACAGCTTTGAACACAGCCTGTGTTTCCTTAACAGGGCTTGTCTCAGGGTGAGAGCTTTCAGGCAGGTGCGGAAAGTTACTGGATAAATAACTTTCCATTGCCATGCCAGAGCGAGTAACAGCTTTATCGTCCATCATAAGCCAGATCAGGGAGCTGAAATGGCGCTTCCCTGGTTTATACGTTAAGGTAGGAACTCCATCGAGCAGGAGCGGGCCGGAAAGGTCGACCGGACTGTGCTTGCATAGGCGAGAGTAGAGAGTTGCAGGTAGGTCCGGGAATGTATTCCCAGGTCCTTAAAAACCTTCAATTTTATAAATCTGCCGTTCTAAGGTGTATTTGTCTGTCCGGGTTTGAATAATCTGATTTCTACTATTTTTGTATTTTTGTATTGCATGGCACTTTGCGGATCGTCTGGTAGGAGGTTGTGTTCTCACCAAATGCCGCTCTTTACCAGGAACTTGAGCCTGCAGGTGTTTGTACCTGGATTGCTCGGTGTATTGAAACATTTCCCGATAAAATCGTCCGGTATAAAATCGTCCGGTAAAACTTCTTTCCCGGTTAAGTCATTCGATGAACAAAGTCATCAAATACAATTTCTTTCCCGGTAAAGTCGTTAACTTAAACGTCATTCACTATAAATTCGTTCACATAAGTCAAGGAGAATCCACATGCAAAATACGGATACCACGAAATATATCATTCATTCCAAAATTAACGCCGACGGGGTCATCGAAAGGCCCGATATAGTCGGTGCGATTTTCGGCCAGACCGAGGGGTTGCTTGGGGCTGATCTTGATCTGCGCGATCTGCAAAAAACCGGCAGGATCGGAAGGATCGAGGTAATGGTTACCGCCAAAGGGGGAAAAACCAAAGGGAACATCTTTGTTCCTTCAAGTCTTGATAAGGTCGAGACATCGATTCTTGCCGCTTCGCTGGAAACAATTGACAGGGTAGGGCCCTGCAGTGCCAAGATTGAGGTCTTCCAGATCGAGGACGTCCGGGCTGTAAAGCGAAAGAAAATTATTGACCGGGCAAAACTCATTTTCACAAGGATGTTCGATGAGAGCGTCCCCGAGTCCCAGGAACTGGCTGAAGAAGTCCGGCAGTCGGTGCGCATCGACGAACTGACCTACTACGGGAAGTCCAGGATTCCTTGCGGTCCTAATGTGGTTAACTCGGATGCTATCATTATTGTGGAAGGCAGGGCGGATATCCTTAACCTGCTCCGCTACGGCATCAAGAACACTATCTGCGTGGGCGGAACCAACATCCCTCCCGAGGTAGCTGAGCTTACTAAAAAGAAGACAGTAACCGCATTCACGGACGGGGACCGGGGAGGAGAACTCATCATCCGGGAACTCCTGCAGGTTGCAGACATTGACTATGTCGCCCGGGCACCTGACGGCAAGGGTGTGGAAGACCTTGTCCAGAAGGAAATTATCCGGACTCTGCGCCGGAAGATACCCGTGGAACAGATCATCGAGAAATACGGGCTTCAGGAGAGGGGAGGACCCAGCTGTGAGCAGCGGGTAGAAAGGCCCCCCAAAAGGAATACCCTGAGGTCTCCGGATGTTATCCCACGCATTTCGGAAAAGAAGCTGCATAAGAGAGTTAAAGTGCACCGGGTTTCCCCGAAGCAGGATTCTTTTGAGGAAGAAGAGCTTCCTGAAGAAAAAGTGGAAAAAGCGGTTCCTGAAAAACCTGCAGTAGCAGTGAAAGTCGTGCCCAAAGCTCCGGCTGCAAAACCTGTTCAGACCAGAGCTACCCGGGTCAAAGCTCCTGTGGAGAGACCTGCCGCAAGAAGGGTCTTTCCGGCTGAAATGGCAAAGCCTGTCCCAGCTCCGGCACCTGTTGTCTCTGCAGAGGCCCTCAGGTTCAAGCCCCATGTAGAGGCCCTGAAAGGCACCCTGACGGCCAGAATCCTGGACCCTGAGGACAAGGTAATTGAAGAAATCGCTGTCCGCGATCTTGCCAGCAAGTTGAAGAACTGCAGGAGCAATGTAAAAAGCGTTGTTTTTGACGGTGTGATCACCCAGAGGCTGGTTGACATCGCTTCTAGCAACTCCATTAAAAAGCTTGTGGGTGTAAAAATCGGGAACCTCGCAAAAGTTCCTACTGATATGGAGGTTTTGACCCCCAGCATGCTGTGAGGTTGATTTTTCAACCCTCACAGTTTTTGTTTTCTCTTTTTCTCACTGTTCTCTTCACTTCCCCTCTTTGTTTTTCCAATTGTCCTCTTCACTTTTCCTCTTTGTTTTTCCCCTTATTTTGGAATCTTTCCAATATTGTGACCCCCTTCCTGTCATTTTTCTCCTTTTTCCTGTTTTTTACTTTATTCCTTTAATTGCAGCATAATCTCCTGTTATGGAATTTTTTTAGCTCAGGAGGAGTTTTTCGGGGTTTTCGAGACGTCTTATAAATTAAATATCTGTTCTTTATTTTATTGTGTACATATTTGTATAAATCATGCAAAATCACTACGATTTGGTATAATTTCACACTATAGAGTTAAAATTCACACTACAATCTCCTATTCATCATGATTTATCATATACAATATATAGAAAAGCTTATTATTAATGACTAGGAAAGGGGTTTCCTCGAGCAATTCTTTTATTTGATTCAAGGTAATATTTAATTGATCTTGTAAAATTGTAGGTCTGTTCGCTATGCACAAGGAAGAACTCATACAACTGCACACATATATGGCCCAAATGAAAAGGTATTTTGAACGACACGGAGTAACGCAGGAATTCGATGAGTACAAGTCTTTATCGATAAGTCCTGTCCACATTCACCGGAGCAAGGCGGATCATAAGCGAGCAATTTTTATTCTAGGAGGAGAACTCGCACACCTGATGTCCAGGGACGATTCCATCTTCGAGGAGTCTCCCCAGATGAGGGAATCCGTTAATTCCGCCGTTAAGGTCATGGGTAATAACTGACCGGACCCCGGATTGTGGCAAGGAACTCGTTGCTCGAAAGTCCAGGTTCCATATGCCTTTTTTTTGAGATTAACAGGCGGTAAGGATGCAGGTGCATTTTCATCACCATCCCGTCTTCTCCGTCTGAATAATATTTTTTTTCGGTCCAGCAGGGTATGAACCCTATGGATATGTAAAGTCTTTGTGCTTTTAAGTTACTATTTCTGACTTCCAGCCTGGCGTATTTAAGCCCGTTTGCAATGAAAAGGTCGCAAATAGAATAAATCAGCTCTGTGCCTATTCCCCTTCCCTGGCATTCTTTTTTGACTCCCAGGGAAAATATATGCCCCTCGTTTTCCGCAGAACGGTAGCCTACCGCATATCCCACGACTTTCCCGTCTTCTTCTGCGACAAGGAACCCGTCTCCCACCAATTCGTAAAAATTCATGTAGACAAGGGGGTCATGTTCCGAAAAAGCCTCAGCCTCTATATCGATTATTTCCTGGAAATCTTCGGGTGTGAAGCGCCTTATCATAATCTAATATATATCGCTACCTTTTAATTACTTCTTCGTGTCAACTATTTCTGAACTAAAAACTCAAAGCTTAAAGGTAACACTTAAACAGTTCCTATTTGCTATTTTGAAACGAAGAC
>DUKH01000224.1:0-165 GCA_013329415.1 Methanosarcinaceae archaeon | reverse complement strand
TTTTGAAATGAAGATCTTTTTTGTTTCTGCGGAGTTTCGGCTTTTCCTGTTGAAGGTCTTCTTTTGTTGAAGTTTCTCTCTATTTGGAGGCCTCCTATTATTGATTTTTTTTGCTAATAAGAGGCCTTCTAAATAATACAATATTTTTACTGACTGTCGAGCCTG
>DUKH01000107.1 GCA_013329415.1 Methanosarcinaceae archaeon | reverse complement strand
ATAATCAATTGATTTCTCTTCCTCCTGAAATCTCAGAGTTGAAAAATCTTACTGAACTTTACATATCTGATAATCAGTTGACTTCTCTTCCTCCTGAAATCTTGGAATTAACTCTGGATATTAAGTGGAAGTATAGATTGGGAACAATGGGAATATTTTTAGAAAGTAACCCTCTTGAAAATCCCCCTGTGGAGATTGTGAAACAAGGCAGGGAGGCAGTCATCAACTATTTCAAGTCGCTAGAAGGTGAAAAAGAACCGCTAAATGAAGTTAAAGTTTTACTGGTTGGTGAAGGTGGTGCAGGAAAAACTTCGCTGGTGAAGAGGCTTTTTGGGGAAGATTTTGATGGAAATGAGCCTCAGACACATGGCATCAATATTAGAAAGTGGGTCGTGGAAAATGGGGAAAGGAAAATCAAAGCTAATTTCTGGGACTTTGGCGGGCAGGAGATCATGCACGCTACACACCAGTTTTTTTTGTCCAAAAGAAGTCTTTATATTCTGGTGCTGGACGGGAGGAAAGATGAGAAGCCTGAGTATTGGCTCAAACTCATTGAAAATTTCGGTGGTGATTCCCCGGTTCTGGTTGTAATCAATAAGATCGATGAAAACCCTAGGTTTGACCTGAACCGAAAGTTTCTGCTGGATAAGTATCCTTCTATCAGGGGTTTTTACCGTTTGTCCTGCAAATCGGAAGAGGGAATAGGGGAGTTTTCTAAAAGTCTGGAAGAGGAACTGACAAAGGTCCGGCATCTGGAGGTCATGTGGGCTAAAAGCTGGTTCAATATAAAAGGTAAAATTGAAAAAATGTGTCCGCATTTCAATCCTGATGTTGAAGATGGGGATACATGTGAACACTGTAATTTCATCCAATATAATGAATATAAACTGATGTGTGATGAAGAAGGAATAAAGGGCGAATCAGAACAAAATACGCTTGTTGGTTTTCTTCACGATCTGGGTGTAATACTGCACTTTAAAGATATACCTCTCCTGAATACACATGTTCTGGACCCTGAATGGGTAACCAATGCAGTGTATAAAATGGTTAACTCAAAGGAGGTTGCAAGTTCCGGCGGAATCCTGAAACTTGACATGTTTGCGGATATTTTGAAGGAGAATAATGGAGATAAATTCTATTATCCTCCCGATCAGTACGGTTTTATCCTCAGTTTGATGAAAAAATTCGAACTCTCCTATGAACTTGATGGCAGCACTGTGCTCCTTCCTGCTCTTCTGGAAATTCAGCAGCCAGATTTTGAGTTTGATGATGGGAGTGCCCTGAAGTTTATCATTGATTATGATTTCCTGCCGCCTTCCGTAATGCCCCGTTTTATCGTGAAGATGAATATGGATATAAAAGGCGATCTTCGCTGGCGGACGGGTGTGGTCCTTGAGGCTAAGGCTTTCAGTGCTACCGCTGTGATCAAATCAGATAATGATGCCAGAAGGATCAGTATTTACGTAAATGGAGCTCAAAAAAGGGATTATTTTGCGGTCATTCTTCAAAACTTCCGGGAAATTAACAACAGTTTTGAAAAATTAAAAGCCATCGAAAAAATCCCGCTGCCTGATGAGCCGGAAGTTACTGTCAGTTATAGGCATCTAGTCAATCTGGAACTGGATGGAGACGAAACTTACAGGCCTGATGGCTCTGATAATAAGTATAATGTAAGTGAGCTTCTCGGAACGGTCATCAAAGACAGCAGTATGATGAAAATGGTTAAGGAAATACTGCGAAATACGGAAATAAATAAAAAATATGGAATGGAGATTTTTGAGGCACTTCAAAAATTGCAAGAGATTGCGGATGAATCCGATTCCGAAGAGACGCTGTTTGAAAAAATAAACAATGTTATTACCATGGATCCTTCCTTTTGTGGTGTAGGAGTGAACTTAAGTGAAATAGTTAAACTGTATTTTAAATGGAAAAAGGGGAAATCCTAAGCAACCGATGTGTTCAAGTGTCTGTCTTATGGAAAATCAGTCCGATCAACAACGAAGCTGAAATGGTCAATTATTTGCGTATTTTCCTATAAATTTTCATGGAAAAGCCGGTCGTCTTCGACGACCGGTGAGAGCCCGGGGTTCTGATCCCCTGAGAAATCCGGTTAGTCTGGCTGGATAAAATAACGAATAAATACATTCTGGCTGGAGTAAAAAATAGATCGTTCTTTTCTACACCGGACTTTCTTCTTAATTTCGTCTCAATTTCTTTCCCGGCGGGCATCCTCTATCTCAAAAACAACTCCTCTCTTCCCAAGCTCCTCCTTAATCTCCTCGATAAAGACCCCTGACCCTTCAACATGCGTGTGATGAAACTCTTTGACTTTTCCGGGCTCCCCACCGACGCTGGTTATTTCTACGCCGCAGGAGGGGCTTTTCGGGACGCCGAGGATCCTGATTTTTGCGCCGCCGGCTGCGAAGTCTTCGATGAGGTCGGCATAGGGGGTGAAGATTTTTCGGCAAAAGCGCCTGTAGGCGGGGTGGTCGAGCTGGTCTTTGGTGATTTCCCTTCGCCTTATGCCGAAGAACATGGCTTCGGGGCAGGGGAGCTGGATTACGTTCATGCCTGTAACGTCGAGGAGGGTTTTGGGTTTTGCGCCTTTGATCCTGGCGGGGGGGGTTCAGGAGGCAGTGTCCGAGGACGACGATTTCTTCAGGAGTGGAGGAGGTTTGAGGGACTGAGCTTTCGGTATAGGTTTCCAGGTTTTTCATGTTTTCACGCTCGGTGGTTCTTTTCGGGATATTTTGGGATATTTCGGGATATCAATTTCTTTGTTGAAAGGTTTGTCAGATTGAAATAATTTACCTGATTTGTGCTGAAGTTATTTTCCGGGTGTTTATTGAGTTTCTGCTTTTTTGGGGGTTTATGTTGCTGGATTCGGCTTATGGTTGTTTTGGGAGTTCACGCAGGTGACCCGGGACTGGCAAAAAATAAAAAATAAGATTTGAAAACTTGCACCTGTATAGCATAAATTGATCGGATCTTTTTAATCCCTCATCAGCGCCACTATTTCAGGTTTAATTGGATCAGAACAAGAGAATATATATTTACCCTCTGCATATTATCAGAAAATAATGCAAGTGGTTCTGCAGTCTATTTAAAATTCTGCATCCGGTCAGGTGCAGTATTCTCCGCTGCAGGATTCTGCTTTCGTCCGACAGCGGTCTCTGTCAGATCCTCTTACCGGATTTTGTAGAGACGTCGAAACTTTCAAGTCATCTTGCAGTTTAAAGTCATCTTGCAATTTGCTATTCAAAGTCAGCTTTTAATCAGAAGGTCCTGTCACATGCCTGAAGATATAGGAACAATAATCAATAAAGGATTCAAAACGTGGGTTCGAAATCTTAAAATAAGCATCCCATTTGTACTTAATTCGATCGTGGGAGGAATACTTTCTTTCTTTTTCTTTGCCCTGATAGGTCTCCTGCTCCTGGGTCCCGAATTTGAAAGCGGGGTTGACCCTACCCTTCTTCCGCCGGAACAGCTTTTCAGTATTATGGGGGCTGCGGTCCTTGAAAATATAAGCACGATGCTGCTGCTAGGGCTCATCTTTTACCTGCTGGTCACTTTCGTGCAGGCTTTCTTTACGGCAGGGGCGATCGGGATGGCAAAGAAGGCTGCCGAAACCGGGGATGCCGTGCTTTCGGACATGGTCATTGCGGGGAAGAAAAATGCTTTCAGGCTCTTCCTGGTCTCGGTGCTGATAGCCCTCCTGTCCCTTGTGGGAATCGTATTCGTGGTACCCGGAGCCCTGGCTGTGGGAGACCTGAGCCTTTTCCTGGATAACCCGGAGGCTTCGCTCAGGGGGGCAGGACTGCTTTCCTTTGGCATCCTGGTCTGGGTGCTCTATCTCCTCATCATCAATCTCAGCCTCTCCCTGGTCGGGTATGCGCTGGTGGTAGACGAACTCGATCCCATTGAGGCTATCATTACGGGCCTTCGGGTCTTCATAGGCAACAAGCTTGACGTCATCATCCTCTGGGTGCTTTCCCTTGCCCTCTCCTTCGTGGCCAGTTATGCCCAGGAGTTCATAGGTCCTGACAGCGGGTTCGTTCTCATTCTGACAACCCTCTTTTCGCTCATAGTCATCGCCCCGCTCACGGCTATCTGGTGGACGCGCCTCTACCTCACCAAAACCTGCAGAAACCTTTACGACCACACCGAACTGCTCTGCGACCCCAATGAGTTCGTGAACAACAACAGGGGTTTTTGAGCCGCATTTGAGAGGGATTCCCAACAGCCTTGGATGTAAAAATCAGGGAATCGGAAAATTAGAGAATCAAAAAAATCAGAGAAGCAAAAAGAAGGAAATTCAGGGAGAAGGCTTCAGGGCCGGAATTCCCAAAATTTTATCCTTATTTTTTGTTATTTTCACTTGTTTTTATAGTCCAGGAAGTAAAATATTTACACTTATTTTATAACCACGGAAGACACG
>DUKH01000033.1:2648-7252 GCA_013329415.1 Methanosarcinaceae archaeon | reverse complement strand
ATTATGAATCTGGATTATGAATTTGAATTATGAATTTGAATTATGAATCTGGATTATGAATTTGAATTATGAATTTGAATTATGAATCTGGGTTATGAATGGATTCTCAATTCGTCTTATTAATTTGGATTATAAAAAACAGATTCGGATAAGTTCAAGGAAATAATAGATGCATTCATCCGGAGTATTAAATTATGGCAACAGGTTTTACCGATTTTTTAGATTCCTTCGTGAAGGGTCACGATAATCGCCAGTTGCTGGCAATTCCTCTTGCAGTATTCGCGGTTTCTTTAGCGATACTGCTGGTTTCTTTCGCAAGCAGCGGGTCACCTTTGCTCCTGGGCATGGAGTTCCAGGGAGGTACCCAGATTTCGATGGGAACTACCGATTCCCCTGCTGAGCTTGAAGAACTGTATTCCGATTATCCGATAATGGATGCCCGGCAGGCAGGAAATAGGGTTATCATGCAGTTCGGTGTCATGGATAATGAGGAACAGCGCCAGCTAGAAGACGACGTAATAGGCCGTTATTCCAACGTGGAAATCAAGCAGATAGGGCCGGTGTACGGAAAAGACCTGCAGGTCCAGGCTCTCCAGGCCCTTTTAATCTCCTTTATCGGGATGGCTACGGTGGTCTTCCTGATCTTCAGGAGCCCTGTCCCCTCTTTCGCAGTTGTGCTTTCGGCTTTCTCGGACATAGTGATTGCCGCAGCTTTCATGCGGATTGCAGGGATCGAGCTTTCACTGGGGACGGTTGCAGCCCTCCTTATGCTCATCGGTTATTCCGTGGACAGTGACATCCTGCTGACTAACAGGGTGTTGAAGCGCAGAGGTACGGTGGAAGAGAAGGTTTCCAGGGCCATGCAGACCGGGATTACCATGACCTCCACAACCCTTGCAGCCCTCGTGGTGATGTACGTTGTCTCCACTTTCCCCTACCTGGTCATCCCCTCATTCACGCAGATAACCCTGCTCTCGCAGATTTCCAGCGTCCTGATCATAGGGCTGGCTGCGGACCTGATGAACACCTGGCTCCTGAACACGGGGATTTTGCGCTGGTATGTCCTGAAACCCGAATTCAGAGGGAGGTTTAACAGATGAGCGACGAAAAAAGCCTCTTTAAAAACGTGAGAGTTATCATCTTTATTATTGCCCTGCTGGCTTCCATTATTGCAATCCACCCGGGATATACCTCGGGGGAAGGCACGACCTCAAACCTGAACTACGGGCTTGACCTGGAAGGCGGGTCCTGGCTCCAGATTAAACTGCAGGGCGCTCTGGCCCAGGTGGACGCGGATTCCGGGATGATCGTCAGCGAACTCGTGGAACCTGTAATCGGTGCCCCTATCACGATAACGGAAAACAAGCTGGAAGGAAATGGCCTTTCAGAAGCTGAAAACTCCATAACGTTCACCACGGATGTCCCGGTCAGCAGCTCCGAACTCGAGCTTCTTGAACTCGGGCGGGTAAGTGTGGACAGACTGAACCAGGAAACCACCCAGGTTACCATTTTTACCAGCAAGGAAAGCCTGGTCCGGCTTTACCTGGCAAATTCCCTGGACGCCGAAGTCATTACTTTTGACGAAGGGGAAGGGCTTGTCTATGAAATCAGGACTGCTGTTTCCGAAGAGGAGCTCGAAGCCCTGATGGCAAAGGTAGGCGGTTCAATCCTCAAGAACGAAGACGGGACTTCCAGCTACAAGGAAGGAGTAAGCGTTCAGACCCGGGACCTGACCCGGGAAATCCTGAACGACAAGCTCAATTCTCTTGGCCTGAAAGATATTCCTGTCCGGACAGTCGGGGATGACTACATCCTCATTGACTTTGCAGGCATAGACCTGGCAACCGCAAAGGACATTGCCGAAAAGCCCGGGAAATTCGAGATCAGGATCAATACTACAGGAACTGAGACCCGGCACGTGCTTTACGGAGATTCCATAGTAAGCGTAGGGATACCCGGTTTCCACGACAACCAGTGGAATACACCCTTTACCCTGAACGAGGATGGGGCGCTCGCCCTCCAGAAAGTCGCAATTGAAACCGGGGCAGTGGATAACCCGAGTGCTCACTACCTTACCATGTACCTGGATGAAAACGTGGTCTACAGCGCTCCCCTTAGCTATTCCGCCGCATCCCAGCTAAAACAAGCTCCTATCTACTCCTGGCAAGCTTCCACCGGCAGCGATGAGGAAGCTAAGGCTCAGGCTCAGGCACTCCAGATACACCTCAGGGCAGGGGCTCTCCCTGTGAACGTGGTGCTTGTGGGTTCCGGGCATGTGGACGCCGCTCTCGGTGAGCAGTTCAAGACCGAAGCCCTGATTGCAGGCCTTCTTTCCCTCTTAGCCGTGGCAGGAGTGGTCTTCCGCAGGTACCGGAGACCTGAGATCCTCATACCCATGGTAGGGACTTCTATCAGTGAAGTGATAATGATCCTCGGGGTGGCTTCGGCCATCGGCTGGCAGATGGACCTGGCAGCAATCGCAGGTATCATAGCAGCCATAGGGACAGGGATTGACCACCTGGTCATCATCACCGACGAAGTGCTTTACGAAGGCAAGCTTCCCCCAACAAAGGTCTTTGTCTCAAGGATCGGGAAAGCCTTCGGAATCATTTTCGGGGCTGCTGCAACCACTATCATTGCCATGTCCCCCCTGGTCGTGATGGGCTTTGGAGCCCTGAAGGGCTTTGCCATAACCACAATCATCGGTGTGTTCATCGGTGTGGTGATTGCAAGACCGGTCTACGGAGTGGTGATTAAGGAAATGCTCGAAGCAGGGGAAGCCTCTGCCACCCGTAAAGGGGAAATTTCGACTGACGAGTGAACCGGGCTTTATGGAAAATACATAATAAGGGCCGCAGAAAAAGTTGATTGCAGAATAAGTTGATTGCAGAAAAGCGAATATAATTGCGAAAAAACGGACTAAAAAATCGCAGAAAAACAGATAAAACGATCGCAGGAACGCAAAATAACAAGGTGCTAACATGCAGGATCTCTGGACGTTGAAATACAGGGCAGTTGCCCTGAAAGAACTGCTTGGAAACGAACATTCGGTAGACACCCTCTCTGAGCTACTGCAGTCCGGGAACCTGCCCCACCTTGTTTTCCACGGTCCGGAAAATTCGGGGAAAACGACTGCGGCTCTTGCTCTTGCCCGGGAACTTTACGGGGATACCTGGAAAAACAATTTTACCGATTTCAATGCCTCGGACTTTTTCGACCAGGGTAAACGTTACCTTGTCCGGGACAGGCGTTTTGTCCGGATTATCGGGACCGATGACCCGAAAAAGATCTACAAAAGCGTAATCGATATTTTCAAGCAAATCATTAACGAATACGCAGGAATGGCTTCCCTTGATGCGGACTACAAACTCATTTACATTGACAACGCCGAGTCCCTTAGTTCCGATGCTCAGCATGCCCTCAGGCGCATCATGGAAAAGTATACTTCCACCTGCCGCTTTATCCTCTCCACAACACGGCCTTCAAAACTGATCCCCCCTCTTCGATCCAGAGGCTTGCAGCTCTTTTTCACCTATGTTTCCGATGCCTCTTTGAAACCCTATCTTGAGAAGATAGCTGAGGCTGAAAAGCTAAGTTGTTCGGAAGGAGCCCTGGATGCGGTCCTCTATTTTGCAAGAGGGAACGTTGCAAGAGCTGTCCAGACTCTTCAGCTTGTTTTTCTCAGGGCGGAGGAAGCTGAAATTACGGAGGAGAGCGTCTACGAGGTTACTGTTAAGGGCAGGGATGAAGCAATAGACGAACTGCTTGAAGCCGCTCTTTCCGGGGACTTTGCCCGGGGGCGCAAGCTCATTGACGAAATGCTTATCGAAAAGGGTTTTTCCGGAATTGAGATCCTTGAAGGGCTCTCTGAAGCCCTTACCGATTCCGGGGGGCCGGATGAGAATATTGCCCGCCTGCTGGTGAAAATTGCGGAGGCTGACGCCCGTATGGTGCTTGCAGCAAACGAAAGGATCCAGCTCGAGTATCTTATTTCTTCTTTCTCTTAATTTTTTTTATTTGTGTGATGTCTGCTTTTAATACTTTCGGTCTTCTATCGAGTCTCAGTACTCTATTATATATAACATTTGGTTCTTTAATTTCCAAATACACAAATTATATATATTATATTTCCACATCTTAAAATACAAGGCACAATTTATTTATACTATTGTATTTTAGTATAACATAAGGTACTTCCTGGGTATGGGGCTCCTCAGGATACGAGAGGTCCGAAAATACCTTCTGTAAAGGGATATCAGGGCTCGGATTCTACGGATCTCCGTAGAAGGGTCCAAAAATATCTCTATTGAGTGGTAAAGGGCCTGAATTCCCTTGAGCAGGTGCCCGTCCTTCAGGAGTCTCCTTTAAAATTCCACAAAAACTCCCTCAAAATTCCCTGAATCCCTCCTGGTTCAGGGAGATCTTGCTTATCGAATAACCGGGCTTTTGAAGCAGTTCTATGAAAACAGTCGGATCTGCCGGAAAATTCCAAAAGCCAAAATTTTAAAACCAGCATTTCAAAAAAAAGCGTTGACTGCCTGAACCCTCCTTCAGGCAGTTCAACATCCTATTCTTCAATTCTTTAACTATTCAATTCATTAACT
>DUKH01000033.1:0-2314 GCA_013329415.1 Methanosarcinaceae archaeon | reverse complement strand
TCATTAACTATTCAATTCATTACACTATTCTTCAATCCGTTACTATTTTTCAATTCATTAACTATTCTTCAGTACCTGTAGTTCTTCACCGAGTGGTGGAGGATTACCACAAAGAATGCGATGATTACAAGCAAGAAGCTGAAGAAGCCGACCGGGTCCCAGACGAAGCCTATGCCTGCCCCGCCTTCGTCCCAGGAAACGAGCACTGCTCCCTGGAGCACCGTGGGGACCACGACGCAGGCGAAGGCCAGGACAAAGATGAATATGATGTCAAAGGCCTCTGCAAGGGCACTTTTTTCTTTCTTGGTAATTTCTGCCATTTCTTTCAGCCTCCTCAATCGTAGTAGGTGAACTCAAACATGTGCTTCTTGATGGAGTCGCGTACCCGCAGGCAACCTATCGTTTCGACTACAACTATCAGCCCGAAGAAGATCAAGTAGAGATAGAAGAAATCCGAAGCAATCTCCCATGTAGCCCCCAGGATCTTACTGATCACAAAGAGTTCTACACTTACAAGCAGCAAGAGCATTCCTGCAACCAGGATACTGTCTCCGGTTAGTTTGCTGTGGTACTTGCTTTCCATCTCCTGGTTAATCTTCGCTGAACTCAACTCCAATCACCTCCTTTCCGATCCTCGCATTTTCCGACCCTCTGGGTTCGGGCCAGCCCATTTCAGCCCAGTTGTTTTCTGCCTTTGAAGTCTTGTGTTTGTGGCTGAAGTAGAAGTACGCAATGCCGTAGAATACGAACCCGAAGATCAGGTTATACTTGTAGCCCCAGAAGAGGGTTGAAAGGATCGTAATGGCAATTGCGATAGCAAAGTAGGCGATGTAGGGCTGGAGAGGTCCTGCAAAGGGACGGACTTTGCTTGTGGTCTCCGGGAAGAGGGTCCTGAAGCGGATCAGGGAGAAGGGGATCAGCACATAGCAGAGCAGCCCCGAAACAATGGAGAAGGTAATGACCTGGTCCAGGAAACCGCTGAAAGCAAAGCCGATTGCTACCGGCACTGTGAAGATCACAGCCCTGTAAGGGGTGTTGTACTTCGGGTGCACCGCCGAGAACCAGGAAGATACGTAGTGGTCCCTGGAAAGTGCGAACCAGGAGCGTGAAGAGTCACAGACACAGCCGTTTGCACTTGCAAGGCAGGTCAGGAGCGTCCCGAGTCCCAGGAGGGCGATGAAGATGAATATGCCGCTGTTCCGTGCCGCTTCAAAGAGCGGATACACGGAAACCCCGAGCATGTTCGCGGGAATCAGTACTGCACAGAGGTATAGGGTCATAGCTGCTCCTATCAGGAGTGTAATCATCCCTGCCTGCTGTCCGAGCGGGACTGCCCTTGACGGGTGCTTACATTCTTCAGCACACATCGCTGCCCCTTCTATTCCCAGGTAGAACCACGGCCCGAATTGCAACGCTGCAAATAGGCCTATCATGCCGTTTGGCAAAGCCCCCTGGAAGAGATATTCAGGATGAATGTCCACTGTTCCGAAGGCGGTTGCGAAGAAGAATACCACAATTGCAATAAAGGCGATCATGGTCAGGAAGAAGTTCAGGGTTAAAGCTGCAACCACACCCCGGTAGTTAATAAATGTCAATAGTGCAATAACTAGCAGCGTCACAGGGAAAACCTGTAACTGTGGAAATACCTCCGACGCAATAAATGCGACAACAATAGCGTCCGCAGCTTCAAGAGCGATGTATTCCATATACACCGCAAGCCCGACACTGGCGGCTGCTCCGGGTCCTATAAATAGTCTTGCCCAGTCGTAGGGTCCTCCTGCAAGTTTTGTGGCCGATCCAAGTTCACTGGCACAGAGAGAAATTATAACATACATGGTTCCTGCAACCAGCATGGCAAGCAGGGAACCCAGAACTCCTCCTTTTGCGACGGTGAAGTTCCAGCCCATGTACTCTCCGACCAGCACGATCCCGACTCCAAGAGCCCATACATGGAATGGGCGCAGAGTCTTCACTAAGCTGGCAGATTCAGAGTTTTCAGACATTTTATCCCTCTCTTATTCAGCTTCTTTTTGAAATCTTGCTGGCATCCAGCAAAACCCAGGCCATCAATGCAAAAGCAAGGAGATATATCATACCGTTTATGATAGTCCAGATGTCCATTTTCTCATATCCCCCGATATGTTTTTAAACAGTTATTTTTTGCATTCCGCTGTCTATTCCTGAAAAATATCCAATATCAAACGTATCTGACGTATTTAAGGGTTTCGCCCATGTTTTTAAAAAAAATTAGCCGGCAAGACGGTCTTGCCGGCCCGGGTTTATTGCCTTAGGAATTGTCAGTTTAGAATACAAG
>DUKH01000155.1:23400-30788 GCA_013329415.1 Methanosarcinaceae archaeon | reverse complement strand
CGATAAAGTTGCTGTCGATAAACTCTCGAGCACCAGTCAGAATTCAGGTTACAAATCAGGATTTTAGCCTATCAGCCAGGATTTAGTTATCGATAAAGCTTCAGCTACTAACACATGAAGTTTTTGCAGACCTCCTTATAAAAAAAGGGGCTGAGAAATGGTAATTAAAATTTTTAAGTTGATAAAATTTCTCTGCACGAACTATTTACTTTAACAGCCATTTGTATAAGGAGCTAAAAATCAGGCTGTGGTTTCTTTGGTAAGGATGTAGGCGACCATTTCGGGATTAAGCTTGCTTTCCCTTGAAACCTTTTCTTCGATCCGCTCGGCAGGTGTGCCTTCCAGCTTTAATTCCCTGATCTTCTCAAGCACGGAGGACGGGATGCTGTAATATTCGTTAATGTCTTTCCTGTGACCCCATACATCCCCTTCGATAAGCTGGATTCTCTGCATTTCAAGAAACATTTCGATTGACTTTGAAACCGTCCGCCTGTAAGATTTAGGAAGCTGGATAACTTCAATTTTCGGGCAGGTTTCGACCAGCGCAAAGATGTCCTTGTTCGAAGGGCGGAACGCAAGGTGAACAACTCTTTCATTGGGATTGAGCGTAAAAATCTCTTCTCTGGAACTAACTACACGTATCTTCATACAAATTTCCCCCACTAAAATATTATTTTACGTTTTTACTTAATATTAAATCCTTTACTTGTTATAAATATTTATCTGCCACGGACGGTTTTTTTTAGCAAGTTTGGAGACATTTCTTTCCCTGAAAGCCCACGAAACAAGCCCAAAATATACAGAAAGGAAAGAATCCCGGGAAAACCGGAACTCACAACCCGAGCCTTTCAAGCCCCCAAAGCACCCCTCCCAGGAGGAGCGCGGCCAGAAAAACCGCAGCCCATGGGCTGATATTTAGAAGTTCTGGAAGAGTTATATCCCTGTAATCCATTTTTTTCAGGATGTCCCTCTCCAACTTCGGGTACAGTTCGGCAAAAGCCGCAGCCCCGAGCAGGATTCCGACAAGTCCCCCGAAAAGTGCGTCCAGGGACCCGTTTCCCACAGCCCCTGCAATCGTGCCCGGGCAATAACCCAGAATCCCGAAACCTGTGCCGAAAATAAGCCCCCCGACCACATTCATTCCCACAGAACCCGGTTTCGGGTGCAGGCTAACAAAACCCAGGCTATTCAGGAAACGGACCCCGAGCATGCCCGTGATGACCGCCGAAAGCATGACCTTCACCACCGTAAAATCGGAAAGAAGGAGCTGCCCGATGATCACATTGTACCGGGTAACCCCGCCCTTCTGGAGCAAAAAACCGAAGATAATCCCGAAAAAAAAGCCCAGGCCAAGCTGAAGCCCTTTCCTGGCATGGAGTTCCTTTACCCACCCCACATTAACCTGTTTCCGGGGCTGAGCACTCATTTTCTTCCCTCCGTCCGACCCGGCTTCTGACTCCTCATTCGGCCTGGCTTTTGGCTCTCCATCTGGCCTGTCTCCCGGTTCCGGATTTGATTCAGCATCTCATTTACCTCCTCATACCCCGAAGCTAAAGAGAAGAAAAGCCGTTATAATGCCGCCTATGAAAAAGCAGACCACAGAGACCCAGCTGCTCAGGGTAAGCTGGAGCGTCCCCGAAATCCCGTGCCCGCTGGTACAGCCCCCGGCCCAGCGGGACCCGAAACCGATTAAAAAGCCGCCGACAAGGGCAGCAAGTACCCGGAGAAAGGGAGAGGAGCCAAAACTGGCAGCCCAGATTGAAGGGACCCACTCAAGCCGGAAAGTCCCGGAGAGCCAGGCCGAAAGGAAGGACCCGAGCACTATGCCCGCAACAAGCATCCCTTCCCAGTCAACAACCGGCGGGAACTTCTTGAAATAAGCCATTTCCCCGACCTTTTCCCCTCTGAAAACCTTCTCGAGCATCCCTGCTGTCCTGGCGTACGCCGTTGAGGCTCCGATGGGTTTGTCCGAGAGCAGGAAGGTAAACCAGCTCAAAACCCCTATTCCGATGCCGACCGCATAAGGAGACCACTGCTCCATGGAAAATATGTCCACTGCCCTTCCCCCCGGCTTGCTGCAGGCTCAGGTTTCCTTCCTGCCGGATTTCCCTGCCCAGGAGAGGGAGCACATGGGACACTCGGGGCCGTAACCGGCAGCATTGTACCCGGTCATCCCGCCCGCAGCATTGTAAACCCGCTCAAACCCGTGCTGTTTCAGGATACTGCAGCCCATACTCGACCTGTGCCCGGTGCTGCAGATGAGTGCGATATCGCCTTTCGGGTCAAGTTCGGAGTAGCGCGTCCGAAGTTCCGGGACAGGGATGTTAAGAGCATATTCGATGTGGAAGCTTTCGTACTCCGAAGGGGCCCGGACGTCCAGAATTACCAGCGGTTCAGCCTCCCGGGACCTGGCATGGAGTTCGGGAATCGAGAGTTGCGGGACATGAGCTGTGGGCAGGCCCGAGGTAACCCAGGCAAACATCCCGCCTTCCAGGTAGCCGAGAACATTATCAAGCCCGACCCTGTGTAGCCAGACCACGGCTTCCCGGGCATGGGTTTCGCTGTCCGAGACCAGCAGGATCTTCTGCTCGGGAGGCAGGAGCCAGCCTGCAAAAGTCCCGAAGTTGCCTCCCAGGTCGATGCTGTAGGAGCCTGGCACATGTTCCCCCCGAAACCCTCAAAACAGCGGGTATCAAGGACAAGAGTATCGTTTTTTCCCGCAAGCCCAAAGAATTCGGAAGGAGGAATTCCCCTGATTGGGGGCAGGGTGTCAAGCTTTGCCGGCCCTTCCCTGTTCACGTTGCTGCAGCGGGAGAAATGGTCCGGGGAAGGAGGCATGTCGGTCGTAAGCGCCTCTACGAACCTTTCCCTGTCGGGAATCTGCAGGGCGTAGTTGTACTTGCGTTCATACCCGATGGTGCTTGAACGCTTGGCCCCCATGGACCTCCCGCAAAGCGACCCTGCCCCGTGGGCCGGGTAGACCTCACAGGAATCGGGCAGGGAAAGCAGTTTGGAATGGAGGCTGTCGTAAAGCCGGGATGCAAGTTCCTCGGCCCTCCCGGGGAAAAGGTCGGGACGGCCCACGTCCCCCACGAATAGCGTGTCCCCACAAAAGAGAGCCACAGGGTCAGGCCCCCTGGAAGTGTCCGAAACGACGTAGGAAATATGCTCCGGCGTATGCCCCGGGGTTTCCAGCACCCGGACTTTCATGTCTTCGATTTCGAAACTGTCCCCCTCGGAAAGCCCTACATGTTCAAACTCACAGTTCCCGGATTTCGGGCCATAAATCTTTGCCCCGGTAGCTTCTGCCAGGTCAATATGCCCTGAGATAAAATCGGCATGCAGGTGGGTCTCCAGGATGTGAGTAATTTTCACCCCGAGAGCCTTTGCCGCTTCGATATAAATGTCGGCATCCCTGCGCGGGTCAATAACTGCGCAGTTTTCTTTTCCGGCCAGGATGTAAGAACTGTGAGCTATGCCTCTAACGAAAAATTGCTGTATTAACATACAAGATCCCCCAAACATTTAAACTATGTAATTTGCCGGTTCAGCTGCTAACCGGTCGATCAATAAGATTCCCTTTAAAGTCCCTTCTGACAACTACCCATTTTGTAACTAATGTTAACTATTTTGTAGCTTATATTATATTGATTTGTTTACTCCCATTTTTTACATTCATTTCCTTCACCTGTTTATGGAGCTAGGGCGCCAGGGCGTCAGGGTGTTTTAACTCCGTTTTCGGCTCAGGGACTATATTTTACCTTCACTTTCACCCCCTGTGAACGGGCTCCCTGATTTACAGGTAAAAATAAATCATCCCCACCGCAATCAGGAGAAAAATAAGTGTCATTACCCCACCTGCCTTTATGTAGTCCGCATTATGGTACCCCCCCTGCCCGATCAGGAGAGCATTGACCTGATGCGTGGGGAGCACAAAGGAATTGGAAGCCGAAACCGCCACAAGCAGAGCAAGGGCTCCGGGGGACAGGCCCGTAGATTCCCCTATGATAAGGACCAGGGGAACCAGGAGCACTGTTGCGGCCACGTTGGACATGAAGAGGGAGAAAAGGGTTGTAAGGACTGCAATGGAAAGGAGGATGAGCAGGAGGTGGCTCCCCGTAACCACCTTCATCAGCTCCCCCGCAACAAAGGCTGCAGCCCCGCTGCTGTCCATGGCAATGCCGAGAGGGATCGGCCCTGCCAGCAGGAGGACCGTCCTCCAGTCCACCGCCCTGTACGCTTCCTCAATGGAGAGCACCCGGAACAGAACCATTGCCAGGGCTCCCGAAAGCAGGCTCAGGGAAAGGGTAAAGCCCGAGATAGCAAGGCCTATTGCCCCGAGAAAGCAGAGGGAAGCAATCCCGACTTTTCCTTCCCTTGCCTTTTCTTCTTCCACGGGGGTCAGGAGTACGAAGTCCGGAGTTTCTCCCAGGGCCCGCACCGCGTTCCAGGGCCCGTAGACGATCACCGTAGCCCCTGCCTGCAGGACCTGATCGGAGAAATCCTCCCGGACTTCCTCTGCCCCGCTCAGGAGCAGGATCGGGTCCACCCCGAAGTGCTTGCGCAGAGCAATCTGCTTGAGGGTCTTACCGGAAACGGAGGCCTTTGGCCTGATTATAATCTCGGCAAACCCGGCAGCCCCTTCCCCCGAAAGTTCGGTGCAGAGCAGGGACCGCTCCACAGGCTCAAGCCCGTTTGCCGAAGCAAAGCCTCCGATAGCCCCCTGTTCCCCGAGGAGGGCCAGGACCTGCCCCGAAGCGAAGCGGGTGTAGCGCCAGGGGGCATAAGAAAGTTCATCCCCTTCAAGCAGGGCAAGCAGGTGTAGCCCGTAGTCCCGCCAGAGCCCGGACTCTTCCCTGGTCATTCCGGAAAGAGGCGATCCGGCCGGGACCCTGAAACAGGAAATTGCGGAAGGGAGCTGCCAGGTCTCTATCAGGCGCTGCTGGGAGCCCTTAACCTCTGCGTTTTCCTCTTCCGGGGTTTTTGAAGGAAGCACGTATTTTCCAAGGAGCATGAAATACACGATCCCTGAAAAGAGCAGAGCAAGCCCTATCGGGGTTACGCTGAAGAGCCCGAAAGGTTCCTGTCCGCCCTGCCGGAGGAGGTCGTTCAAGATAATAAGAGGCCCGGAACCCACCATGGTAAGGGTACCCCCCAGGATCCCCGCAAAGCCCATGGGCATGAGGAGCCGGGAAGCAGGGATTTTTGCAGCCCTGGAAATCCGGAGGACCGCGGGCAAAAAAAGGGCAACCGAACCGATGTTCTGCATGAAAGCCGAAATAAGACCCACAACCGTGCAGATCACCCCCAGAAGCCTCCTTTCGCTGGAACCCGCGAGGGAGAGGATTTTGCGGCTAACCCGGTTCATGAGCCCGGTCCTGTCAATGCCCCTGCCCAGGATCATCACCCCGACGATTGACACAACGGCATTGCTTCCGAAACCGGAAAAAGCCTCTTTGGGGCTTACCAGACCTGTCCAGGCAAGGGTCAGCATGACCAGGCCTGCGGTCACGTCCACCCTGAAAAACTCCCCCACAAAGAGAACGATTGTGCCTGCAAGGACCAGCAGCACCAGCAGGATATCAGGCGTCAGGCCGGAATTCATGTGTAACATCATCCCCCAAATATTGACCCTTTAAAAATGGGATTCTATAATAAAAATTGAATTCTATAATAAAAATTGGATTCCATCATAAAAAAATCAGGGCATTCCCATAAAATTATTTCAGTGAAACAGACTTAAGGAAAAAACTGCTATTAGCTCTTATGTACGAACTCGTCTCCCCGGTAAACCCAATCGCAGTCCTCAGGTATACGGGGCATCTCCTGCTGGTTTTTGCAGGGGTCCTGCTTGTACCTATGTTCGCCGCCCTGGTACTCGGAGAGACGGGTGCGGTTTCCATTTACGGGGTAACTGTCCTCATAAGCGCGGTTATAGGCATAGGGCTCTACAAAGCGCTCCCGGACTATGAACTGGAAGTAAAAGAGGCGGTCATCCTTGCAGCCATCACCTTTCCCCTCTGTTCCTTCGTAAGCGCGGTTCCCATGGCTTTGTCTGCCGGGATGCCCTTCCTGGACGCCTACTTCGAATGCGTCTCCGGGCTTACCACAACAGGCCTGAGCCTGGCCCCGGCTTCCCCGACAAGGCTCTTTTTCTTCACCCGTTCCTGGCTGCAGTGGGTGGGCGGGATCGGGATCATCGTGCTCGTACTCGGAGTCCTTATCCGGCCCGGGACCACGGCTTTCCGGCTCTACAGGGTAAACTTCGGGGAAAGCCGGATCCGGCCGAGTGTCGTTGCAACGGTCAGAGCGCTCGGGGCGGTCTACCTGGGCCTGACCCTGCTCTCCCTCCTGCTCCTGCTCTTTTCCGGGATGCCTTTTTATGACGCTCTCTGCCACACCCTGAGCGCCATTTCCACAGGCGGTTTTTCCACCCAGCCCGAGAGCATAGGGGCGTACGGGGGCTTTCTCATTCCTTTCCTGATCACCATCTCCTGCATCATGGGGGCTATCGGCTTCTCCCTCTACCCCGAAATCCTCAGGGACAGGAAGACTCTCACGAGAGACTCCCAGGTCAGGTATATGTTCTGGCTTACCCTGCTGGGGACCCCGGTCTTCGCTTTCGCCCTCTCCGGAGGTAGCGTGGGACTCGAGCTCTTCAGGGTGCTGCCGGACGCCGCTTTCCAGACAGCTTCGGCCCTCACGGGCACGGGATTTTCTACTATAGACCTTGCCCCCGTTTCCGATGCCTCAAAAGGCTTCCTCAGCGCCTTCATGTGCATAGGGGGCAGCATCGGGTCCACCACGGGCGGGATCAAACTTTTCCGGCTGATCGTGATCGTGCAGCTGGTCAAGCTGGTCTTCTACCGCTTTTTCCTCCCCCGGGAAGCGGTTACCCCCCTGAAAGTGGGGGCGCAAGTTGTCGATTCCGAGGAGGTCTACCGCATCATGACCTATGTGCTGCTCTATTCGGGAGTCCTGGTCTTTTCGGCCTTTATTTTCATGCTTTACGGGGTCAACTCGGGAGATGCCGTCTTTGAAACCTCAAGCGCCCTGGCAACTGCAGGCTTATCCGTAGGGGTTACGAACCCTGCCATGCCTGCCCTGCTAAAGCTCGTGCTCTGTGCGGATATGCTGCTCGGGAGGGTAGAAGTAATTCCTCTCTGCATTCTGCTTTTGCCCCGTACCTGGCTGGAGAGCAGGCGTTAAACCCGAAAAGGAGCAGTTTGAAGGGCGGCAGAAATAAATCAAAATGAGAGAAAAGAAGAGCAGAGGAAAAAAAGGAAGCATAAAAAGGAATACATAAAAAGAAGACATATAAAAAGGAATACGGAAAAAAGAGGACAGAAAAAAAGCAGAAAAAAAGCAGAAAAAAAGACAGAAAAAAA
>DUKH01000155.1:21038-23090 GCA_013329415.1 Methanosarcinaceae archaeon | reverse complement strand
AAAAAAAGACAGAAAAAAAGCAGAAAAAAGAAGACAGAAAAAAAAGACAGAAAAAAAGCATAAAGGGGAACACAAAAATGAGACTGATTATTGTGGGGGCAAGTGCCCTGGGGACGCACTTAACACGCAGCCAGATCCGGCAGGGAAATGAAGTTGTCCTGATAGAAAGGGATGAGGAAGTTGCAAGGGACCTGGCGGAAGAGCTGGACTGCACGGTAATCAATGCCGAAGGCACCCGCCCGGATATTCTGGAAAAGGCGGGAATAGAGGCTGCGGACGCGGTTGTGGCCTGTACTAACCACGACCAGGACAACATCCTCATAGGGATGATAGCCCAGGAAATGGGAGTGAAAAAGGTGGTTGTAAAGACCGACGACGAAAAGTTTATGGAGGTTGCAAAAAAGCTCGGCATAAGCTCCCCCATCAACCCGCCCCACATTTCCTCAAGCATAATCACCGATGCCCTCCGTGACGTGGACACCATCCAGCTCAGCAACCTGATCCGGGCCGATGTCCGCTTCATCAGCTTCCTGGCAGGAGAACAGCATAAAGGGAAAAGAATCCACGAACTCCCACTCCCGGAAAAAACCGAATTCATCGGCCTTTACAGGAAAAAAGACTTTATCCTGGCTTCGGAAAACCCAAAGCTGGAAGAAGGAGACGAGCTGATCATAATCACGCGCTCGGAACACGTCAACCGGATCTACGAAAAACTTCAGGAAATATGAACCTCTAGCCCCTTTTCCCTTATTTTTCCGGATATATATGAATACGGAAAAAACGAATGCATAAGCCACAAATTCGGAAAAAATAAAAAAATGAAAAAAGGAGGAATAAAAAATGGAAACACTGAGCCTTATCCGCCTTATTTACGGGATATTCTTCATTTTGCTGGGGATTGTATTCTGGCGCCTGAAGCCGGTAAATATCCTTGCCGGATATGATGATAAGAAAGTTCTGGATAAGGAAGGCCTTGCGAAATGGATCAGCGGAAACCTTCTTTTGACGGGCCTACTCATCATTCTCAACGTCAGCTTAGAGATTGTAGGATCGAATCCGGTCGAAAAATCAGTCCTTCTAGACTTCCTGATCATCTTTGCAATGGCTGTCCTGACGGCCCTCGGAACCGGCAGGTATGAGAAAAAAAGAACGTAAATGACCTTTTAGTCTTCTCCGTGCAGCATGCAGGGTAAATTTTAAGTACAGGATGTAGAAGAAAAAACATTGAGTAGCCAGTCCGGGCCTTTCAGCTTCCGCAAAACCAAACGCTTCCTACAAATTTGCTTCCTACAAATTTGCTTCCTACAAATTTGCTTCCAAACCTGCGAAACCGCAGAAAGGCCCGGGGCTGGAGAAGCGCCTCTCGGGCGTTTCCCCAATACTCAACATTTTTATCTCACTCTTTCTGACCATCAATCTTACGCAGTTGATATTTATTTTGAGTAAAAGAAAAAAATGGCCGCCCGGAAATCCCGAATTCCAGACGTTACAACCGAAACCGAACAGGATTTAAACCAAACGGCCTGAAACAAAACGGCCTGAAACCGAACAGGTTCAAACCTGAATCTGCATTATGCGAACGGGTGTTTTGCAGAGTCTTTTTTAGCCAGCGCTTCTTCAACAGTCGGCTTTTCTTCTATGGCGCAGGCTATTGCAAGTTTTGTAGCTTCGTAGTTGTACTCATAGACCTTTGCTTTATCCTTTGCATCCCATTCGATAAAGACAGAAACGATGATGAAGAGCTCATCGGCCAGTTCTTTCGGGATCACACCGGCTTCCACCGAGTCCATGACAGCCTTTGCGATCGCAGCCTGGGCAGGGCCGTACATAAGGGCAGCCTGACCCACGTTCTTGATAGTGACCTTGTTTACGAGAAGGGTAACCGGCTTTGGCTGGACATTCGGTTCAAGGACAGCAAGGAGCGGGGTGTGCCCCTGCCTGGGCATTGCAAGGGAGTTCATAAAAGCCGTCTCCACAGGTCCGCCCCGCGGCCCGATGACCAGGTCAATGTGGGCAACTTCCGGACCGGAACCTACGAGAGCTTCTCCTACC
>DUKH01000155.1:14029-20713 GCA_013329415.1 Methanosarcinaceae archaeon | reverse complement strand
TTTAAAACTAGCTTTACCATATTTATCACCTCAACTTTGATCCAAAACGAAAAACATTACACCCGAAATCCTCCGGGGGGAGGGACCCATGAGATCAAATTTTCAGGAATTGATCAAATTCCAGGCATCGATAAGCAGGTGTAATTATTTCCGCGAGTAGTTAAAATAATTCAGCCTGTAAATAGCAAACAAGAATAAATAGTTTTTTAAATAATTTGACCAGTGTGCCGGATGCCTGCTCAAGCATAAAACAAAATGAGTAGACTTATTATCCTGCAGTTGTAAAACCCCTATATCAAAAAATCCCAAGAAGGTGAAAAGTACGGCAGAACCTCTTATTTACCTCGGCATATTCTTCATTGCACTCGGCTTCCTGGTCTGGCACTTCAAGCTTGCGGGACTGCTCACGGCTTACGACCCGAAAAAGATAAGGGACAAAGCAGGGTTTGCAAAATGGGGCGGCTCGAACATTATGCTTCTGGGGCTGCTGCTCCTGCTGGTTCATCTCCTTGTAGGGTATGTCCCCGACCTGGAAGCCAGGATAGGAAAGTTGATCCTCCTGGTATCGATAGGCGTGCTTTTCAGGATGTACCGGGGCTTTGAGAAGTTCGAGAAAAAATAAAGAGAAAATCCGGGATCACGGGTCTCCGCCAGCAGGCACCCCTACAAAGGGGCTCTTGAAAAGAGATATGAAATTCAGGATTTTGAAAAATAGGAGCCTGAAGACTCGGGTCCTGACTGCCCGGGTTAAAGCTTTACGGCCTCAAGGAGCTGTAGCCTTTTCTTCCAGTGGTCAAGCCCTCTTTTTGCAGCGTACCAGTCAAAATACTTTTCATCATCGGTAAGTTCTCCGGCTTCGAATTTTATCCTGAAGTCCGTAGAGATCAGATCAAACTTTTCTTCAAATTCATCGCAGATCATGGCATAACGGTATACCTTGTACTTTGCAAGGTGCCTTTCATGTTCCAGGGCCGAACGGATGACGTCCTTGGCCTCCTGCGGGGATACCTCTGTTTCTATTTCCAGGTCCAGAGTAAGTTTCATGATATGACCCTCAATAATTCCCAAGAATTCACAACTGTTCCTGATAACCTTCAACTATTCCCGAAAAGTCACAGCTGTTCAGGGTAAGCTTCAAACATTCCAGAAAAGTCACAACTGCCCCAGACAATTCACAAATATTTCAGATCATTTACAACTGCTTTTGAGAAGTACTCAACGAATTTCAAATACACCCATATAGAAATGTATTTAAAAAGAAATCCCCGAAAGGACCTCCAGCCTTTTGCTCCAGTGGTCGAGTCCTCTTTTCGCCGAATACCATTCAAAGAAGTCCGTGTCATCGCCCAGGCTCCCGGCTTCGAACCGTTCCCTGAGGTCACCGGAGACGCAGCCGAACTTCGTTTCGAAATTCTCACAGATCATAGAATACCGCTTGATCTTGTATTTTGCGACGTGCTTCTCATGCTCCACTGCCGAGCGAATAGCCTCACCCACTTCCTGGGGTGAGAAATCGGTTTTAATTTCCATCGTGAAACTCATAGCTATCCCCTGAAAGGGATAGTCCTTCATTTTATTTAACATCATTCAAAAAAAACGGGACTTAATGGGCAGGTCCGGGAAGGGAAAAACTCCTGCCGGAAAGAGCCCCGGAGCATGGAAGATTAGGCCTTAATCGGAGCGGGAAAAACTGCGGAGCTATCCGGGACGCAATGACAGGGGACGCAATGGCGGCTATGATAAAAATACTGGAACAAAATACTGGAACAAAATACTGGAACAAAATACTGGAACAAGATACTGGAACAAAATACTGGAAAAAATATACGGATATAAATCATAATGATTGTATTCCGTAAAAATGCAAATGGATAAATATACGGACCTACATCATAATGATTATGATCCGAGAATTTGTCAACCGCAAAGAGGAACTGGCCCGGCTGGAGCAGGAGCATGGTTCCGGTCCCTTTTCTTTTACTGTAGTCTACGGGAGGCGCAGGGTGGGAAAAACCGAGCTCATCAGCCACTTCCTGAAGGACAGGCCGCATATCTACTTCCTGGCTGATAGGAGAGGAACGGAGGCGAACCTCGCCAGGTTCCGGAAAAGGGCGGCAGAGGTTTTCGGGGACTACGAGCCGAAACTGGACACCTTCGACGAAGTCTTCGGGTACATAAAGGCAAAATGGGAACAGGGGTCCGACTGGAAAATTGTCAGGGAAAAAGCAGGGGAGAACCGGGAAAAGCAGGGGAAAAAGGGAACAGGAGAAAGGAGGGAAAAAAGGGAGAAACTGGTAATCGCCATCGACGAGTTTTCGTACCTCGCCCAGGAGGACGAGTCCATCCCATCCGTTTTCCAGCTAATCGTTGACGAGATACTGAAAGACGGTCCCTTCCACCTGCTCCTCTGCGGCTCTTCGGTTTCGATGATGGAAAAAAGCGTGCTTGCCTATTCGAGCCCCCTTTACGGCAGGAGGAACGCCCAGCTAAAGGTCGAGCCAATCCGCTTCCGCCACCTCACGGGCTTTTTCCCTGAAATGTCCCCCGAAGAACTTGTGCAGGCCTACGGGGCGGCAGGAGGCGTGCCCTTTTACCTGCGGTTCTTCGACCCGGCCCTTTCGTTCAGGGAGAACCTGGAAACAGCCTTCTTTTCAAAAGAAGGCGTCCTCTACGCCGAGGGGGAGTTCCTGCTCAAAGAAGAACTCCGGGACCCCTCGACCTTCATGAACATCCTCTCCGCAATTGCCGGTGGAGCGACCCGCCCGGGTGAAATCGCGGACCGCTCCTTCCTGGAAGCAAAAGACCTCCCCTACTACCTGGACGTCCTGATGAAACTGGGCTTCGTCCGGAAAGAGCACCCTGCAGCCGACAAACCCACAACAAAAAAGACCATCTACAGGATAGACGACCCCTTCCTGCGCTTCTGGTTCCGCTTCGTCCTCGCCCACAGGGACGAACTCGAAATAAACAACAGGGCCCCGGCCCTTGAAGACCTTGCCGGAAACTACCCCGGCTTCCTGGGCGAGACCTTCGAGCAAATCTCCAGGGAATTCCTCCTTGCCCTCAACGCCGCCGGGAAACTCCCCTTCCGCTTCAAGAAAATAGGCCGCCAGTGGGGCAAAATCCCGAAAGCCCCGAAAGGCAAAAACGACTACGAAATCGACCTCTGCGCCCTCAACCCCGAGACCAGTGAAATGCTCTTTTGCGAATGCAAATGGCAGGACCGCCCCGTAGGTGCCGACGTCTACCATGCCCTGAAGGAGAAAGCGGGGCACGTGCAGTGGCTCCCCGACAGGAAAACCTATTTCGCAATTATCAGCAAGAAAGGGTTTACGGAGGAGCTGCAAAAAACGGCGGAGAAAGAAGGCGTCCTGCTGCTAACGCTCAGGGATTACTTCGAGATGGTGTGAAGGCAGGGTTTCAAGCCGTTATTTTTTATTTTAATACTGTGACGGTCCGCCAGAACTGAAAACCAGGCTCCCGGAGAAACGACACAAAAAAGAGCACTTCCCAGGACCGGGTTAAAACCGGGACCAGAGAGGATACGAAAAAACAAAGCATCCGGAATACCGTCCCGAACCGTTTTCCCCCGAACGAAGTGAGGCCCGAACATGAAATCCCTGGAATATAGTCCCGAACGTAAATATTTACACTTACATTATAACCACGGAATACACAGAAAGCACGGAAGTATTGTGCCCCTATTTCCTTTATTTCCATGTTTTCCGGGCTTTCGGTGGTTAAACTTTCACTTGAGATTAGTGAAGGAATTTGGGTCCTTGACTATAGAAAAAAAGCGAATACAAACACAGCACCAGAATTTGTGTTATGCACATATCTTCTTCGCCCGCTCGAAACCCTGCTGACCTGCTGACCAATACTTAATTTTAGGGCTCTTCACCATTTCTCACGGGTAAGACAGGTTTCAATTCAAGATCTAATCTGTTTTTGTGAGGAGTACACACAAAAAAAAACGAGGGGACAATTTTTGTATTGATACTGCTCAGGGTCACTGAGAACTGAAACAAATAATCATCCCCGGTGTAAAACCCGCAAAAACCCAACTATCAGCAAAGGACCAATACATTAGAGCAAATGGCAAATGGCTCTTTTTTTTGTGTGGAAAGCCATCACAAAAACCATCACGGTCTTCAAGTGAAAATCACTTAATCCATAGAGAATGACGAAGAGCCAAACAAATAATCATCCCCGGTGTAAAACGGAATAAGCCGCACTGCGTGCGGACAAGCTCCACAGGATGCAATATTCCGGTTGCGCCGGAAAATAGAAACGAACCATAAAAACCGGCTGCTTCGGTAAAGAGAAACGATCAATACAACCCGGCTACTCCGGTAAAGAGAAATGATCCTTAAAAGTTGGTCACCGGACCTGAAAAAGAGAAAGAGAAGAAAAAACCGAACGTCAGGCTCAGACCTGAATTCCTTTAATGACCTCTAATTTCCTGTTCATAATATCGAGACCCCTTTTAGCAGCGTACCAGTCAAAGAAGTCGTCCTCGTCCCCAATTCCCCCACCTTCGAATTTTTCAAGGAAAACGGAAGAGTCCATTTCGTACTTTGCCTCAAAAACAGAACATTTCTCCACGTACCTCTTTGCTTTGTATTCCGCAATGAATTTGTACTGCCTGAGAGCTGAAGTTAAAACCTCCCTGGCCTCGTCATCCGGAGAATCGGTTTTAATCTCAATAGATTGGGTCATAACTGCCACAAAGAAAAATTGATTTCATTTTATAAAAAGTGACCCCAGGGTATTGATATTCGGTATTCGGGAAGAATTCAACACATTCTGAACGAACAAGAAAATACAGGAAAATGCAAAAAAATACGAAAAAATACAAAAAAATGCAGGAAAATACGAGAAAACACAGGAAACAGCAGGAAAAAACAAGAAAATGCAGGAAAATGAAAGAAAATACGAAAAAATACGAAAAAATACGAGAAAACACAGGAAACAACAGGAAAAAAGAGAATGGAAAAATGTGGATACAAGAGGGAACCCACATTCCCATCGGATTAGCTTTTGATAATTGAAGGATTTAAACTGGAATGCTCAAACACATAATACGCAAACGCTGACGAATACGCAAGTGTCATGAACTTGAAACCCTCTGTGAAATCCAGTTCCATAAACTTTGCGATCATGTACACGAAGAATAATACCTGTACACCGCAAAGCACGACCCTGGTCAGGGTTGTGATCGTTTTAGGCCATCTACTACCACTACTATCGCTACTATCACTACTGTCTGAATCATCTGATTCTTCTGTCATATTGTTTCAAACCGCTCCTAAGAAAGGTTTTTAAAGATGTTATTTATGGTTAGTTTTTATTTTGATTGCGTTTAAATTCGTTTTTCTATGTTCCGTGCTTTTCCCGGTTTTTGAGTTGTTGTTTCGCCAGGCTGTTTTCAACTACGCTAAAAAAACTACAATGTCAGGTATTCCAGAGTATAGAGATAAATATACAAAACCCTGAAAAATCAGACTAAAAGCTGAAAATTCCCCCTGGGAAAATCTGCAGGTTCGCAACTTGTGATCCTTTGGTGCAGCATTATGGAAAAAACACTCTCCGATATAGAGACTTAATTACAATTGATTATTAGCACGGAAAATATATAAAACTTACGAAGATTTCCGGCTGATCGGACCCTGAGGAGGACAGGAACCGAAAAAATACAAATCTTATTTTTTATTTTTTGGCAGTGCAGGGTCACTCAGAACTTAACCGGAAATACCGGTACTCGACAAAACGCGGAATACCGGGACCAATTGTTCATCGGGACTTATTCTCAAAGGTTAATATTCATAGATCAACAGTGTCAGTAACATCAATAAGAAGTACAATGAATGTTCATTTGTACGTAGTGATAAAGAATTTTAGAGGAGATGTTATGAAGAAAATTTTAAAAGCCACAACAGTGCTTCTTATCGCTGCGGCCGTTCTCTTTACAGCCGGCTGCACCGAAGAGACAGAGACTCCATTAAACGAAACTCCATTAAACGAAACCACGGAAACAGGTCTGGTAGTAACCGAAGCTGACAGCGGAAAAACCATAAGTCTCAAAAACGGGGAGAATTTTACCCTTAAACTCAGGGAAAACCCTTCAACAGGCTCCTCCTGGCAACTCAACCTGAGCGAGGGACTCAGCATTCTCGACGACTATTATACCCAGGACCCGGCTCCTGAAGGTATGACTGGTGTTCCCGGAAACCACACATGGATAATCGAAGCCGAGGCTCCGGGCAGCCAGCAGATAGACGGCATATACAAACAATCCTGGATGGATACGACCGGCGAGGAGGAGACTTTTAACCTCACTGTCGAGGTTGTCTGAAAGGCATTTTCGCTTTTCGGACCGATTTCATTTTTTAAGACTTGAATATTATTTTTGATTGTTGGAGGCCGCTCGGAACTGAAAACCGGGCAGCCGTAATAAACATGCAAATGGAAAAACCACCGGAACAACCATTTAAGACTCAATTTTTATTTTTTGGCAGTGCCGGGTCACTCAGAACTTAACCGGCGCTGCCGGAGTCCATACACTGAAGAGAACAGCGCCAGAACAACCTTTTCTCCCGAGTCCCGCAATAATACCCGGCTCCCGGCCTTAGATCGTACTTCCGTAAAAATACCCGGCATACTTTTGAGAACTCATTTGGTTTT
>DUKH01000155.1:4377-13663 GCA_013329415.1 Methanosarcinaceae archaeon | reverse complement strand
GACCTGGTTTTTGATTTCAAGTGTGAGATGGGAGGACTCACGCACGGGTTGGAAAGGGAGTTTGAGAAGGTAAAGGTCGGATGGGGAGAGAAGAGAAGTGACAGGACATTCAAGACTCAATTTTTATTTTTTGCGAGTGGGCGGACGGCTTGGAACTTAACCGGCGCCACCGGAGTTTGTGTGCTTAAGAGAACAACGCCAGAACAACCTTTTCAACCGAGCCCCGCGATAATACCCGGCTCCCGGCCTTAGATCGTACTTCCGTAAAAATACCCGGCATACTTTTGAGAACTCATTTTATAGTCCCGAACGTAAATATTTATACTTAATTTAAACCACGGAAGACACGGAAAGCACGGAAGGATTGTGCCCCTACTCCCTTCATTCCGTGTTTTCCGTGCTTTCGGTGGTTAAACTTTCACTTGAGATTGGGGAAGGAATTTGGGGCATTGACTATAGTTTTTGATCTGCGACCTGGTTTTTGATTTCAAGTGTGAGATGGGAGGACTCACGCACGGGTTAGAGAGGGAATTCGAGGAAAGTAAAGGTAGAATGGGGAGAGAAGAGGGGGGGATAACCAAGACTCAATTTTTATTTTTTGCCAGTGCCGGGTCGCTTAGAACTTAACCGGCGCTGCCGGAGTCCATGCCCTGAAGAGAACAACGCCAGAACAACCTTTTCACCAGAGCCCCGCAATAATACCCGGCTCCCGGCCTTAGATCGTACTTCCGTAAAAATGCCCGGCATATTTTTGAGAACTCATTTGGTTTTTACTCTGCGACCTGGTTTTTGATTTCAAGTGTATAATGGAAGGGCTCACGCACGGATTAGAGAGGGAATTTGAGGAAGGTAAAGATCGAATGGGGGAGAAAAGGAAAGGGAACATTCAAGTCTTGATTTTTTATGTACATGAGCACATATTTTGCCTTAATCATTAAATGATAAACTGGTTTTATTTTATTTTATTTTCTCACCCAAGATTTCCTTTTTCATTTCTTGTATTTCTTCAGAAGTTTCTACAAGCTCTTTTCCAGATTTATTAATTTCTTTTGACAGCATTATATGAACTCGATCAAGTGAACTATGGAAGTTTGGGTTTATTTTTGAGAAATACCTTTCGCATCCTTGTTTGAACTTTTTTCCTTTTTCTGTTAAACTATACTTTACACTCTTGTTTTGAAATTTTTCAAGCTCAAATAATTCTAATTTTTGATATTTGTCGAGTAATCTTGAAAGTCCAGGATCGACAGGACCTCTAAAATTAATGGCCAAATCCCACTGACCAATGTATAATTCATCTTTTCTTAGCTCTTCTCTAACTTTTACATTCAGTTTTTCTAATTTTAATTTCCCAACTACTCCCTCTTCACGTAATTCATTTTCAGCAAAATCCACGATATCAAAAAGCCAAAATGTTTTGTCCGGCATGGGTTCAAGATCTTGCATCATATCACCGATCTCGGAAACGCATGAAGTTTTGTTTGGATACTAAGTGGTTTTTCGATAGGTAGTTGAAGTGTTTTGTTTACTTGTTTGTTGATCGAAAATATGATTAGTTGAAAATCATGATCCAAATATTTCAAAAGAGAAAAAAGATTATCTTTTCTTTTAATCTCATTATTATCAATGTTTTCAAAAATGTCGTCAATCATACCAAAACTAACATTAAGAACATTTTTTTCATGATTTATTATTAAAATAGTAGCCCACAGAGCAATATCAACAAGTCTTTTATCCGAAAAACCAATTTCTTCCACGGAACAAGTCCTTATAGAACTTCCATTATCTAAAAACATAGAACCATTCTTCAGTGCAAGTTTGTAAGGAAGAGGAAAAACTAGCTTGCCATAAATATCATTAAGTTTTTCGTTAAATTCATCAATTGCTTTTCTACATTTTTCTTCCAAAACATTATGAAGATACGTTACTGACTTTTCGACCTCCTCGGAAATTATTTTTATTTCATCTTCAACGTTATCTATTTCATTACCAATTTCATGTCTTAAGGTCCTGATTTTTTCAAATTCGACTTCATACTTTTGTAAAATAGATTTGTAGTTCTCATATTCTTCTTTTAAGTTTCTCTTATCTTTAGCATTTTCAAAGATTCTGAGAATAACAGAATTTACTTTAACATGTAACTTTTCGTTGTTAAGCACATCAATTTCTGAATTTATACGTTTAAGCTCATTTTTTATCTTTTATTCCTTTTCCATTAATTCGATTACTCTTTTATTAGAGGCAATAATTTCATTGTTCAGTAATTCATAAAGTCTGCCATCATAGTGTTCCTGTCCACAAAAAGGGCACATAGACTTCTTTTTCCTATTTACTATTTTAACTACGTCAACGTCCTTGCTACACACCGGACACACCAAAACAGAAAGTGTTTGTTTTACTACATCTATTAGTTCTTGATTGAAGTATCCCTTTCTATCACTAAGTTCCTTTCCATTTCTAAAAAGTTCTTCGTTTTTACTTGTTTTCAGGGATACCAGTTGCTTAATTCTTTGAGTTATATTTTCATTTTTATCTAGTGCAGATATTGTTTCATCTATTTTTCCCGAATCAAATTGGTCAATAAATTCTTTGATTTCATTGTAGTGGTTTTTGTTCCTTAATTCTTTCAGATCGGAATCTTTAAGATCCCTCAACAAATTGTTTTTTCTGATTTCAAGCACTTCTTTTTTTGAATGCAGGCATTTTATGTGTTCTTCAAGAATTTGCCTTTCTTCACTTACCTCTGGACCACTTAAAAAAGAAGTAATCACGTATTCCAATTGTTTCTGAGAACTGCTAGTTACCAAAGAATTTTCATCACTTTGAGGAACTCTGAAAGTGTCAATCATTTTTTTGGCATAATTTGGGTTGGGAATATTGAGAAATTCGAATAATTTTTGAGTTACTTGTTTTGAACCTTTAATTTCTTTAGCTGTATTGAGTATTTTCATTTTTGGTTCAGAGTTGTATTTCCTTTCAATTTTGAAAGAAATTTTTCCATTACTTAGCCAAATCTCAGTATCCGCAATTTTAACTGACCGCTCTATAAACTCATATCCAAAAATAGCATATGTTATGGCATCAAAAGTAGTAGTTTTACCAGTGCTGTTCGTACCCTGAACAAAAAAAGACTTCCCATCGAGTATTTTTTCTACCCTTTCATACTCAGTACTGTGAAATTTCTTGATATCTAATTTCTGTATGTGATAATTGCTTATTTTGTTCATTCTTTATCCCCCGAATATATTGAATAGATTTTTTCATAGTTTGTTACGTACTGAGAGAAATCATTCTTAAAATTTACAAAATTAATTGTATTCACAAAAATTCCAAAAATAATTATGCACCAACCAGGAATGGAAAAATGTAGGAAGTCTAAAGAATTCAATTGCAGAATTTTTAATTTATACAAGACAATTTGAAGTAAAAACAAAAGGATCCAAGATACACTCAATATGTATCTTGAAAATAATGTGTTAACGCATCTATCAATTTTGTCTATTTCGTTTCTATATTCTTCATTTAGTTTGTAATACTCATGTTTCAGTCCATTTTTCCTAAAATGTATTTCCAAACCAATCAAATGTTTCTTAAAAATAAAATCTATAACTTGTCGATTATTTGAGAACTCTTGAAGTAAAATGTAAAAACAAAATATAAAAAAAATAACTGTCAGATCACTTTTGTTTTGAATTAAATCTGGATAACCAAATACTACAAAATAAAATAAGAAAAGGGAAAAAATTGAGATTCTATATTCTTTTTCGATAAATAGTGATATAAAATTATTCATGTAAAACCTTCAAGTCCCCAACTTTTAAGAAATAATACAATGTTAGACTGATCTCTTAATATTTATTTATTACTTAATGAAAGTGAATCCCATATTTCACAAAACCCCAACCAAGCGCTCTTTCTCAATCCCCGAGATAAAATCAATAATAGACTGCCTCAATCCAAAAAGCTCAGATTTTTTCAAGGGAATCCCTAGAAGAACTACCTTACTCTCAATATTAGAGTGTGGAAACACATAATCCAACTCCAAAAGAAATTGTTCATTAGCAGGATAACATAAAATCCCAACTTTATTCTTGTTCTTGCTAAAAGCAGTATAGGCTAATAACTGATGCAAGTCTCTCCTATGCTCCTCTTTTAATTCCTCTGTGCTGCTTTTCAGATTGAACAAATGAGACTTGTATTTTGCATCCACTACAATATCCAGGTTATTTTTCACCAGGATTACATCTGGTTCCAGACAATTAAGAGCCCATGGAGGGTTAAAACGTGAAAATTGTCTGATTTTATAATTATTCAGTTGCTTTGCTCCAATCTCTAAGGATATTTGCTTGAATATGAATTGTACATACCTTTCAAATAGAAGGGAAAAATCGATTCTCCAGGCAGTGATTTCTTCAAAATTTCCGGTTAAAATCTTGTTCCCCTGAGCTTTTAATTGTTTAATGATAACGGGATCTGAATTATGGACATGGAAATCGTTTGTGAATTTTTCATGGAATTCGTACAAAGCATTATCCAAATACGTCAAAGTATCCTGAAATTGATATTTTATATGCCGAGGAGTTTTAAACGAGTTGATCTCCTTTTTCGCAATGTTATAGACGTATTTCAACTCGAAGAATTCGCTATGAAATGTACTCAGAGTGTTATCACGGCAGGGAAAAAGTAACCTCTTTGCAGGATCGGACTCTTTTTCAACGTAGCTTTTCCAGTTCACTTCAGATTTTGGATATCTGTGTATTCTCTCGGTGTTCTGGAATTTATTCCACTTTGCTTTTACCGCTTTTTCGAGCAATTTTACGAATTTTATTGCCTCCAGATAGAGAGGTGGTCTGAGATTCCTATGCGACAGAAGTGAAATTGAATGTTTGAATTCAGGAAGTATTTCAGATTCAAGGAGATTTACGATTTCAACGTACTCTGGAAATTGGTCGTTTGCAGAAGTGTAACGGGGTCGAACTACAAAATCTCCTATTTGTTTTCCTGTATCAGGTGCCCGAAGTGGAATCGCTCCAATAAAACGATCGGATCTAAAATTTAAGCTGACACTTTTACCACTACCTTCAATTCTTGGAGTGACTTCAAGGAAATCAAACAATTCCTTATTGTATTCAACGAATTTTTGTAGAGATTCAGCTAAATATCTACGATCTGCCCCTTTAAACCATTTTTTTGAAAGAAGAAAACCAGAAAGAGATTGTGATTTTTCAATCAGGCAAGGCATCTCGAAAAAGACATTTCCTGGGGAAGTCATTCAAACAAAACCTCACCCAGTCTGTCGTAGAAATATTTCGAGAACTCATCCCTTGCGTTTGTTAAAAGACCTTCAGCCAGGTATTCTTTAATTAGGGGCATTAATTCGTATTTTACTCGATCTTTCATCTCGGCTTCACCTTTAGCTATGAAATAGGCTTGCCCAGGTTGCAGATTAAGTTCTTCACTACTTGCATACCAAGTAAAAATATCATCAAACGCTGAGAAGTCTTTTTTGAAAAATTTCAAGCCAGAATCTGGTTTGATAAGCTTAGGCTTCAGTGTGTACCAGGCAAAACGTCTCCTAAGAGCAAAATCAACGACTGCAAGACTTCTATCAGCAGTATTCATTGTGCCAATAACGTAATAGTTGGAAGGGATTTTACTTATTTTGTAGTCGCCACCAATGTCAATTGTTACAGCGTCTTCTTCTAGCTGATATTCAAATAGATAAAAAATAGGTCCCAGAATGTTGGATAAATTTGCTCTGTTAATTTCATCAACGATTAGCACAACTCTTTTTTCAGGGTTATCTTCTGCCCATTTAAGCGAGTCGTAGAAAATTCCTGTTTTTGCCTCATAAGCAAGCTGGCCGGCAGCAAGGTCAGGTTTAATACCATAAATGAAATCGCTGTAACTGGTTTCTGCATGAAATTGCGTGAAGAAAGTTTCTGCCCCAAGCTCCCGTGCAACATTTTTTGCTAATCTGGTTTTTCCAGTCCCAGGAGCGCCCTGGAGAATTACAAATCTTCTATTATTGACGAGATCCAATACCTCTTTCTCTTCATCTACAACTTTAGCTTTCGAAATATCGGATATTGCTTTAGCATCATTTATTGCATCATTAACAGCTTTCCTATGATCCACATTCCGTGGAAAATTTCTTAATCGAGCATAAGCTGCGACAAATCCTGCAATAACTTTTCTTCCAGCCTCTGATTCAGGATCCCAGATGATTTCACAGGCAGAGATGAATTTAGAGTAGATATTTAAAGTTTTATTCAGATCTGGAATTTTTGATTTGAACTGTCCCGGCAAATTAGTCTCAATATCCAAAAAAGAAGTTTTACAAAAGCCATCCTGGCTAACGATTGAGGAATATAGCCTCCTAACCCCAGGCACAGCTGCAAGTTCATAATCGTTTTTAAATCCTAAAGAGCCAACCACAAGAGAAATTAACCAAGGTTTATCGTCTTTATCTGGAAAAATAACAAGAGAAAAATCATGATAAGGACCAGAAGCTTCCTCTTCCGAAGAAATCAATCCAAAAAATGCTCCTCCCTTATTGAGTGCATCTTCTTTTGTGTTATTTCGGAATACGTAAGCATTTAGAGTATCTTCACTTTTCGCCCCGAAATTAGCGGCTAATTCTTGTACAAATTCAATAGCCTTTTCAATTTTATTCATAAGGATCATCTTATTTTAAAGCTCAACAAAGAATAGCAACAATTCATTATTTTTTAAACAATAAATAGTTGACTCCTTTATTTATTTGAGTATATCAGAAAGTAGTTTTTGGGTTATTCTTCGATTAGTTGTTGAATCATCATTTCATTCACCGGTTTTTCGGCACCTATTAGAACAGCCCCATGCAAAATATATTAATCAAGTTATAGATTATAGGAAAATTCCCACCTCTCCTCCTCAAACTACACCTTTAAATCCCATCCCTACCTTTTCTATCCAAAAAATAACCCTCATAACTTCCATCGGTGACATTTTCATGAAACCAAGACTCTACAAATACTACCCCGAAGACTTCGGGGAACTCAAAGTTGACGTTTTGCACATGGACCTGGTGTTTGACGTCTTTGATGACCGGACGAATGTGAAGTCCATGTTAAGGGTGAAGACCCTGGGCGAGCCAATCGAGAAGCTGGAGCTGAACTGCAGGGACCTGGAGGTCAGGGCGGTAAGCTGCATCCAGTAAGAGGTCCACTATAAGTGCAGGGTTGTAGAAGCAGTCCTGGGGGTTAATTTCCTGGAGCCTGTGCCGCCTGACAAATATAATAAAAGAGTTATGATAAACGAGTTATCCTGTTCCGCTTGAGCGAACTGAGTGAGCGAAAAGACAGAAGAATGAAACGGAATTCGACAGGCTGCGCCCGGCTGGCAAAATCACTTATTTTCAGAATCTTCAAGTATCTCTTCAATTAAAGACCTTAGAAATGGAACATCTTTTTTTGCCGTATCCCAGATAATGGGAAGGTCTACCACAAAATATCCATGGACTACCTTATCGCGGATGCCTGCCATGAACTTCCATGGAACCTCAGGATACTCCTTCTTCAGATCGTCTGGCAGGTTCTTTGCTGCTTCCCCTATAATTTCCAGAGCCTTCAGTACAGCGTATATAGTCTTCTTATCGGTAGAAAACTTCTCGAATTCCATCCCTTTGATAAAACCTTCAATATCATCAATTGAATCGATTATATCCTGTAAAAAGTCCGTGGAATCTCTTTTTGAAGTCATAAAGAAACGACCTCATTAAGGATGTGCTTTCCAATATTTGGCTTGAGCCCTGTTCTTGTCACCAGATCTACCTTTATTCCCAGAAGGTCGCTCAGGTAGTATTCAAGTTCGATGTATTTCAAGAGGCCAGGGGTTTCATCGAATTCTACCAGGACATCAAGGTCACTGGCTTTTGTTTGCTCCCCACGGACATATGACCCGAAAACCCCGAGATAGCTTACACTGTATTTCTCCTTTATTTCCGGGAAGTGCTGCTTCAGTATTTTTATGAAATAGTCAGCGTCTCTGAGTTGTTGAGCAGGCATTATTTTTACCTTCTACCACTTTGATCCTACAGATATTTGACATTAATTCTGTATCACAAAGTATAATTTTACTATATCATATCAGGTTTCATAATTATATGACTTTTCTGTGGTTCAGCATTCTTGTTCACTGGTTTTTTGGAATCAATCCGAGCAGCCCCTCCTCCCGGCGAAATATATTAATCAAGTTATAGATTATAGGCAACTTCCCACCTCTCCTCCCCCAAACTACACCTTTAAATCCCATCCCTACCTTTTCTATCCAAAAAATAACCCTCATAACTTCTATCGGTGACATTTTCATGAAACCAAGACTCTACAAATATTACCCCGAAGACTTTGGGGAACTCAAAGTTGACGTTTTGCACATGGACCTGGTGTTTGACGTCTATGATGACCGGACGAATGTGAAGTCCATGTTAAGGGTGAAGACCCTGGGCGAGCCAATCGAGAAGCTGGAACTGAACTGCAGGGACCTGGAGGTCAGGGCTGTTAGCTGCATCCAGTACGAGGTCCACTATAAGTACAGGAAGACAGACGCTATCCTGGAGGTTAATTTCCTGGATATGGTGCCGCCTGGGACTGAAATTACGATTGTCACGGATACGGTGTGCAGGCCCACGAAGAATATCCTGGAAGGGCTCTACTATGACGAGACGCCGGACGGGGCTCCCCCGCAGCAGATCACGCAGTGCCAGCAGTGGGGCTTCCAGCGGATCGTGCCCTGCATTGACGACATGTGTGCGAAGTGCACCTACAGGACAACCATCATAGCGGACTCGCGCTACACCAACCTGATCACCAACGGGGACGTGGTTGAGGAGAGGCACACCGTAAAGCCGGGCAGGGACAAAATCGTCTACGACAACTCGGTTACGCCCATGGCGACCTACCTCTTTTTCCTGGGAGTCGGGACCTATTCCACCTTCAGGCTGGAGTTCGAGTACCCGGACGGGGACTCTTTCATGCTGGAACTGCTGGTGCCGCCGGAATCCGAGGACGGGCCCGCAGGAAGGGCTCTTGACATCCTCTACGACTCCGTGATGTGGGTCTACCTCTTCACGGGTCCCGAACAGTACGACCCCGAAAAACTTGCCGTCAGGCAAAAGCTCTGGGAACTTGTCCGGCAGCGGGACCGGCTGAAGTACGGAGCCGGAGCATGGGCAGGCAAAGAAGCCGGGGAAGCCGGGGAAGCCATGGAAGCCATGGAAGCCATGGAAGCCACGGAAGCCACGGAA
>DUKH01000155.1:0-4026 GCA_013329415.1 Methanosarcinaceae archaeon | reverse complement strand
AGCCACGGAAATCTCGGAAGCCGCGGAACCCGCAGAACCCGCAGCGCAAAAACTAAGGGAAATCCGGGCAGAACTTGCGGAGCTTGTCGGCAGCATCAGCCCTGGCTACAAATACACCGGGACCGTCTACCGGGAGATCGGGATGCAAAACTCGGACTTCGGGGGAATGGAAAACGTCGGGAACACCACGATTACCACCAACCGGATCATGCCCTTCGCACAGATCACGGACCCCGCATTCGAGTACATGATAAGGGTCAAGGTGCACGAGTACTACCACAACCAGAACGGGTCCGAGGTGACCGGAAAGAGCCCCTTCGAGATCTGGCTCAACGAAGCCGTGACCGTAAACGTGGAAGAACAGTACCATGCCTTCCTCTTCGGGGAAGAATACCAGAGGCTCGGGCGGGTGCTCGACCTGCTCGCCCCGGGCTACGAGACCTTTGCCCTGGACTCCGGCGCAGCTTCCATGCCCATCATCCCGGACGGCTTCAACGACCCCAACGACCTGATAACAGCCGTAACTTACGTAAAAGCCCCGGAATTCGTGCGCATGGTCGAGACCCTGATCGGAAAGGAGACCTTCGTCCGCGGCCTGGACAATTACTTCAAGAAATTCGGGCACTCGAACGCCAGCACCGGCGACTGGATCGAAGCCATGGAAGAAGCAAGCGGGCAGCCCCTGAAGGAGATGGCAGAGGTCTGGCTCAAACAGACAAAGTTCCCTGTAGTGGACGTCGCTACGGAATACGACGAAACTTCCCAAAACTTCACTTTCAGGCTCAAACAGCGGGTCCCCGAAGGAGGAAAGCCCTGGGACTTCCCGTTCAGGGCAGCCCTCGTGGACGAGAAAGGAAACGACCTTGCCGAAGTCCTGGAACGGGTCAGCGGCGAGCAGGCGGAAATCACCGTGGAAAACGTTGCAAAGCCCGCCTTCCTCTCCCTGAACCGGGACTATTCCTTCTACGGGAAACTCGTCTACGACGCAAGCCCCGAAGAGCTCCTGCTCCAGGTCAGGAAGGACAGTAACATCATAGGCCGCTTCACCGCCTTCTACACCCTGGTGGACCGGGAAAAGCTGCGCCTCCTCAAAGACCCCGAAGCAAAACCCACCGAAGACTTCGTCTCCCTCTACTACAAACTGCTCAACGACCGCGAACTTCTCGAAAAAGCCGGCGGGCAGTTCCTGGCCATCTTCGAGTCCGTGGAAGAGGAGGAATACGCCCACCGCTACCAGGCCCTCTATGAAGTGAAACAAAAACTCCTCCGGGCCGTTGCCGCAAAGTACACGAACTCCCTGCTCTCAGCCTACCGCTACTTCGAGGAAGCCTCCGCCGCAAAAGGCGAGACCCTGGAAGAAGAAGCCCGGGTCATCAAGAACCGGCAGGCCAAAAACGTCTGTCTCGGCATCCTGGCGTCCCTGGACACCCCCGATACCCACGGCCTTATCAAGCAGCAATTCGAAGACGCAACCTGTGCCTCGGACAGGCTCTCTGCCTTTGCCGCCTACCTGGACAGCTCCGCCCCGGACAAAGTGGACATCCTGCGGGCCTTTGAAGCGGAATCAAAGCAGAACCTGGTCGCCTGGGAAGCTTTCCTCGGAGTTATTGCCCGGAGCAGCAGCGCCGACGCCGTAGAACTCGTCCGGGAAATGGAAAAGTCCGAAGCCTTCCGGATCAAACAGGCCAACGACCAGCGCGCCCTCTACGCAAACTTTGCCCGCAACCGGAAAAAGTCCCTCCAGACCGAAGAAGGCCGCCGCTTCATGGCCGAAGCCCTCAGGAAACTCGCCCCGGTCAACGAATACAGCACCGTCCACATGCTAAACACCTTCGCGGACATCGACCTCATGGAAAAGGAGTACCGTCTCCCCCTGGCAAAACTCCTTGCCGACCTCCTTGCCGACCTTGACCCCGAAAAAGTCCCGAGCGTCTACAACAGGGCCAGGAAACTCCTGCTCGGGAACTCTAAGTCCCTGGGAGAGTACGAATCCGAATACGGGAAAAGCCCCGCACTCGAACCTGAAAAACAAAAGAAGTAAACCCGGGAAAGTCTAATCCCAAAACATCACAACCAAAAAAATCACAGGGCCCGGAAGAGACAAAACAAACAAAAAGTTTCCCGGGCCTGAAACTTTTTTCTTTTTTCTTAATTCTCCAGAACTCCAAATGCGAACCCTTTTTTGCTTCCGGCTTTCAAAGTGCCCGGGTTCCACCCCCGTTCCCGAAGGTAACGGCTTTTCCCTGAAAATGAAGAGGAAAGAAGAATTGTAATTCTAATCGGCCTTGCGACTTCTTTTCATTTTTATATGTACAGATACCCCCGCGTAAATTCTTATGATTAGACAGAATGAAGGTTTCCACGAGCTTATTAAGCTTCAAGCCAGACCGTTATTAGGGAAGAGTGAAGAGATGGCACAGGTAAATTTGTGAAGGCAAATGCTTCTTCCATGCAAGCCTCTTCCATGCAATTTCCAGGAAAAAGCCGCTCGCTTCGCGCTGCTTGCGAGCGTGGGTGGGCATGGGAAAAGGGAGTTGATGGCTGCCCGGGGTTTAGGGAGAGCGGCAAAAAAGAACCCCGGAAACCTTCAGATAAGCAAGAAAAACGAGAACCCGGAAGCCACGAGCAAGATAGAGACCAGCAGGATAGAGACCAGCAGGCTTGGGACCCAGAAGGATACCCGTGAAAAGTCCTCGGCTTTCAGCTGTTTGTAAGCCTACTGCTAGCTCCAGAAAGCGAGCACGTAAACAACGGAACCTGTGAGGATAAGGATTGAAGCCACAAGGAAGGCAAGCCAGGAATGAGTGCCCGAATCCATGAAAAAGGAAACACCTAACCCCGCAATCACGGATGCAAGCCCTGTCCTGAGCCAGGCGCTGAAGGTGCGTTCGCTGTCCAGCAGAGCCCGCGGGGGGAAACTTCAGTTTTTTCTTATTCAAGTTTCCCAAGCTCTGTTTCAGGCATGTCTTCTTTCTCCAGGGACATTCCGTGAATCAGGATAAAGCATTCCGATGAGGATTCGAATCAGGAATTCTGATCAGGAATTCTGATTTGAAAAAATTCAGGTAAGAAGAAATATATATTTAAAAGGAATAAATATTAGCAAGAAGTTGCGGGACCTGAAGGGGACAGGTGTAAACCGTTCACTTCCCAGAAAGGGGAATTTCAGAGAATTTCGAAGTTCGTGGTGGGGAAATGTTAGGAGAATTTCAAGGACTGATTCTGGACGCTTTCAATTTGTTTTTCAGTTTTGTGGGTTCGCTTCTCATAATCTATGGAGGGCTCCGGTCCACTGCCGAGATCATCCTCCTTGAGGTCTTCAGGAAGCCGTACAACTACCAGAATATCAGAAAAGAACTTACAAATAAAATCGTCTTCGGACTGGAGTTTTTTATCGCAGCGGATGTCCTGGAAACCGTGTTGAACCCGACCCAGGAAGAGTTGCTACTCCTCGGGACCGTGGTGCTGATAAGGACTATTCTGGGATACTTCCTCAGCAAGGAAGTTACGGAATACCAGCTCGACTGAAACCGGGCTGCCAGCCAATGAGCAGGTCAACCGGTCACCGGGGGCTTAGGGATAAGTCAAGTATAACATCAAATATTTTTGATTACGATTCCTTAACCACGGAACACACGGAAGGACACGGAAGCCGGCCACCCAGCCGATAAGTCGAGCAGCCAGTGAGCCAACTGGGTTGATTATAAGAAGCTCAAGACCTCCGGGCTGATTTAGTCTTCCTTGCGCTGGAATATGAATGCCAGACCAAGTATCGCAATCCCCGGGATTGCGATTGTGGGGAATTCTGGAATACTTTCCTGAACACCCCCGTTGGAAATTGTTACTGCCACCGTAGCTGTATCTTCATTTATAATTAGCTGGACCGGGCATAAGTAACTTTGTTTTAACAGTACGTTGGAATTACAAGTGAACTACCCGCTAAATATAAAGATTTAGCGGGCTTCTTGCTTCATTTCCCCTAGCAACCTAGACGAATCCACAAGCTTAACCCCACGTTCCATAGGG